>CAZRLU010000330.1:0-2505 GCA_964600995.1 uncultured Oscillospiraceae bacterium | reverse complement strand
CCCGCCGGGCAGACGGAGTTCGCGAAGGACAGAACCTTCGGATACACTTCCTCCAACCTGAAGGAATATGTCGAGGAAAAGCACGCCGGCGCTGTGAAGGCACAGGATACAGTATCCATCGGGCTGGATGTGCTGCGGGCGGGCGATACGAAAGCAGCTGAAAAGCTGCTGAAAGGCGTCTCCGGCTTCGGAAAGGTAATCGTGAACGCGGTGGGCTATGTGGACCTGGAGGTGTTCGCCATCGCGTTCGTCCGGGCGGTGCGGGCCGGGAAGCGGTTTATGTTCCGCAGCGCCGCGGCGATCACCAAGGTGCTGGGCGGCGTCAGCGACAAGCCGCTTCTCACCCGGGAGGAGCTGCGCGACGCGGGCAACCGGAACGGCGGCCTGATCGTGGCGGGTTCCCATGTCAACAAGACGACGCTGCAGCTGGAACAGCTGCGGGAGCTGAAAAACATCCGCTTTATCGAATTCGACGTGACCACTGCCCTGCAGGAGGAGGCCTTCCAGGCGGAACGCAGCCGGGTGATGGCGGAGGAAATGGCTGCGCTGAAGGCCGGGGAGACGGTGGCGGTCTATACCTCCCGGAAACGGCTGGATGCGCAGACGGGGAACCCGGAGGACGATCTGAAGCTGTCCCTGAAGATTTCGGAAGCCGTGACAAGCTTTGTGGAAGAGCTGGAGATCCGGCCGAGGTTCATCGTCGCCAAGGGAGGAATCACCTCCAGCGAGGTCGGAACGAAGGGGCTGCGGGTCCGGCGGGCCCGGGTCATGGGCCAGATTCTGCCCGGCGTCCCCGTGTGGCAGACCGGGCCGGAAAGCCGCTTCCCGGGGCTGCCCTATGTGATTTTCCCGGGCAACGTCGGGGATGAAAACGCGCTGCGGAACGCAGTGGAAAAGCTCATATGAGAGGATGAAAAAATCATGAGATTCACAGATAAAATCGCCGTGGTGACCGGCGCCTCCCGGGGAATCGGATACGCGATTGCCCAAAGGCTGCTGGAGGAGGACTGCCGCTATGTGGCGCTGATGGATATCAGCGAGGACGGGGTGAAGGCAGCCGCTGCGAAGCTGGATCCGACGGGGCTGCGCGCGGGAGGATACCGGGTGGACGTAGCCGACCGGGAGAACGTCCGGGAGTGCTTCGCGGCCATCGCGGAGAAAACCGGGCCGGTGGATATTCTGGTCAACAACGCCGGCATCACCCGGGATGCGATGTTCCACAAGATGACGGACGACCAGTGGGATACGGTGCTGAACGTCAATCTGACCGGGATGTACAACTGCACGAAGCAGGTGATTCCCGCCATGCGGGAGCGGAAGTACGGAAAGATCGTCAATCTCGCCTCCGTTTCCGCCTTCGGCAATCTCGGCCAGACGAACTACGGCGCGGCCAAGGCCGGCGTGATCGGATATACCAAATGCCTGGCCAGGGAGGCCGCCCGGTACAACATTACGGTGAACTGCGTGGCGCCCAGCTATGTGAACACGGATATGCTCCGGGCCGTTCCCGATGAGGTGATGCAGCGCTTCCTGAACGCGATTCCCCTGGGCCGGCTGGGTGAGCCGGAGGAGCTGGCGGGCGCCGTGGCCTTCCTCTGCTCGGACGATTCCAGCTTCGTGACGGGAGAATGCCTGGTGGTTTCCGGCGGATCCTATATGTAACCGCGGGCTGAGGGGAGAAGAAATGTCCTGGCTGCTGATTCAGAAAATCATTTCCCTGTACATCATCCTGCTGCTGGGCGTGCTGCTGACCAGGCTGAAGGTCTTTCAGCAGTCCTTCAGCAAGACCCTTTCCATCATCTCCGTATACCTGCTGCTGCCCTGCATGATTCTCTCCTCGTTTCAGATTGAAAGGAACAGCACCACCCAGAGGGGCCTTCTGCTGGCCCTGCTGGCTTCAGTGGTCATTCATGCGCTGTTCCTGCTGGTGAACCGCCTGCTCCGGAAGCCCCTGCGGCTGGACGCGGTGGAGCAGACCTCGGTCATCTATTCCAACGCGGGGAACCTGATCATGCCGCTGGTGCTGTCCATTCTCGGAAAGGAGTGGGTGGTTTACTGCAGCCCCTTCCTGTGCGTGCAGCAGCTGCTGCTCTGGACCCATGCCAGGTCGGTCATGTGCGGCACCAAAGCCTCGGATCTGAAAAGCCTTTTCGGAAACATCAACATCCTGGCGGTGATCGCAGGACTGATTCTGTTCCTGACCGGCCTCCGGCTCCCGCAGGTGTGCGAGGACGCGGTGGAATCCATGGCCTCCTGCATCGGCCCCCTTTCCATGCTGATCACGGGAATTCTGGTGGGAAGCATGGGAATCCGGAAGCTCACCTCCTACCGGAGAATGTGGCTGATGGCGGCGCTGCGGCTGCTGGTGCTGCCGCTTCTGACCCTGGGGCTGCTGTACTTCAGCGGCATGGCCCGGCTCAGCCCGGACGGCGCTTCCGTGCTCCTGGTGGTCTTCATGGGGGTGGCCTCCTGCTCCGCTTCCGCCATTACCAGCATGTCCCTGGT
>CAZRLU010000329.1:0-2513 GCA_964600995.1 uncultured Oscillospiraceae bacterium | reverse complement strand
CGTCGCTCAGGAAAAAGGGGTTCCCTTTCAGGTCAATCATGGTGTATGCCTCCTTGCTTATGCTTTCAGGGTGAAGAGCCGCCGGGTTCCCTCCTGCACCATGCCGGGGTTGAAGCCCCGGAAGAACAGGAACTGCAGGTCCTGCAGGCTCATGATCATGAATTCCACATCGCCGGACGCGATCAGGTCCCAGGCCGCGGGCAGATCCTCCTTCAGGATCGCCATCGCCTCGGGATCCTCCTTCATCTCCTCCAGCCGGCTGGCCATGCTGTACTTGAGCCGGAAGTCCCGGGAGGGGGTGTAAGTCCGCTCGAACACGCCGGCGGTGAGCTCCACCGTTTCCTCCGTGCCCGGCAGCCGGGCCTCCGCCGTGCCCCCGAAGGGCACCTCGAAGCGCACCTGCAGCCGCCCGTCCGGCAGGATCTTCCAGGCGGAGGCGTAGACCCCCTGGGCGGAGTCATAGGCGCAGGAGATCTCTCCCGCCCGCCAGGTGGGCTGGGGCGCGAAGCGCACCCGGGCAAAGCCCGGAGCCAGGGGCTGGATGCCCGCCAGATCCCGGAACACGTATTCCATCACCGAGCCGTAGGAATAATGGTTCAGGGAGTTCATGCCCGTGCCGGAGATCCGGCCGTCGTCCAGCACGCTGTTCCAGCGCTCCCAAATGGTGGTGGCCCCCAGCTTCACGCAGTGCATCCAGCCGGGGAAGCCCTCCTGGAAGAGGAAGTGGGCGGCCAGGTCCTCCAGGCCGTTCTCCGCCAGCACCCGGCACATCATCGTGGCGCCCACGAAGCCGCCCTTGATCCTGAAGCAGTCCTTCCGGAACCGGTCCTTCAGCCCCGCGATCAGCTTCTCCTTGTCGATCCAGACGCCGAAGTTCAGGCAGAGCAGGTAGGCGGTCTGGGTATCCACGCAGAGCCGGCCGGCCGGGCTGAAGTATTCCCGCAGGATGGCGGCGCGGATCTCCTCCGCCCGCTTCGCATACATCTCCGCCTCCGCCTCCCGGCCCAGGATCCGGGCGGCCCGGGCGGTTTTCCCGGTGGAGGCGTAGTAGTACATGCTGGCCACGAAGAAATCATCGGTGCCGCCCTTCATGCTCTGGGGCGTCACCCCGTCCTGGGCCAGCCAGTCGCCGAAATGGAAGCCGAAGTTCCACAACCGGGAGCCGCCGTGCTCCTCGTCCTGGCGGAAGACGTAATCCGCCCAGTCCCGCATCAGGGGATACTGCTCGGCCAGCTCCGCCGCGTCGCCGTAGAAATCATACAGCGTCATGGGCAGGAAGGCGGCGATGTCGCCCCAGACGCTGGCGCCTCCCGGCATGCCCCCCAGGTTGGGCAGGTAGTTGGCCACGCTGCCTCCGTGCTTCTCCTGATCCCTCCGCAGATCCTGGAGGAACTTGCGGTAGAAGGCCCGGGTGTCCATCTGGAAGCAGGCCGTGGGGGAGAAAACCTGGGCGTCCCCGGTCCAGCCCAGCCGCTCGTCCCGCTGGGGACAGTCGGTGGGCATGTCCAGGAAATTGCTCCGCTGGCCCCAGAGGGCGTTCAAAGCCAGCCGGTTCAGCAGCGGGCTGCCGCTGTGGAACCGGAGCGCCGCGTCCAGGTCGGACCAGACGGCCCGGCCGGTAAAGTCCTCCTTCCGGACCACTCCGGGCCACCCCGTGACCCGCACGTAGCGGAAGCCGAACCAGGTGAAGTGGGCCCGGACGGTTTCCTTCCGCCCGTCGGACACGTAGATCATCTGGGCCTTGGCGGTGCGGTAGTTGTCGTTGTAGAAATTTCCGTCCTGCAGGATCTCTCCGTGATCCAGCACGATCCGGGTTCC
This sequence comes from uncultured Oscillospiraceae bacterium, assembly GCA_964600995.1. GTDB lineage: Bacteria > Bacillota > Clostridia > Christensenellales > Aristaeellaceae > Aristaeella. The sequence continues at coordinate 695 of CAZRLU010000329.1, read as the reverse complement.
TGCGGGGAAGTCCGCCTCGTATTCCATGTACCCGGCGAAGTTCTGCCCCAGGTCCAGCACCGTTTCCCCCGCGGGGGTGTGCAGCACCTGCCGGACCGGCAGGCTTTCCTTCACCACCACCGGCAGGCTCCGCCGGTCCTCCGTCTTTTTCTCCGGCATCAGCACCGCTGGCCGGGCCGGGTTCTCCCGCCCCTGCCAGAGCTGCCGGTTCAGGCATTCCCCGTCATAGATGTCCGAGAATTCGAAATCGCTGCCCCGGTACCGCCAGCTTTCGTCGGTGGCGATCACCCGCTCGCTGCCGTCCCTCATCCGGACCCGCAGCTCGGCCAGCGCCTGGAACCGGTCCCCGAAGACCTCCTTCGCGCCCTCGTAGCCCAGGCGGCCCTTGTACCAGCCGTTGCCCGTCAGGATGGACAGCCGGTTCTCCCCGCCCCGCAGAAGGGCGGTCACGTCATAGGTCTGAACCTGCACCGCCTCGTTGTAATCGCCGCAGAAGGGGGCCATCAGATCCTCCCCGGCCTTTTCGCCGTTGAGGAAGGCCTCATAGAGCCCCAGCCCGGTGACATACAGCCGGGCGGAAAGGATCTCCCCCTCCAGGGCAAAGTCCCGGAAGAACTCCGGATGGAACCGGTCCTCCTCCGCCGTGCCGATCCATCTGCCCTGCCAGGGCTCCGCCATTTTGCCGGTCTCCAGCC
>CAZRLU010000328.1:0-2516 GCA_964600995.1 uncultured Oscillospiraceae bacterium | reverse complement strand
GTGGATTACGTCGTCAAGGACAATCAGGTCGTCATCGTAGACGAATTCACCGGACGCCTTATGACCGGCCGCCGCTATTCCGACGGACTGCACCAGGCCATCGAGGCCAAGGAGCACGTGAAGGTGGAGCGGGAGAGCAAGACCCTGGCCACCATCACCTTCCAGAACTACTTCCGCATGTACCGGAAGCTGTCGGGCATGACCGGTACCGCCAAGACGGAGGAGCCGGAATTCCAGGGGATCTACTCCCTGGACGTGGTGGAGATTCCCACCAACCGGCCCAACATCCGGCAGGACCTGGAGGACGTGGTCTACAAGAACAAGCAGGCGAAATACGACGCGGTGATCGCCTCCATCCTGGAGCATCACGCCACGGGGCAGCCGCTGCTGGTGGGCACCATCTCGGTGGAGATCTCCGAGCTGCTGAGCGAGATGCTGCGCCGCAAGGGCGTGGCCCACGAGGTGCTGAACGCCAAGAACCATGCCCGGGAGGCGGAGATCGTGGCCCAGGCGGGCCGGCTGAACGCGGTGACCATCGCCACCAACATGGCGGGCCGCGGAACCGACATCCTGCTGGGCGGCAACCCGGAATTCATGGCCCGGCGGGCCATGCGCCAGGAGGGCGTGGACGAGGAGCTGATCGAGGCGGCCACGGGCCACAACGAGGACGTGACCGAGGAGGTGCTGGCGGCCCGGAAGCGCTACAACGAGCTGTATCAGCAGTTCAAGGCGGAGACGGACAAGGAGCACGACCAGGTGGTGGAGGCCGGGGGCCTGCACATCATCGGCACCGAGCGGCATGAGAGCCGCCGGATTGACAACCAGCTGCGGGGCCGGTCCGGCCGGCAGGGGGACCGGGGCTCCACCCAGTTCTTCATCTCGCTGGAGGACGACCTGATGCGGCTGTTCGGCTCCGAGCGGATCGGGGCCATGGTGGACCGGCTGGGGCTGAAGGACGACGAGCCCCTGACTGCCGGGCTGCTGACGAAGCAGATCGAGGCGGCCCAGAAGCGGATCGAGGGCCGGAACTTCGAGATGCGGAAGCACGTGCTGGAATACGACAACGTGATGAACCGGCAGCGTGAGGTGATCTACGGCCAGCGGCGGCGGGTGCTGATGGGCGAGAACGTCCGGGACAGCATCCTGAAGATGGCGGACCACGTGGTGGACTTCGGCGTGAACAGCTGGCTGGGCGGCGAGGATCCGGCGGAATGGGACTGGACCCAGGCGGAGAACTACCTGGAGAACCTGTGCAACCGGCACGGCACCCTGGAGGCCCTGCGGCCCCGGGCGGAGGAGCTGGAGCAGGAGGGCATCCGGGAGGCCCTGAAGCAGGACGCTCACGAGTTCTATGCGGAGCGGGAGAAGATGCTGGAGGGCCTGCATGTGGACATGCGGGAGCTGGAGCGGGTGATGCTGCTGCGGAGCGTGGACACCCGGTGGATGGACCACATCGACGCCATGGATCAGCTGCGGGACGGCATCGGATTCCGGGCCTACAGCGGCAAGAACCCGGTGACGGAATACCAGATCGAGGCCGGGCATATGTTTGAGGAGCTGAACCACCTGATCCGGGAGGACACGGTGCGGCGGGTGTATCAGCTGAAGGTGCAGGTGACGCCGGAGCGGGTGCAGACCGCGAAGCCCACCGAGGCCCGGCTGGCGGGGGACGGCCCCCGGCAGCCCCGGAAGGTCAGCGCCATGAAGAAGGTGGGGCGGAACGATCCCTGCCCCTGCGGAAGCGGGAAGAAATACAAGAACTGTCATGGGAAAGCCGAGGAGAACGAAGCTTAACAGTTTGATTCGAGCTCATTCACAGCGGACCGGAGAGAAAGAAAAAGGAGTACATGAACCATGATTGAACTCGAACAATATACCCAGGATCTGGCGGGGATCCGCAAGAGCATTCTGGCGGCGGGGGAAGCCCTGCACATCGACCACATGAAGGAGCAGATCGACGAGCTGACGGAAGAGATGAATCAGCCGGAGTTTTGGAACGACACCGCCCGCAGCACCAGCGTGAACCAGAAGCTGGGCCACCTGAAGAACCGGCTGACCCACTACGAGGGGCTGCTGAGCTCCGCCGACGACATCGAGACCATGATGGAGCTGGCGAAGGAAGAGAACGACGAGGACATGGTGGCGGAAGCGGGGGAAAGCCTGAAGGCCCTGAAGGAGCAGGCGGACGCCCTGGAGCTGGAAACCCTGATGCGGGGGGACTATGACGACAACGACGCGGTGCTGTCCCTGCACGCCGGGGCCGGCGGCACCGAGGCCCAGGACTGGACGCAGATGCTGTACCGGATGTACACCCGGTACTGCGAGCGGATGGGCTTTACGGTGAAGCTGCTGGATATGCTGGACGGGGACGAGGCGGGGATCAAGAGCGTGACCTTCGAGGTCAGCGGCGACCACGCCTACGGCTACCTGCGGGGCGAGAAGGGGGTGCACCGGCTGGTGCGGATCAGCCCCTTCGACGCCAACGCCCGGCGGCATACCAGCTTCTCCAGCCTGGA
>CAZRLU010000327.1:0-2535 GCA_964600995.1 uncultured Oscillospiraceae bacterium | reverse complement strand
CACATACCGGTCCGGCCCCGTCCGGGTCATAAACTGGCCGATGGAACGGCCGTATTCCAGCAGTTCGCGGATATTCGGAAGCCCGCTGAGGAAGGCAGCCATCTCCGGGGAGAAGGACGGATACCGGCAGACCGCCAGCAGCAGGGCCCGGACCGGCTCCTCCCACATGCGCCAGAAGGCCTGCTCATGATAATGAAAGAGCTCGATGCGGATTTCCCCGAACATGGCGCGGGAGACGGGCTGGCCCTGCTTCATGTGGGACAGGGCCATCAGCACCGCCGGAGGATATCCGGCGACGGTGCGCTGAATCAGGGCGGCCTCCTCCTCGGAAACCGAAACACCGGAAAGGTGAAAGAGCTTCCGGATCAGCCCGGCGTCCAGGGTGAAATCCGCGCCGGAGATGTGGACGAATTCCGTGCGGACGGAGGCCCGGACCAGCCAGGCCGGCATATGCCCCCTTCCGATCAGCACCAGATGACGGGCGCCGGAAGCCAGGAGATCCAGCAGATACTGCTGGCTGGCGGGATCCGTAATCCAGGAAAGATCGTCCACCAGGATCACGCCCTGCCGGATCCGGTCCGGATCAGGCATCGCGTCCAGCGCGCCGGAGATGCCGGAGAGGCGGAGGACGGCGCGCTTTCTGTAATAATAATCCGCCGCAGCGGTCTTCCCCCAGCCGGCCGTCGCCAGCATCAGCACCGGACGGAATGTTTCTTCGGCGAGCCGGAGCTTATCCCAGACGGCCGGAACCCTGATATACGTCATCTGATTCTCCTTCTGAACAGGCGGGCATTTCTGTTTGATCTGCACCGATTATATCCGGAAGGGGCCAAAAAGTCCATAAAAAACCGCGGAGGGTAGCCCCAGGGTCACTTTTTTCCGGAATCACCCTCTGATATGATACGGATATACGAAAGCAACGCGGGCGACCCGCGAAAAGGAGAGGAATACGGATGAAGATGAAGGGATTCAGAATGGTTCTGATCGGCCTGCTGCTTTGCTGCCTGGCCATGGCTCCCGGGCTGGGACGGGGAGAGGAGCTTCCGGTGGAGATCGGAGGAGGCTGCATTGACGACATGCCCCACGAGCCGGGAGATCCGCGGATCGCGGAGGAAAGTCCGGCGACCTGTGAAACGGCCGGACGGCGGGTGGTCGTCATCACCTGCTCCGTCTGCGGCGCGGAGCTTTCCCGGGAGACGGAGGAGACCCCTGCGACCGGCCATGCCTGGGGAGAGTGGCGCGTCAGCAGGATCACCGACTGCGAAACCGCCGGGGAGGAAACCCGCGTCTGCGCAAGGGACAGCAGCCACACGGAAACGAGGACCTCGGCCGCGCCGGGCCATGCCTGGGGGGAATGGATCCTCAGCAAAATGGCCACCTGCGAAACGGCCGGGCGGGAGAACCGCTTCTGCGCGCGCAATGAGCATCATTTCGAATCCCGGGTGATTCCCGCGAAGGGACATTACTGGGGCGAATGGGAGACGGTCACCCCCGCCACGCTGGAGCAGGAAGGGAAGGAGCGGCGGGTCTGCAAACGGAATCCGGAGCATGTGGAAACCCGGACCCTCGAAAAGGTGCCGGGGCTGGCGCTGACGGGGAAGACGTCGGTGGATCTGACCGGGCTGATGCGGTGGGACGGAGAAATCAACGGGAAGGATCCGGTCATCCTGGTCAACGGCAAAAAGCTTTCCGATCTGAGCGACGAGGAGAGGAGTCTCCTGCAGAACAACCGGGAGACCATGGTTTTCCTGCTGGCGCTGTGCGGCGATCCGGGGAACGCGGAGATCCCGGATACGCTGACCCTGGGGGGCCTGGAGATCCGGGTGGATCGGAACCGGCTGGCCGGGCTGGTCGGAGAGGCGAAGAAGCGCCAGGAAGGCCGGGACAATCCGATTATTTACAAGGCGGAGGAGGAGACCCGGAATCCGGAGCAGGAGGCGGTGCAGGAAACGCTCCGGCAGACCACCGCCGACATGCGGAACACGTGGAACGAATATCAGGCCCAGAATCAGGAGGTCCGGATTACGGTGGTATTCAGGCCGGAAGAGGAAAAGGTAAAGTTCGAGGAAAAGAAAACCGAATCCGCCCAGCCGGAAACCAAGACTTTTGAGCCGTCGGAGCCGGAGCCGAAGAAAAAAAAGAAATGCCTGACGCCGGAGACCCTGATCCTGCTGGCCGACGGAAGTGAAAAGCGGGTGGACGAGCTGGAAACCTCCGACCGGCTGATGGCCTGGGATTTCGACCGGGGATGCCTGACCGACGCGCCGCTGACCTTCTTCCACCGGGTGGAGGAGGAGGCGCCGGCGCTCCGGGTCAGCTTCTCGGACGGAACCGAGCTGGGCATCGTCGGGGAACACGTGCTCTTCGACCTGACCGACCGGCAGTTTGTGGCGATCTCTGAAGCCGGGCAGGAGGAGATGCTGAAGGGACACCGCTTTGCAAAGCTGGCGGAGGGACAGATGACGGAGGTCGAGCTGACCGGAATCCGGGAGGACGGGACGGCCGGGGCCTATTACAGCCCGGTGACCGAGGCGC
>CAZRLU010000326.1:0-2551 GCA_964600995.1 uncultured Oscillospiraceae bacterium | reverse complement strand
CGGAGATATGAGCCAGAATCTGGTGGCCGTTCTGAAGCTCCACCTGAAACATGGCGTTGGGCAGGGCTTCAACCACCTTGCCTTCCATTTCGATCACGTCGCTCTTGGACAAAAGATCAGCCCTCCTTGCACAGCGAACGTTTCACCGCGAATCCGTTCTTCTCCAGCGCCCTTCTCAGGTCGCTGTCCTGAATCCGGCCACCCTCGGGACGGACCGTCTTTAAGTTTACCACAATCGGTTTCGCGTGTAAATGCCTGGTTTTCTTTTTTTTCGGGTGTTCCAGGGTGTGGTTCAGACCGTCGGCCATGGTGACCATCCCCTGCCCCAGCTCCTCCAGGATCAGGAAATATTTTCCCTTGTCCCTGCCCTGGGTGCTTTGCACCACCCGTCCCGGTTCGAAGGAAAAGGGTTCCTTCATGCTTTGTCTCCCTTCGCGTGGTCTGCCAGACAGGATATGCAGGGATACCCGTCGGCGTTCAGGGGAGTCTCCTCCCAGCTGAAGCCCGGCAGCGTCAGCACCTCCGGATAACCGGTCTCGTTGATGGCGATGGTGTGCTCATAATGGGAGCACAGCTTGTGGTCCCGGGTGCGAACCGTCCAGCCGTCCGGATCGTTCTCGATGTGCCAGCTTCCTTGGACGATCATCGGTTCCACCGCGATGGTCATGCCGGGCCGCAGCCGGATGCCCCGTCCCGGTTCCCCGTAGTTGAACACGGAGGGATCCTCGTGCATTTCCCGGCCGATGCCGTGGCCCGTGTAATCCCGGATGGGGGCCAGGCCGTTTTTCAGGGCGTGCTGCTCGATGGCGTGTCCCACGTCGCCCAGGCGCTGCCCCACCACGCACTGCCGGATACCTTCCCAGAAGCATTCCTCCGTGGCGGCGATGAGCCTGGCGGCTTCCTCGCTGATCCGGCCGACTCCGACGGTGAAGGCGGAGTCCGCCTGCCAGCCGTCCAGCAGCAGCGTGCAGTCGATGGAGACGATGTCTCCTTCCTTCAGCACCTGCCGGTCGCTGGGGATCCCGTGGACCACCACGTCGTTGACGCTGGCGCAGATGGAGCAGGGATAGCCCTGGTAGCCCTTCTCGGAGGGAATGGCTCCCCCCTTGCGGATCAGCTGTTCCGCCAGCACATCCAGGTCCGCGGTGGTCACCCCGGGCCGGATGGCGGCCCGTACCTGCTGTTCCACCTCATAGAGCAGCTTTCCCGCCTCGCGCATCTTCTGAATCTGCGCGGGATTCTTCAGACTGATCATGCTTTCGCTCCCAGCGTGCTGAGAATGGCCTGGGTGGTGTTGTCCAGCCCCTGGGCTCCGTCGATCTTCTTCAGAAGCCCCTTGGCCTCGTAGTATCCGATCAGCGGCGCGGTCTGGTCATGATAGACCTTCAGCCTCGCCAGCACGGTTTCCGCCTTGTCGTCGTTGCGCTGAATCAGCTCCTCGCCACAGTTGGCGCAGCGGGTTTCTCCCTTCAGCATACTCAGATGGTAGGTGGCGCCGCACTTGACGCACACCCGGCGGCCGCTCAGCCGGTCCACCAGCACCTGATCCGCCACATCCAGCTCGATGACGCAGTCAATGGTGGCGAAGGTGTCCAGGGCTTCCGCCTGGGGCACGGTCCGAGGGAATCCGTCCAGGATGTAGCCGCCCTGGCAGTCCTCCATCCGCAGCCGCTCCTTGACGATATCGATGATCACTTCATCGGGAACCAGCTGTCCGGCGTCGATGTAGCTCTTCGCCTTCAGGCCCGTTTCCGTTCCTTCCTTCATGGCTCTGCGCAGGATATCGCCGGTGGAAATCTGCGGAATGTTCAGCGCGGCGCAGATCTTCTGCGCCTGGGTTCCCTTGCCGGCTCCGGGAGGTCCGAGAAAAATAATGTTCATCCTTCCGAACTCCTTTCCATCATGAATGAAAGGAAGGGGCGAGGCAGTTCCTCGCCCCTTCGAGGGATCCATTACATAAACCCGACGTTGTCCATATCCATGTCGATGCCGCGGATGCTCATCTCACCCTGCAGGGTGCGGATGGTCTCCAGGGACACGCTCACGGCGATCAGGATGGAGCTGGCAGCGAAGGGAACGCTGACGCCCGCCAGGCGGAGCAGCAGCGTAGGCACAGCGCTCAGCACGGCCAGGAAAAGGGCCGCAAACAGATTCAGCCGGTTCATAATATTCTGCAGATACTGCCGGATATTCTTGCCGCGCTGTCCGGGGATCACCGCGCCCTGCTGCTGCAGCTGATCAGCCTGCTGTTTGGGGTCAAAGCTGATGGAGCTGTAGAAGAAGGTGAAGGCGATGATCAGCAGCGCGCTGATGATCATGTACCAGACGGAGCCGGTGTACATGGTGGTGGCCCACCAGCGGGTGAACCAGCCGTTCATCTGGGGATCGATCAGCTGAGCGATCGTTCCCGGGAAGGCCAGGAAGCTGTAGGCGAAGATCAGGGGCAGCACACCCACGGAAACCACTTTCAGGCTCATGTGCGTGCTCTGGCCGCCGTAAACCCTGCGGCCCTTCACCTGCTTGGCGATCTGCAGCGGAATCCGCCGCTCGC
>CAZRLU010000325.1:0-2551 GCA_964600995.1 uncultured Oscillospiraceae bacterium | reverse complement strand
CCTTCACCGGCGAGCGGGCGGAGGAGGAGAAATTCAACCGGGGCAACCAGGAGTTCCGCCGGATCAAGACCCGGTGGTACTATGCCATGGCCACCTACGGCACCTCCAACCGGATGTTTGACGGGCTGATGTACACCGTGGTGATCCTGGCGGGCGGCCTCTTCCTGGTAAACGGGGTCATCGGCGCCGGAGATCTGGTGGCCTATATCCTCTATGTCTCCACCCTGATCGCCACCATCCGCCGGATTGTGGATTACGCGGAGCAGTTCCAGCGGGGCATGACCGGCATCGAGCGGTTTATCGAAATCATGGACGCGCCGGTGGACATCCAGGACGCGCCGGACGCGGTGCCCCTGTCCGTCACCGAGGGCCGGATCGAATTCCAGGATGTATCCTTTGAATATCCCGACGATCACAACCGGGTGCTGCGCCACCTGTCCCTGACCATCCGCCCCGGGGAGAACATCGCCCTGGTGGGGCCCTCCGGCGGCGGAAAGACCACCCTGTGCCATCTGGTTCCCCGGTTCTATGACGTCACCGGCGGCCGGATCCTCATCGACGGCCAGGATATCCGCCGGGTGACCCTGGAAAGCCTGCGCCGGGCGGTGGGCATCGTGCAGCAGGATGTGTATCTCTTCAGCGGCACGGTGCGGGACAACATCGCCTACGGCCGGGAGCACGCCACCGACGCGGAGATCCGGGAGGCGGCCCGGATGGCGGGCGCCGAGGAATTCATCCTGCAGCTGCCCCGGGGCTATGACAGCTATATCGGGGAGCGGGGCGTGAAGCTGTCCGGCGGGCAGAAGCAGCGCCTCTCCATCGCCCGGGTCTTCCTGAAAAACCCGAAGATCCTGCTGCTGGACGAGGCTACCTCGGCCCTGGACAACGAGAGCGAGATTCTGGTCAGCCGCAGCCTGGACCGGCTGGCCCACGGGCGCACCACCCTGACCATCGCCCACCGGCTGACCACCATCCGCGGGGCGGACCGGATCCTGGTGCTTGGGCGCCAGGGCATCGAGGAGGAGGGCACCCACGAGGAGCTGCTGGCCAGGAAGGGCCTGTATTACCGCCTCTGGAACGGCCTGACGGAGGAGGGCGAAGCAGCGGAGGCGGTGAGCCTGAACGGGGTTTCCTGACCCGGATGAACGCAAAAAAAGAGAGCCGGTTTCCGGCTCCCTGGTTCATGCCTGCAGGCGGCGCCGCACCTCGGAGGCGGACAGGGCGGGATTGACCGTGTGGGAACTTTCCACCGCCACGGCCGCCGCGGCCGCCGCGGCCCGGGCGGAATCCTCCAGACTCAGCTTCTCCGTCCAGGCCCAGACCAGGCCCGCCATCATGGCGTCCCCTGCCCCGGTCATGTTCACGGCCTTCGCGGGGAAGCAGGGAATACGGACCTTCCATTCCTCCCCGGCGGCGAGAACTCCTTCCCGGCCCAGGGAGATGAAGACCCGCTTCAGCCCCGTGGCCAGCAGGGTATCCGCCGCCCGGAGCAGATCCGCCTCGGAGCGGATATGGATGCCGCTGAGCAGCTCTGCCTCCTGCAGATTGGGCTTCAGGGTGTGCAGCCGGCCCAGGACTCCCCGCAGCCGTCCCGCCTTGGCCACGGAAACCGCGTCGGCAAAAAGGGGAACCCGCAGCCGCTCCGCCAGGAACCGGATGCTTTCCTCCGGCAGGTTCGCGTCCAGCACCACCGCGGCGGAGGCTTCCAGCAGATCCAGCTCTCCGGCAAGATATTCCGGGTTGATCCGGCGGCAGATTTCCATATCGGAGACCGCCAGATGCATGTCTCCCGTTTCGTCAGCGATAAAGAGATAGGTGGAGGTGGGCTCCTCCCGGACCCGCAGGATCCGGTCGCAGCCGATGCCGGCCAGGGCGCACTCCGCGGCGATCCGGTCCCCGTGGGCATCCCGGCCCAGGGCCGTGAGGAAGGCTACGGGAAGGCCCAGCAGCCGCAGGTTATGGGCGATGTTCCGCCCCACGCCGCCCACGGAGGTCCGCACCTTGCCGGGGTTGGAATCCCTTTCCACCAGCGGCGCGAAGGGCTTTCCGCCGATATCCACGTTGGCGCCGCCCACCACGGTGATTTCCGCGCCTTCCGCGGGATGGAAGCTCGTACTGATTTCCATTGTGCTGACTCCCCTTTTTCCTGTTCCGGAAAATGATACCACGAAGCGGGACCCGGGTCAAAGCGGAAAAGCTCCCGGGCCTTGAAGGTCCAGGAGCTTTTCCGATATAATCGGGCTTGAAATCAATTCGCCTTTTCAAAGGCCAGCCGGGGATCCCGGTCCTCATATACAAAGATGATTCCCCGGTATGCAAAGCCAAGCTTTTTCAGCAGATTCTGCATCACCAGATTATCCGCGTGGGTGTCGATGCGCAGGTGCCCGGCCTTTTCCAGGGCCCACCTGAGGCAGAAGGCGCCCACGCCTTTTTCGTCTCCGGAGGAGGCGATCCTGTGCACCACGCCGTAGGGCCCGGGATCTCCCCAGGCGCCTTCGGTGATCTCCCGGTAGGTGGGCTCCACATCGGGCCCCTGAACGAAGTAGAAGGT
>CAZRLU010000324.1:0-2553 GCA_964600995.1 uncultured Oscillospiraceae bacterium | reverse complement strand
GGATCCGGATCCTAAGGATCTGCAGAGATTATTTGAGAAGATTGGAAGGACGCAGTCAACATCCTGGGCAACGCGGTGAAGTTCACCCCGGGGGGGGGCCGCGTCAGCTTCCTCATCGAGGAGGGGCCCCGGTTCGACGGCATGGCCACGCTGAAGTTCACCATCCGGGACACGGGCATCGGCATGAGCCCGGAATACCTGCCCAGCATCTTCGATCCCTTCAGCCAGGAGGACGCCTCCTCCACCAACCGCTTCGGCAGCACCGGCCTGGGCATGCCCATCACAAAGAGCATCGTGGAGCTGATGAACGGCCATATCGAGGTGGAGAGCGAGAAGGGAAAGGGCTCTGCCTTCTTCGTCACCGTGACCCTGGGCGAGTCCACCCGGCAGACCGGGCCGGAGACGGATGAGCTGAACCCCCATGAGATGAGCGTGCTGGTCATTGATGACGACCCCGTGGCTCTGGAGCATGCCCAGATCGTGCTGGGCCAGGTGGGGGTCCACTGCGAAACGGCGGAATCCGGGCGGGAGGGCCTGGAGATGGTGCGGATGCGCCATGCCCGCCGGGAGGACTACAACCTGGTGCTGGTGGACTGGCGGATGCCGGAGATGGACGGGGTGGAAACCACCCGCCGGATCCGGAGCATCGTGGGCCGGAACACCCCCATCATTATCCTGACCTCCTTTAACTGGGATGACGTGGCCGAGGAGGCCAAGGCGGCCGGGGTGGATACCTTCGTGCCCAAGCCCCTCTTCGCTTCCAACGTGCTGGAGGAGTTCCGGACGGCCTTCAAGCGGAAGAACCAGATCCTGGCCGGAACCCGGACGGACCTGAAGGGCCGCCGGATCCTGCTGGCGGAGGACGTGGCGGTGAACGCCGAGATCATGGTGATGGTCCTGAGCATGCGGGAGATGGAGGCGGACGTGGCGGAGAACGGCCGCGTCGCCCTGGAAATGTTTGAAAAATCCCCGGAGGGCTGGTATGACGCGGTGCTGATGGACATGCGGATGCCGGAGATGGACGGCCTGGAGGCCACCCGTCGGATCCGGGCCCTGGACCGGAAGGACGCCCGGACGGTGCCCGTCATCGCCCTGACCGCCAACGCCTTCGATGAGGACGTGCAGCGGAGTCTGCAGGCGGGGCTGAACGCTCACCTGTCCAAGCCGGTGGAGCCGGAGGCCCTCTTCGAAACCCTGGAAAACCTGATTCAGCCCTGAGCCCCGCCGGGAAAAGCCCGGAGACAGCAAAGGCCGCCCGTTCCCCCATGCGGGGAGCGGGCGGCCTTTTGCGCGCCTGCGGCAGCGTGATTGCAGGTATGCAGGGGACCGGCTGCCGGGCGGCCTTTTGCGTGCCGGTCAGGCGGTTCGGGAGGAAGGCGGCAGCCGCTGTGCCTTCCGGCGGGCGTCGCCGGGTTTACAGCAGAGCGGAAACCAGGATGCCCCCCAGAATCAGGCAGAGGGCCAGCAGCTTCATGCCGTTTATCTTTTCCCGGAAGAGGGTCACGCCGAAGAGGGTGACCCAGATATAGCCGGTGGCCTCCAGCACCGGGCCCAGGCTCAGGGGCAGGCCCCGGTAGGCCAGGATGGAGAGCAGGGTGGAGCCGAAGAAGAGGGCGTAGGCCCCGATGACCAGGGGATTGAGATACTCCCGGATCCGGGAGGGCCACTCCCGCCGGGCGGCCATCTTCAGCATCACCTGGGACACGGAGCTGATGAAGACCCCGAAAAGGAGGATCAGCGCAGAGGACCAGTTCATTTCCCCTCCTCCTTTCCGTCGGCAAAGGCGAAGAGCACCACGCCGGCGATCACCAGCAAGGCCCCCAGAACCTTGCCGGGGGTCAGGGCTTCGCCGAAGAACAGCAGCCCCGCCAGCAGGCCCCACACCACCGTGATGGCCTTGCTGGCATAGGCGGTGGTCAGGGGCAGGCGGCGGATCACCTGCTGCCAGCCCAGGGCATAGATCCCCAGCAGCAGGATCAGCACCCCGTAATACAGGATGAAGCGGAAGGAGAGAAAGGGCTCCCCGGACGCCAGCTTGCTGCAGACGGTGCTGCCGGAATAGAGCAGCAGCAGGATATGCAGCAGCAGGAAGGATTTCTGTTTCATGCGCACCTCCGGCGGCCCGCGGCTTCCGCGGGCCCTTCCGCCACTTTATCACAAACCCCGGCGGTTTTCAACGGAGCCGGGAGCTGGCGCAGACCAATTTTTCTGCTCACGGGGTAAGCAGCCCCCCTGTAGCGGTATTTGCGCCTGCGGACGCTCCCGCTAAACGCAACCTCAATCGGCGCGCAGCCGCCTTGGGGCGGCGGCCGCGCTTGTTTCGGTTGATTCGTTCAAGGCGCTTGCCTGCGGCACTCCCCGCCGGGGAGACGCTTCTTTCACTCACGTTCAAACGCAGCGGTTCTAAGCTCTGTCTGCGCGCCGGGCGCTTGCCAATCGCTAAGAACCGGCGTTCTCAAGGCCCGCAGTCTGCAAACACCGCAGGAGGGCTGCCGGGAGGAAGCTTCAACATTGAAAACTCCGGGGGAATATGGTATCCTTTATCCGGTGAAA
>CAZRLU010000323.1:2171-2559 GCA_964600995.1 uncultured Oscillospiraceae bacterium | reverse complement strand
GGCGGAAGCCGCGGCCAGGCAACCGACATCCAGATCCAGGCGGAGCATATCCTGCGGATCAAGAAACGGCTGAATGAGATCCTTGCAGCGAACACCGGGAAAGCTGTGGAAGAAGTAGAGCGGGACTGCGAGAGAGATCATTTCATGACCGCGCAGGAAGCGCTCGAGTACGGCATCATCGATCAGGTCATCACCAGACGCTGAAATCGTAAGCCATTTATGGGGGAACACCTGGGGTGCTCCCCCATATTGAGTGATACATCGGAGCGATTCAATCAGGAATGATACAGGAGATACAACAGCATGGCAAGAAATGACGACCGGCGCAGCCTCCGCTGCTCATTCTGCGGGAAGCCGCAGTCAATGGTGAACCGCCTGATCGCGGGGA
>CAZRLU010000323.1:0-2161 GCA_964600995.1 uncultured Oscillospiraceae bacterium | reverse complement strand
TGCATGACTATCATCGGCGAGAATGCCGGGGAAGCCGCCGCCAGCGGATATGACGGCCTGCCGCTGGCTTTCGACCGGCTGCCGAAGCCGATGCAGATCAAGGCAAATCTGGACGAATATGTGATCGGCCAGGAGCGCGCCAAGAAGGTCCTGGCGGTTGCGGTTTACAACCACTATAAGAGGATCCTGCGGAAGAAGGCCGACACGGTAGAGCTTCAGAAGAGCAACATCCTGATGCTGGGGCCCACGGGCAGCGGCAAAACCTATCTGGCCCAGACCCTGGCCCGGATTCTGGAGGTTCCCTTCGCCATCGCGGACGCCACCAGTGTCACGGAGGCCGGCTATGTGGGCGACGACGTGGAGACGATCCTGCTGCGGCTGATCCAGGCGGCGGACTGGGATATCGAGCGGGCCCAGAAGGGCATCGTCTACATCGACGAAATCGACAAGATCGCCCGGAAGGGCGAGAACGTGTCCATCACCCGCGACGTGAGCGGCGAGGGCGTGCAGCAGGCGCTGCTGAAGATCATCGAGGGCACGGTGGCCTCCGTGCCGCCTCAGGGGGGCCGGAAGCATCCCCAGCAGGAGATGATCCAGATCGACACCTCCAATATCCTTTTCATCTGCGGCGGCGCCTTTGACGGCCTGGTTCCCATCATCGAAAACCGCATCGGCAAGAAGGTGCTGGGCTTCGGCGCGGAGATTCAGAGCGCCCGGGATCCGGAGCGGACCGACGCGCTGAAGGAGGTCCGGCCGGAGGATCTGACCCGCTACGGCCTGATCCCCGAGTTTGTGGGGCGGCTGCCCGTGGTGGTGACCCTGGACGGCCTGGACGAGGACGCGCTGATCCGGATCCTGACGGAGCCCCGGAACGCCCTGTGCAAACAGTATGAGAAGCTGCTGGAGATGGACGGAATTCAGCTGACCTTCGAGGAGGACGCGGTGCGGGAAATCGCCCGGAAGGCCATCAGCCTGAAGACGGGCGCCCGGGGGCTGCGGGCCATCATCGAGGACTGCATGCTGGAGACCATGTTTGAGCTTCCGGGCATGACGGACGTGAACGGATGCGTGATTGACAGGGATGCCCTGGAGGGCGGAAAACCAAAGCTGCGCAAGGGAGCCCGGCGCAGGGCTGCGGCCAGGGGCCGCCAGAGCCTGCCCCTGCCGGACAGCGAAGTTTCATAACCCCCGGGCTGGCCTTCTCCAGGAGCTGACGGAGAAGGCTTTTTTATGCCTTGCTTGCAAAATGGCGTTTTTTCTGTATACTAAAGAAACATCGATCAGACCAGGAGGAAACCATGGCAATACAGAGGACGATGGAGCTGCCGGTGCTGCCGCTGCGCGGCATGATGCTTTTCCCGGGCATGGCGCTGCATTTTGATATCGGGCGGCCCAGGAGCATCGCCGCGCTGGAGCAGAGCATGGCGGCGAATCAGAAGATATTCCTGGTGGCCCAGAAGAACGAGGAAACCGAGGAACCCAGGCCGGATCAGCTCTGCGCCGTGGGCACGGTGGCGGCGATCCGGCAGGTGATGAACCTGCCCGGGGAGAACATCCGGATTCTGGTGGAGGGCGAGTGCCGGGGAACCATCGAAGAGGTGCTGGAGGAGGACAAGTATCTGCTGGCCCGGATCCTGCTGCACAGGGACAAGGTGCCCCGCAGCAACGAGGGCAAGGCGCTGGTGCGGACGACCCAGGACCTTTTTGAGGAATATGCCAAAAGCAGCCAGCGGGTGAGCCAGGAGATGGTGGAAAGCGTCCGCAACCTGGAGAAGCCCGGGGAGATCGCGGACCTGCTGGCCGCCAACATCCTGCAGAAGTGGCGGGAGAAGCAGGACTTCCTGGAGGAGCTGGATTCCCAGCAGCGGCTGGAGAAGATCTGCGCCGTGCTGATCCGGGAAACGGATCTGGCGGACACGGAAAAGGAGATCCAGAACCGGATCCGCCGGCAGGTGGAACGGAATCAGAAGGATTTCTATCTCCGGGAGCAGATCCGGGCAATTCAGACGGAGCTGGGCGAAGGGGACGAGGCGGAGGATCAGAACGGATACCGGAAGCGGATGGAGGAGACCCCGCTGAGCGAGGAAGCCCGGGCGAAATGCGAAAAGGAGATCGACCGGCTGAGCCGGATCGCCCCCGGAAGTCCGGAGTATGTGGTTTC
>CAZRLU010000322.1:0-2560 GCA_964600995.1 uncultured Oscillospiraceae bacterium | reverse complement strand
CGGTGCAGCACTTCCTGATAGGCTTCCTTCACATCCCCCAGATCCCGCTTGAACCGGTCGATATCCAGGGGCTCGTGGGTCCTGCTGTCCCAGAACCGGGCCGTATCCGGGCTCAGCTCGTCCGCCAGCAGGATCCTGCCCTTGTACCGTCCGAATTCGATCTTGAAATCGATCAGCTCGATGTCGATCTCGCTCATGTAGGCGGACAGCACCTCATTGATCCTTTTGCTCAGCCGGCGGACCTCCTCAATTTCCTCCATGGTGGCCGCCTTCATGGCCAGCAGATGGGTGTGGTTCACCAGAGGATCCGAATCCATCTCGCTTTCCTTCAGCACGAACTCGATCACCGGCTGCTCCAGCTTCATGCCCACCGGCAGCCCCGTCCGCACATGCAGGCTCCCCGCCACCCGGTTCCGGATCTTCACGGCGAAGTCCATCATCTCACACCGGAGCACCAGGCTCTGCCGGGCGTCCAGCTTGCGGACAAAATGATTCTCGATGCCCTGCTCCCGGAGCAGGGTGAACAGATGCTCGCAGATGGCGTTGTTGATCTCTCCCTTTCCCAGGATGCGCCCCCGCTTCAGCCCGTGGTACGCAATGGCCTCGTCCTTGTAGTACACAACCGCCAGATCCGGATCCTCCGTGGCATAAACCCGCTTGCCCTTGCCTTCCCGTATGAGCTCCCTGATTTCCGGCATCCGTTCATCCTCCCGCACTAAGGGTTTTATTATTTTATCATATCCTTCCGGTAATTCTCAACCGTAGAAATGCATGCATTTCCGACCTTATCCGACAGGCTCGGGCCGTTTCCGCGGCACGGGACGCCGGAGCGCGGCCCGGAAGCGCCGTCTCCTCCCCGCGCTCCCCTTCCCATGGAATGAAAGCACCCCGGCGTTTTCACGCCGGGGTGCCCTTTTCCATGCTTACTTGGTGTACTTGGCCCGGGCCGTATAGGTGGTATGCAGCAGCTCGTGGGCCTTGTGGCTGTTGGGCTCGCCCAGATAGTCGCGGTAGGCGGCCATGACGGATTCGTTCTCATGGCTCTTCCGGACCGGCTTGCCCGCGTCCTCGTTGTACAGCGCCTGGGCGCGGACGGTCTTGGGATCAATTTCCATCCGCTTCTGGGCGCTGACGATGGGCTGACCGCCGCCGGTCACGCAGCCGCCGGGGCAGGCCATCACTTCGATGAAGGTGTAATTCTTCTCGCCGGATTTGATGCTGTCCAGCAGCTTCGCGGCGTTGGCCGTGCCGTGGGCGATGGCGACGTTCACGTCCAGGCTGCCCACCTTTACGGTGGCTTCCTTCACGCCCTGGATGCCGCGGACCTCATGGAATTCCACGGGGCTCAGGGTCTCGCCGGTCACCTTCTCATACACGGTGCGCAGCGCGGCTTCCATCACGCCGCCGGTGGCGCCGAAGATGACGCCCGCGCCGGAGCTCTCGCCCAGCACGCTGTCAAAGTCCTCGTCCGGCAGGTTGACAAAGTCAATGCCCGCTTCCTTGATCATCCGGGCCAGCTCCCGGGTGGTGATGACCGCGTCCACATCCGCCATGCCGTCGTGGCCCAGCTCCGGCCGCTTCGCCTCGAACTTCTTGGCGGTGCAGGGCATGACGGAGATCACCCGGATCTTATGGGGATCGATGCCTTCCTTCTCCGCCCAGTAGCTCTTGATCATGGCGCCTTCCATCTCATGGGGAGACTTGCAGGAGCTCAGGTTCGGGATAAATTCGGGATAATAGGTTTCGCAGAACTTGATCCAGCCGGGGCTGCAGGAGGTGATCATCGGCAGGGTGCCGCCGTTCTGCAGCCTGCCGATCAGCTCGGTGCCTTCCTCCATGATGGTCAGGTCGGCACCCCAGTCGGTGTCAAACACCTTGTTGAAGCCCAGCCGGCGCAGGGCTGCGGCCAGCTTTCCGGTCACGGCGGTGCCCATGGGCATGCCGAACTCCTCACCCAGGGCGGCTCTCACCGCGGGGGCGGGCTGGACCACCGTGATCACCTCGTCGTCCGCCAGCAGATCCCAGACTTCCTTGGTGCCGTCCTTCTCATACAGGGCGCCGGTGGGGCAGGCGGCGATGCACTGTCCGCAGTTGATGCAGGCCACGTCGTTCAGGCTCTGGCCCCAGGCGCTGCGGATCTCGGTCTTGAAGTCGCGGTTCACAGGCCCGATGACGCCGACGGCCTGGGTGTTGTTGCAGGCGGCGACGCAGCGGCGGCACAGGATGCACTTGTTGTTGTTCCGGACGATGGAGGGGCTCAGATCGTCGATTTCATAGACGTTCATCTTGCCGGCGAAGGTTCCCTCGTCCTCCACGCCCAGGTCCATGCACATCTGCTGCAGCTCGCACTTCTGGTTGCGGTGGCAGGAGAGGCACTTCTTGTCGTGGTTGGAGAGCAGCAGCTCCAGGTTCACCCGGCGGGCGTCCCGCAGCTTGGGCGTATTGGTCTTGACGTTCATGCCGGGAGCGACGGGCAGCACACAGGCCGCGCCGAAGGCCCGGGCTCCGGTGTCCACCACGCACATGCGGCAGGCGCCGATCTGGTTGATATCCTTCAGAT
>CAZRLU010000321.1:0-2578 GCA_964600995.1 uncultured Oscillospiraceae bacterium | reverse complement strand
GTTCTATCTGCACAGCCGGCTGCTGGAGCGGGCGGCCTGCGTGGCCCCGGAATACGGCGGCGGTTCCATTACCGCCCTGCCCATCATTGAAACCCAGGCGGGAGACGTTTCCGCGTATATTCCGACCAATGTGATTTCCATCACCGACGGCCAGATCTTCCTGGAGACGGAGCTGTTCCACAGCGGCATCCGGCCCGCCATCAACCCCGGCATCTCCGTGAGCCGGGTGGGCGGCGCCGCCCAGATCAAGGGCATGAAGAAGGTGGCCGGCGAGCTGAAGCTGCTGTATGCCCAGTACCGGGAGCTGCAGTCCTTTGCCCAGTTCGGATCCGATCTGGACGCGGACACGAAGGCCCGGCTGGCGCTGGGCGAGCGGATCGTGGAGGTGCTGAAGCAGAAGCGCAGCCGGCCCGTGCGGGTGGGCTGCCAGGTGGCGGTGGTCTTCGCCGTGACCCGGGGCTATCTGAATGAGGTGCCGGTGGACCAGGTGGCCTCCTGGGAGGAAGGATTCTTCACCTATCTGTCCGACCGCTACGGCGACCTGATGAAGCGGATTGAGGAAGGGTACTGGGAAGACGGGGACGTGAAGGCCCTGGAAGGCGCCCTGAAAGGATTCCGGAGGTAAGTATGGGAGCGGATATCAAATCCCTGCGGACCCGGATCCGGTCCGTGGATTCCACGCTGCATCTGACCCGGGCCATGGGGCTGGTGGCCTCCTCCAAAATCCGGAGGGCGACGGCGGCCATGATGAAATCCCGGGAATACACAGAGGCCCTTTCCGCGGTGGTGGAGCAGCTGACAGCCTCGCCGGAATGCGGGAAATCCCCCTATATGCAGCCCCATGGATCGGGAACCCGGCTGATCGTCATCGCCGGTGACCGGGGGCTGGCGGGAGGCTACAACGCGAATATCTTCCGGGCGGTGGCCGGGGAGGACGCGGTGAAGATCATCCCCATCGGAAAGCGGGCCTGCGACCGGTTCGGGGCGGGCTTCCTCTCCGCGGAGCACTTTACCGCCGAGGATGCGGGAAAGACGGCGGAGGAGCAGTGCCGGGCCTTTCTGGCCGGGGAGTTCGGCCGGCTGGGCATCCTCTATACCCGGTATGTATCCATGATGACCCAGACGCCGGAGATCCGGTGGGTGCTGCCGCTGGTGCGCGGGGGAGGCGCGGGCAGCGCCTCCACGGTGTTTGAACCGGATGAGCAGACGGTGCTGGAGGCGGCGGTGCCCATCTATGTGGGCGGGCTGCTGGCGGCCTGCGTGCGGGAAAGCTTCGCCAGCGAGGTGGCGGCCCGGAGAATGGCCATGGACTCCGCGGGCAAGAACGCGCAGGAAATGATCGACCGGCTGCAGCTGCAGTACAACCGGGCCCGGCAGAATTCCATCACCCAGGAAATCACGGAAATTGTGGCCGGCAGCGGGCTGTAAAAAGGAGAGAAACCAATGGGAGAAGTACGAAAGGGCGTTGTGGCCCAGGTGATGGGCCCCGTGGTGGACGTTCGCTTTGAGGAAGGGCACCTTCCGGCGATCTACAACGCGGTGGAGATTCCCCTCGGGGAGGGAAAGCTGACGGTGGAGGTGGCGCAGCACATCGGCGACGGCGTGGTGCGGTGCATCGCCATGGGCTCGACGGACGGGCTGCAGCGGGGCACGGAAGCCACGGACCTGGGCAAGGGCATCTCCGTTCCCGTGGGCCGGGAGACCCTGGGACGGATATTCAACGTGCTGGGCGAGACCGTGGACAACGGCCCGGCGGTGGAAACCAAGGAAAGATGGGACATTCACCGGCCGGCGCCCGCCTATGAGGAGCTGAGCACCTCCACGGAAATCCTGGAGACCGGCATCAAGGTCATCGACCTGATCTGCCCCTACGCCAAGGGCGGCAAGATCGGCATGTTCGGCGGCGCCGGCGTGGGCAAGACCGTGATGATCATGGAGCTGATCAACAACATTGCCCGCCAGCACGGCGGCCTGTCCGTGTTCACCGGCGTGGGCGAGCGCACCCGGGAAGGCAATGACCTGTACACGGAAATGAAGGAGAGCGGCGTGCTGGCCAACACGGCGCTGGTCTACGGACAGATGAACGAGCCGCCGGGAGCCCGCATGCGGGTGGGCCTCAGCGGCCTGACGGTGGCGGAGTATTTCCGGGATGTGGAAGGGCAGGACGTGCTGCTCTTCATCGACAACATCTTCCGGTTTACCCAGGCGGGCAGCGAGGTTTCCGCCCTGCTGGGCCGGGTGCCCTCGGCGGTGGGATACCAGCCCACCCTGGCGACGGAGATGGGAACCCTGCAGGAGCGGATCACCTCCACCCGGAAGGGATCCATCACCTCGGTGCAGGCGGTCTACGTGCCGGCGGACGACCTGACGGACCCGGCGCCTGCCACCACCTTTGCCCATCTGGACGCCACCACGGTGCTGAGCCGGGCCATTGCCAGCCAGGGCATCTATCCCGCGGTGGATCCCCTGGATTCCACCAGCCGGATCCTGAGCCCGGAGATCCTGGGGGAGGAGCATTACGGCATCGCCCGGGAGGTGCAGCGGATTCTGCAGCGGTACAACGAGCTGATGGATATCA
>CAZRLU010000320.1:0-2592 GCA_964600995.1 uncultured Oscillospiraceae bacterium | reverse complement strand
AGCAGGAGAAAAGGGATTAATCATCCCTTTTCTCCTGCTCAAGCTGCACATCGGGGAAGGCGGAATACATGGGCTCCACATCCGAGGGGGTTTTGTCGATCTTGCGGGCCTGATAATTTTTGGTGATCCGGACCACCAGTCCGCTGAGGCAGACGACGCCGATCAGGTTCGGAATGGCCATAAGCCCGTTGAAGGTATCGCTCAGATCAATGGCCAGGGCGACATCCATCATGACGCTGACGCCGACCATCGCCAGGAAAATGACCTTGTAAAGGATGGTGGATCCGGTTCCGAAGAGATATTCCCAGGCCTTGGTTCCGTAATAGCTCCAGCCGAGAATGGTGGTGAAGGCGAAGAGGCAGACCGCCACGGCCAGGAAGATGCCGCCCAGGGTGCCGAAACTCTTGGTGAAGGCCTCGGTGGCCAGGCCGAGCTTGGTCGCCCCGGAAACGGAGGCGCCGGTGCCCAGATCCACCACGCCGGTCGTCAGAATGACCAGCGCGGTGCAGGTGCAGACGATGATGGTATCGGCGAAGACTTCGAAAATCCCCCAGAGGCCCTGCACAACCGGCTCCTTGACGTTGGAAGCGGAATGAACCATGACGGAGGAACCCAGACCGGCCTCATTGGAAAAGACGCCGCGCTTGAAGCCCCAGGTCATGGCCTGGGCGATGACCGCACCGCCAACCCCGCCCGCAGCGGATTTGAAATTGAAGGCTCCGGCAAAGATGGCGCCGAAGGCGGCGGGCACCTTGGAGATGTTCATGACGATGATGATCAGGGACCCGATGATGAAGAAGACCGCCATGAAGGGGACAATCCGCTCATTGGTGGTGGCAATGCGCTTCAGCCCGCCGAGGATGACCAGACCGAGAAAGAGAATCAGGACCAGGCCGGTGACGAGATTCACGGTATTGCCGGAGGAGGGAATCAGGGTGTTGAGGCTTTCGGTGATGGAGGCAACCTGCCCCATATTTCCGATGCCGAAGGAGGCAAAGACCGCAAACACCGAGAAGAGCACGGCAAGCAGGGGGCCGAGGACCTTGCCGTATTTCATCTTTCCCACGCCGTCCCGGAGGTAATACATGGCGCCGCCGCTCCACTCGCCCTTCTGATTGCGGCGCCGGAAATAAATGCCCAGGACATTTTCCGAATAGTTGGTCATCATGCCCACCACGGCTGCGATCCACATCCAGAAAACCGCGCCGGGGCCGCCGGACGTGATTGCATAGGCCACGCCGGCAATATTTCCCGTACCGATGGTGGCGGAGAGGGCCGTGCAGAGGGCCTGGAACTGGGAGATGGAATGCCTGTCATGGCTTTTCCGGATTCCCTTTTCCTTATGAAAGAGGCCCCCGATGGTGTTGGACCACATATGGCCAAAACGGCGGAACTGGAAAAAACGGGTCAGGACCGTCATGAGAACACCCGTTCCGATGAGCAGCACCAGGGCGGGAACGCCCCAGACCACATTGTTGATCGCGCTGTTGACCGAGGCAATGGTTTCCACAAATCCGTTCATGAGCGATAACCGTCCTTTCTGACAGCAAAAAAGGGATTCCGACGAGGCGAAATCCCGCAAAAGCACAGGAAGGATGCAAACACAAACAAAAAGAACCGCCTCTGTCCTTTTGCCTGAGAGATTCACCGCTTTCGCGGCTTTGCACCTTCGGCACCCGGCCGGGCCGGGATTCTCCAGAGCGTCATCCATGCACGGTCCTGTGAACCTGAGAGTATTACTCCTTCGGTCACCCTTGATAGGATGTTTCCTGCGCATTTCACGTGACAGGAAAATTATATGCCTGATTCCCCGGGAGAGCAAGGCGCTGACGACCCGGAGTTTGTCTTTTCTCGGTTTTTTTCACAGGGGGCGGTGCCGGCGGAAAGAAAAAAGCCGCGCTGCCGGAAAGCAGCGCGGCGAAGGAACGGGATCCGGCCTTCACCGCAGGCGGCGCAGCCCGCGCAGGTCAGCGGGGGGAAGCGCTGCCGCGGTGACAGGAAGCGCTCATGGGACAGGAGGCACAGCCGCTGCCGCAGGAGCCGCGGCCTTCCCTGTGATCCTTCAGCATCCGCCGCACAACAGCGGCAACGACCGCCAACAGCAGCGCCCCCACCAGCAGAGATCCGAGATTCTCCATCAACCAGGTCAACGAAAACACCTCCCGACCGGAAACTTACACGGAAGCGGTAAGCCTGGTGGCTTCCTTGTACTTCCTGAAGAAGAGCATATAAACCATCGCGCAGAGCACCGCAAGGGCGGCAATGAGGCCGATGACATCCGGCCGGCCGGCGAAGAGGTTACCGAACTGATTGATCATCAGGGCCACCGCATAGGCAAAACCGCACTGCCAGGCAATGGCGAACCAGGTCCAGCCCGCGTTGTTCATCTCCCGGCGGATGGCGCCGATGGCGGCAAAGCAGGGAGCGCAGAGGAGATTGAAGACCATGAAGGAATAGGCGGTGATGCCGGTGAACTCCGCCGCCAGATTCGCATCGGCCTGGGTGCCGCCAGAGAGGGTACCGATGGTTCCGACGATGTTTTCCTTGGCGATCAGGCCGGTGATGGAGGCCACGGCCGCCTGCCAGGTGCCC
>CAZRLU010000319.1:0-2611 GCA_964600995.1 uncultured Oscillospiraceae bacterium | reverse complement strand
GACGCGCCGAGCCGGGAGGAGCGGAAGCGGATGCTGGAGGGGGAGAACATCGCGGGCTTCTTTTCCGGTACGGTCTACCGGCGGGACATGCCCTACTATCAGGAGCATCCGGAGGAGCTGGAGCGGATACGGGAGCGGTTTGTGGGGCTGACGGAGGGGCTGACCTTCACGGAGCTGGAGGAGATGCGCCTGCTGAGCAAGCAGGAGGAAACCCCGATCCGGGATCTGTGCAGCGTGGTGGATCTGTACAAGTACGGCATCAAGGAGAACCCCTGGAGCACCCTGAGCGTGGAGAGCCTGAAGACCGCCAAGCAGGATTTTGAAAAGCGGATCAAGGGACAGGACGCGGCCCTGGAACGGACGCTGGACGTGGTGAAAAGAGCGGTCACCGGGATGAACGGCGTCAATTCCTCCTCCACGGGCAAGCCCAAAGGCGTGCTCTTCTATGCCGGCCCCACGGGAACCGGCAAGACGGAAACCGCAAAGGCCCTGGCGGAAAAGCTGTTCGGAGATGAAAGCGCCTGCGTCCGGTTCGATATGAGCGAATACGGGCAGAGCCACTCGGACCAGAAGCTGATGGGCGCGCCTCCCGGATATGTGGGCTATGAGGCGGGGGGACAGCTGACCAACGCCGTGAAGGAGAAGCCCTTCTCCATTCTGCTCTTCGACGAAATCGAGAAGGCCCATTCCTCCGTGCTGGACAAATTCCTGCAGATTCTGGAGGACGGCCGGATGACCGACGGGCAGGGGAAGACGGTATACTTCTCCGAAACCATCATCATCTTCACCAGCAACCTGGGAATCTATGTGAAGGACGCCTTCGGAAACCGGCAGCCCAACGTCACCATGGACATGGACTACCAGGAGGTGAGAACCCGGGTCCGCAGCGCCATTGAGGACTACTTCAAGCTGGAGCTGGGACGGCCGGAAATCCTGAACCGGATCGGGGAAAACATCGTGGTGTTTGATTATATCCGGAAGGACGCGGGCAAGCAGATCCTGCGGAGCCAGGTCAACAAGATCGTCAACAATCTGCGGGAGCAGAAGAACATCCGGATCCGGATGGAGGAGGCGGCCTATCAGACGCTGGAGGAGGCGGCCACCCATGATCTGAGCAACGGAGGCCGGGGCATCGGGAACCAGGTGGAAAGCCTGCTGGTGAATCCCCTGAGCCGGTGGATGTTTGACAACGCGGTGATTCAGGACGCGGAGCTGGTGATCGAGGGATTCGATACGGCGGCCAACCCGCCGGCGCTGCGCTGCCGGAAGGAGGCGGAGGCATGAGCGAGGACAGAACGAACCGCACCACCCAGGAGGAGCTGATGCGCCGGCTGAAGGCCATCGGGGCAGATCTCTGGGGCGGAATGGCCTCTCCGGGAGCGCCGGAGGATCCGAAGCCGGAAACAAAGGAAACGGCGGCGCCCGCGGCAAAGAAGGAAAACGAAGGCGGCGGGAAGGAAACGCAGGAGAGCCTTGAAAAGGAGCCGGGCCTGGACCGGCTCTGGATCGTGGCGGACGAGACGGTGGACTGGACGGAGGCCCTTCTGTGGGACATGCCCCGGGACGGGCTGACGGGACAGAAAAAGTGGACCTTCCTGCACCGGATGGCCCGGCGGGTCCTGGCGGGAGAGAAGGACGCCTATGCCGAAGTGCTGACCACCCTGAACCCCCTGGGGGATCTGACCCGGTACGTTTCCGGGATGATTCTGAAAACCCCCGGAGCGGACCGGCTGGAGTGCGTTTTTGAGTGCCAGCGGGAGCTGCTGGAGGAAAAGGGAAGAGTCTATCTCTGCGCCCTGAGCCTGCGCATCGCCCGGGATCTGCTGGCGGTGCTCCCGGTCTCGGAGGTGGGGGTGACGGGCAACCTGGAGGGGACGGAGAAGATTCGCGTCACCTTCCGGCGGGATCAGCTTCTGAAGCGGAAGATGGCTTTCGTGAATCCGGAGGAGCTGGCGCTGGATTGCGGCGGAAGCATCAGCGCGGAGCCGGACCGGCAGCGCAAGGCCTGAGAAGGAAAGAGAAAAGCGGAGGGCAAAATGGAGAGAATCGCCAGTTTCCAGATTGACCATACCCGGCTGAAGCGGGGGATGTACCTGTCCAGGGAGGACGGGGATGTGCTGACCTGGGACGTCCGGCTCAAGGAGCCGAACCGGGGGGATTATCTTGCCCAGGGAGCGCTGCATACCATGGAGCATCTTTTCGCCACCTGGGCCCGGAACAGCGCCTGGGGCCCGGGGGTCATCTATGTGGGGCCCATGGGGTGCAGAACGGGAATGTATTTCCTGACGCGGGGGCTGAGCCCGGCGGAGGCCCTGGAATGCGTCCGGGGATCCTTTCAGTTCATGGCAACCTATGAGGGGCCGGTTCCCGGCGCCACGGAGGCGGAGTGCGGCAACTGGCGGGAGCATGACCCGGCGGGCTGCCGGAAGGAGGCGGAGGCCTTCCTGCCCGTGCTGGAGGCGCTGAAGCCGGAGGATCTGCACTATACCTGAAAGCCCGGGAGATGCGGTTACTGTTCACAGGCGGGCTGCTCTCCCCGTGAACAGTATCGGGCGTGCGGACAAAGATTACAGATTTGTCAAAAAAAGGGTTGACGAAAACCAACAGATCC
>CAZRLU010000318.1:0-2620 GCA_964600995.1 uncultured Oscillospiraceae bacterium | reverse complement strand
ACGCTGGCGCAGAAGGTGTCTCCCGCGCCGGTGGTTTCAATGGTTCCGCCCAGCAGGAAAGCCGGTACGAAGACTTTCGCGTCCGGTGCGTAGGCGTAGCTGCCGTCGGGGCCGGCTGTCACGTTGATCAGCCGGATACCGGGCCACTGTTTCCGGATGAGATCGACTCCTCTGTCAAAGTTGTCCGTCCCCGTCAGGAACTCAATCTCATTATCGGAGATTTTCAGTACGTCGCAGCGGGAAAGACCCCACGCCATCTGCTCCCGGGCTTCTGCCAGATCCTTCCAGAGGGGCGGACGCAGATTCGGATCGAAGGAGATGACTGCACCGGCTTCCTTTGCCGCGGTGACCGCTGTCCGGGTTGCCTGACGCACTTTCTCATGGGTCATGGACAGGGTGCCGAAATGAAAGATTCTGGTATCCCGGAGCATCTCCCCGGGAAGCTCGCTTTCCGTCAGCATCATATCCGCGCCGGGATCGCGATAGAAAGAGAAATCGCGGTCGCCGTTGGCAAAGGTTTTGACAAAGGCCAGCGTCGTGTGTACCTCCCGGTCCATCCGGAGGGCGCTCATGTCGATGCCTGCCGCTTCGGCCGCGGCTTTCAGCTGCCGGCCGAACATATCATCTCCCACCTTGCCGATAAACGCGCAGGTTCTGTCCAGCTTCTGCAGCATCGCCAGCACATTGCACGGCGCGCCGCCGGGATTGGCCTCAAAGACCGGGTTTCCCTGGCTGCTGACGCCGTTCTCTGTGAAATCGATCAGCAGCTCGCCCAGGGCGACTACATCATAGCGCTTCATTGTTTCCTTCCTCATCAAAGACCAGGTCATATTTTTCAACATCCATCCGGACTTCGCCCTCGGCTTCAAAGCTGATGACGTCGGCGGACTCATCCGTGTACAGCACGAAACTTGCCACCTGCTCGCCGTCATTCACGAAGAGCTCCAGACTGTGACGGTCCAGGATGCAGCGCAGCCTGATGCAGCCGTGCTTGGAATACACCGGGAACTCGCGCACATGCACGATATCAAACCGGAAGCCGCAGCGGGAGCGGTCCACCCGGACAATTCCCTGCTCGGGCTTGTAGCGGATGGTGGTTACATGCTCGCCGTCCTTGGCCAGGTTCAGCCTGAAGGCGCGGTACATGGTGCTGCCGTCAGAGGGGCGTACATCCACCGTCAGATCGATGGTTCTTCCCCGGATGCCGGTCAGGAAGGTTTCCGTGGATAAGGGTACGTTTCTGTAAATAATCCGTTCGCCGTAATAATTTGCCAGCTCCCGGACCGGCTGCTGGATCAGCCTGCCGTCCCGGATGCTCAGCTCCCGCGGCAGCGTCATCTGACCGCAGATTCTCGTTCCCTTGGGGGAGCTTCGGGCCGTATCCCAGTTCTGCATCCAGGCGATCATGATCCTGCGGCCGTCCGGCGCCAGCAGCGTCTGAGGCGCGTAGAAATCGATGCCGTAATCGATGGCGTGCACATTTTCACGGATCAGGTGTTTGTCCGCGTTCGCTTCGCCGATCATGCAGACCGTTCCGTTGCCCGCGTGGAATTCAAGCCCCATGGGGCTCATCTCCTGGGGACTGACCAGCAGGACATCCTTGCCCTGCAGCTTGAAATAATCGGGGCATTCCCACATCATGCCGTACTGGCTGTGGTTGGAAGCGGCGCAGCCATAATACTTCCAGTGGAAAGCATCCTCGCTGCGGAACAGCAGAATCGATCCGCTGCCATCCGCAGGGCGGTTGCCGACAGCCGCATAATAGCCGTCGTCCTCCCGCCAGATTTTCGGATCCCGGAAGTCCTCCGAGCTGCCGCCCTTCGGCAGATCCTCCGCCGTCAGCACCGGATTTGCCTCAAACTTTTCAAAGTCAATGCCGTCGCCCACTGCGAGACACTGGGTCTGAAAGGATTTCAGCGTGCCATCCTCCTGCTGTTCTTCCCGAACGCCGGTATACATCAGCAGCTGGCGCCCGTCCGGCAGCTCAATGGCGCTTCCGGAGAAGCAGCCGTCCTTGTCATAGGGCATATCAGGAGCGAGGGCGACGGGCAGCCGTTCCCACCGGATGAAATCCCGCGTTTTGACATGACCCCAGTGCATAGGGCCCCAGATTGGCTTATAGGGATAGTACTGGTAGAAAAGGTGATACTCGCCATGGTAGACGGAAAAACCGTTCGGATCATTGATCCAGCCGATTCCGCCCGTGACGTGAAAAAGCGGACGCTCGCTCCCGGTGATATAGGGAGCATACTGGGCCTCATAATCCCGTGCTTTCCGTAAAGTCTCGCTGATCATACATAAATCCTTCCTGATACGCTTTTGATTGGGCTGCAGACCAGGCTTCCTTCCCCCCGCGCAGGCGCGGAGGGAAGGAAGCGGGAAAGATCATTTCTTATTTGGCGAAGTAGGCATCCAGGTACTTCTGGTGGATTTCCAGATACTTGTCCAGGCCATAGGCCTTCAGATCCTTCTGGAACTGCTCCCAGTCGGCGTCGTTGAAGCCGTTCATCACCCAGTCGGATTTCGCGGTGTTGATGCGCTTGCGCAGGTCCGCGTTCAGGTTGGAGCATTCCTTGTTGTCATCCGTGTTCATGAACACGTTGGGATAGACATACTCGGT
>CAZRLU010000317.1:0-2627 GCA_964600995.1 uncultured Oscillospiraceae bacterium | reverse complement strand
GAAGGCGCAGCAGGCCCTGCCCCGGGAAAGGGAAAGGACCCGGGTGTAGCCCTCCACCGATTCGGCCTCCTGGGAGATGATCAGGGAGCCCAGGGGCAGATGGGTGCCGTAATTCTCCTTTTCTCCGATGAAGCTCTTCAGGGCCTCCCAGGCCTTGCTATGTCGGCCCGCCAGGGAGAGGGCCCGGGCCTTCCGGAAGGCCTCTGGGGCCCCGGGCCGGCCGTGGCGGCTAGCGGGGGCGCCGGAAAAGAAGCAGCCGTGGCTCAGGCGGACCTCCTCCCGGAGGGGATCCATCCCCAGGGCGGCGCCGAAGACGCCGTTGCCCAGCAAAAAACTGTCGGCGAACCCGTTTCCGGGCGCCGACAGACGGATTTCCTGAATATTTTCTTCCTTCATGATCAGCCTTTCACGCTGCCGGCGGTGACGCCGTCCATCAGGTAACGGTTGAAGAAGAGGAACAGCAGGAAGACGGGAATCAGGCTCAGGGTGGACATGGCGAACATGGGGCCGAAATTGGTTCCCTGGGCGTCAGCGAAATTTTTGATTCCGAGGGACACGGTATACAGGGAGGGCTTGCTCAGATAGAGCAGGGGGCCCATGTAGTCATCCCAGATCCAGTAGAAGGAGATGACGATGGTGGTGATGATGGAGGGGCCCAGCAGGGGCAGCACGATGCGGGTGAAGATGCTGTACTTGCTGCAGCCGTCGATCATGGCCGCCTCGTCCAGCTCCTTGGGAAGCCCCCGGATGAACTGCATCATCATGTAGATGAAGAAGGGCCAGCCCAGGAACTTGGGCAGCACCAGGGGGATGAAGGTCTTGACCAGGTTCAGGTCGTTCCAGATGATATACTGGGGAATCATCAGCACCTGGCCGGGCAGCAGCATGGTCATGATCATGCAGGTGAACCAGATCTGGCGGCCCCTGAAGGGAATCCGGGCCAGGGCATAGCTGACCATGGCTGAGGACAGCACCGTGCCCAGGGTGCCAAGGCCGGAGACAATGAAGGAATTTTTGAAATAGGTGGCAAAGGTGTAGACCCCGGAGCCCTTCCAGCCGTTGGGATAGTTTTCAAAAACCCAGGTGGTGGGCAGGAAGGGAGCTTTGCTCCCCAGAATTTCCGACTTCAGCTTGAAGGAGGAAAGAATCATCCACAGCACCGGATAGATCATCAGCAGGCCGAAGGCGATGACGAAGATATGGTAAATGATATCCCGGGCAATCCGTCTTTCACGCATGGTGTTCTCCTCCTTTCTCAGTTTTCATAGAAGGTCCAGTAGGAGCTGGTCTTGAAGATGACGCCGGTGATGCCGGCCATGATCAGCAGCATGATCCAGCTCTGGGCGCAGGCATATCCCATATGGGAGTAGGCGAAGCCCTCGGTGAAGATGTTCAGGGCGATATAGTTGGTGGCGTAGTTGGGACCGCCCTGGGTGATGATCTGCGCCTGGGTGAAGGTCATGAAGCCGGAGATCAGCTGCATGATCAGGTTGAAGAGGATGATGGGGCTCAGCACCGGCAGGGTGATGGAGAAGAAGCGCTTGATCACATTGGCGCCGTCGATTTCCGCCGCCTCGTAGTAATCCTTCGGGATCTGCTTGAGGCCGGAGGCGAAGATCAGCATGGAGGAGCCGAACTGCCAGGCGTTGCAGAGCACCAGGGGCAGGAAGGCCCAGGAGGAATTTCCGAAGAAGTTGAAGCTCGTGGCGCCCAGGCTCTTGATCAGCGAGACCACGGGGCCCCGGCTGCCGAAGAGCTGCTTCCACACCAGGGCCACCGCCACGGAGCCGCCGATGAGGCTGGGGATGTAATAGATCGCCCGGTAGAGCCCCTGGACCCGGGTGGGCTTGGTCAGCAGCATGGCGATCAGCAGGGCGAAGATCAGCTTCAGGGGAACGCCGATGACCACGTACTGGATGGTGACCAGCAGGGAGTTGCCGAAGGTGCCGTCATGGAAGAGGTTGACATAGTTGGTCAGGCCGATCCATTCCGGCGCGGAGGCGATCTTGTAATTGCAGAAGGAATAATAGAGGGACAGGCCCATGGGATAGATGGTCAGCCCCAGGAAGCCCAGGATGAAGGGCAGGGCGAAAAGATATCCCACGGTGTTGTCGTTGTGCAGAAAGGCGGAGAACCCTCCGGACCGCCGTACCGCTTTTTGCATGGCAATCTCCTTTCTTCGGGGAAGGATACCGGTCAGCCCGGAGGAGGAGCCGGGAAAGGATACCCGGTCTCTCCTCCGGGACTCTTTCAGAAAAGGGCGCCCTGAAGCGTTTTTTCAGGGCGCCCGGCATCCAAGCGCTGGATGGAATTACTTCTCGTACTTCGCCCAGATTTCCTGCGCCTCCGCCCAGAACTTGTCGGCGGCTTCCTGCGCGCTGGCGAACTTGCCTTCCGCCAGGCCCTGGAAGTAGGTCTTCTTCAGGGTGTCGGAAATCTCTTCGTTGGCGGCGGGTTCCGCGGGGCTGGAGTTGGCGGCATCCGGGAAGGAGCCGATCAGGTCGATGATGGTGTAGACCTTGCCGGTGATCTCGTCGGTCTTCTCGGTATCGGCCTTCAGGGCAGCCAGCACGTCGCTGTTGATGGAAACGCCGCGCTCGCAGTTCAGGATCTTGTTGGCTTCAATG
>CAZRLU010000316.1:0-2627 GCA_964600995.1 uncultured Oscillospiraceae bacterium | reverse complement strand
CGGCGGAGGAGCCGGAGGAGGATCTGAGCGGCGACACCATCGCCGTGGACGCCGACTTTGACGGCACCTACTGGGAGAGCGAAGGCCTGCAGATGGAGGCCGTCTGGCAGGACGGATACTACAAGATCGCCATCCGGGACGGGGAGAAGGAGCTCTCCTATCTCTGCCGGGAGGATCCGGAAACCGGCGACAAGGTCAGCATCGGCACCGGCATGCCGGAGGATGATCAGGCGGACAAGGGCGTCGCCAGCTTCCACTGCAGCTATGAAGGCTCCTATCTTGAGATCATCTGGCGGAAGCCCGACGGCAGCGAGGTGGTCTTCACGCCGGTGCAGGATCCCCTGGACCAGACCCAGTGGTACGCGAAAAACCGCCTGCTCACCCTCTTCTGGCGGGGGCAGCAGAACTATGAGGTGCTGGTGGAGCTCTACGGGCTGCCGGAATACACCAACTGGACCTATCAGTGCACCCTGGAGGGGGAGACGCTGAAGGGCCCGGGCCAGAAGGACACCATGACGGGCAGCACGGAGACCTCCGGCGTCTTCACCTTCACGGAGAACCGGGCGGACCTCCTCTGGCAGGACGAGGCGGACGGCACGGAGCTCGCCTTCGCCGGGGTGGACATGGGGCTGACCCGGGAGTCCTGGTCCAACGAGGCAGGCATCCTCAGCGTCACCTTCGCCGCCGGCTGGTACGACGTGCACATCTACAACTATGAGACCGAGAAGGAAACGGCCTTCCTCTGCACCCTGGACCGGGAGACCGGCGTCCTGAAGGCCCTGGATCCCTCGGAAATCGACTATGAAGAGCTGAACAAATACATCTATGTGGAGGAAAGCCTCTATGCCGGAGGCGCCACCTTCCTGAAGGAGGACGGGGATCACTTGGTCTGGCAGGAGGAGGAGGAAACCTTCATCCGCGGGTTCTGACCCTATGAAAGGAACCGGCGCCGCGGCGCCGGTTCCTTTCGTTTCTCCATGCTTCCGTCCGGGCTTCCCCGGTCTCAGAACCCCAGGCTGTCGTTCACCAGGATCACGTGGATGCGGCCCGGGTGGCGGGAGAAGCGGGTGATCAGGATCTGGCAGCAGATGGTATCCGGGGACTTGCAGTTCATGCAGGACCCGGTTTTTGAGCAGGGGGTCGACAGGCCGAAGCGCTGGGCGTTGGCGGGCGCCGCCACAGCCCGGGCCCGCTTGACCGCGCCGTCCACGTCGTCGCAGACCTTGTTCATGCCGACGATGAAAAGCACCTTCTTCGGCCCCTGGGCGATGGCGGAGACCCGGTTGGCGTTGCCGTCGATGTTGACCATCACCCCGTCCTCGGTGATGGCGTTGGCGCTGGACAGGAACACATCCGCATCATAGGCGGCCAGCATGGCGGCCCGCTTGTCCTCCATGGCGTCCCGGTCGATGAAATTGTAATTGCCCTTCCGTACCGCCTCCACCAGGCCGATCTCATGAGCGCTCATGGCGCCGCCCATGGTGACGGAGCTGCCCTCCGGAATCAGCTCCAGGGCCTTCTTCAGCGCCTCCTCCTTCGAGGCGGCGTACCAGCCGGTCATGTTCCGGGACTGAAGCCCCCGGATCACCTTCTGGGCCAGCAGTTCATTCCGTTTGAAAAGATTTGGATTCATTCCGTTTTCTCCTCTCCTCGCTGCGTCCGGGTTCTTCCCGTTGATTCATCCCTGTTTTCAGCGCTTCCGGATATGAATATTCCACCGGGCCGGCCCCTTTTCCTGCGCCGCGGGAAAAATCGGGGCAGTTTCTGTTGACAAAGCGGCCGGAAGGTTTTAAAATTGAGAACGATTTTCAAATGTGAAGGGAGGCCTTCGGAAATGAGAAAAATCCTGCTGCTGATTCTGGCCCTCTGCCTGGCCTGTCCCGGGCTGACGGGCTTTGCCATGGCGGAAGATGCCGGGGAAGTCCCGGTGGATCTCGACCTGTCCCGGCTCAGCGGAACGGTGGTCTATGCCCAGGTGTTCAACATGATGAACGACTATGAGAATTACCTGGGCAAAACCATCCGGATGGCCGGCTACTACAGCTACTATGAGGATCTGACCCGGGACGTGGTCTACCACGCCTGCGTAATCCCGGATGCCACCGCCTGCTGCGCCCAGGGCATCGAGTTCGTCTGGGGCGGGGAGCACGCCTGGCCGGACGACTATCCGGAGGAAGGCACCGACATCCTGGTGACCGGCCGGCTGGATTCCTACATGGAGGAGGATACCGTGTACCTGCACCTGGTGGACGCGGAAGTGACCTGGGAGCCGGAAGCATAAGCAATCGCAAAAAACGGGCATGCCGACCGCATGCCCGTCTGAAAACCAAAGAGGAGGGATGAAAAATGGAACGTTTTGCCTGGAAGGGACGCATCAAGCCCGGGATGCAGGAGGAATACAAGCGCCGCCATGACGCCATCTGGCCCGAGATGCTGGCCCTGCTGAAGGAAGCCGGCATCCGGAACTACACCATCTGGAGCGACGGATCCGACGTCTTCGGCTACTACGAATGTGAAAAGGGCATCGCCTTCGCCGAAAAGACCCAGGCGGAAAGCCCCATCGTGGACAAATGGAACGATTACATGCAGGACGTGCTGGAGCTGGTCATGGATCCGGAAACCGGCGC
>CAZRLU010000315.1:0-2628 GCA_964600995.1 uncultured Oscillospiraceae bacterium | reverse complement strand
TTATATTTTCCGCAGTTGCATTCCCAGTCCTTGGTGGGCCCGAAAATGCGCTCGCAGTACAGGCCGTCCCGTTCGGGTTTCAGGGTGCGGTAATTGATGGTTTCAGGCTTGGTCACCTCGCCGTGGGACCAGGCCAGGATCTGCTCCGGAGAAGCCATGCCGATCTGGATGGAATCTAGATTGGAAAGCTCAAACAAAAGGCTCCACTCTCCCTTCAGGGTCGCGCGCCTTCCCGCGCCGGATGCGCGGGAAGATCGCTTTTCAGGAATAGTTCAGTCGGAATCGGGAACAGCCGGAAGGCTTCGGCGCGGCCTTACAGGTCGTCGTCGTCCAGCTTCAGATCGGACAGATCGTCCGGGCTGAAGCTCTCCAGCACCGCGTCATCCAGCTCCGTGTCATCCAGCGAGAAGTCCTCGTCCTGTTCGTCCTCTCCCAGGTTCAGATCCTCCTCGGACATGCTGAAGGCTTCCTCCGCAGCCCGCTCGGTCTCCTCGTCCTCCTCCTCGGGCAGCTCCGCCGCAGCGGGCTCCGCGGAGCGGTTCGCCGGGCGCTGGGCCGGTGCGGGCACAGCCATATCCTCCGGATCCAGCTCCGGAATCTCGATTTCGTTCTTGTCGGCGTCCAGCACCCGCACGTCCAGGCTCAGGGCCTGCATTTCCTTCAGCAGCACCTTGAAGCTCTCCGGCACGCCGGGGGTGGGGATGTTCTGTCCCTTGATGATGGCTTCGTAGGTCTTGACCCGTCCCACCGTGTCGTCGCTCTTCACCGTCAGGATTTCCTGCAGGGTGTTGGCGGCGCCGTAGGCTTCCAGGGCCCAGACTTCCATTTCACCGAAGCGCTGTCCGCCGAACTGGGCCTTACCGCCCAGAGGCTGCTGCGTGACCAGGCTGTAGGGGCCGGTGGACCGGGCATGCATCTTGTCGTCCACCAGGTGGTGCAGCTTCAGGAAGTACATGATGCCCACCGTCACGGGGTTCTCAAAATAGTCGCCGGTGCGGCCGTCCCGCACGCGGATCTTGCCCTGACGGAAGAGCTCCTTGCCCTCCTCGTCCAGGTCCAGCCGCAGGGGCCGTCCGTTGTGGAAGTGATACTCCGTCACATGGGGATCGCTCTCATCCTCCGGTGCGGACATCTTCTCCTCCGCGTGCTTCAGCTGCTCCAGGATCTCGTCATAGGTGGCGCCGTCGAAGACCGGCGTGGCGATGTGCCATCCCAGGGCCCGGCAGGCCAGGCCAAGATGGACCTCCAGCACCTGCCCCAGGTTCATACGGCTGGGCACGCCCAGGGGGTTCAGCACGATCTGCAGCGGGGTGCCGTCCGGCAGGAAGGGCATGTCCTCCTCCCGCAGGATCCGGGACACAACGCCCTTGTTGCCGTGACGGCCGGACATCTTGTCGCCCACGGAGATCTTCCGCTTCTGGGCGATGTAGATCCGGACCATCTCGTTGACGCCGGGGCTCAGCTCATCCTTGTTCTCCCGGGTGAAGATCTTCACGTCCACCACGATGCCGCCTTCGCCGTGAGGCACCCGCAGGCTCGTGTCCCGGACCTCCCGGGCCTTCTCGCCGAAGATGGCGCGCAGCAGGCGCTCTTCCGCCGTCAGCTCCGTCTCGCCCTTCGGGGTCACCTTGCCCACCAGGATGTCGCCCGCGTGGACCTCCGCGCCGATGCGGATGATGCCGCCCTCGTCCAGGTCCTTGATGGCGTCCTCGGAAATGTTGGGAATATCCCGGGTGATTTCCTCCGGCCCCAGCTTGGTCTCCCGGGCCTCGGATTCAAATTCCTCAATATGGATGGAGGTGTAGATATCCTCCTTGACCAGCTTCTCGCTCAGCAGGACCGCGTCCTCGTAGTTGTAGCCCTCCCAGGTCATGAAGCCGATCAGGGCGTTGCGGCCCAGGCCGATCTCGCCCTTCTCCGTGGAGGGGCCGTCCGCCAGCAGGTCGCCCTTCTCTATCTTCTGTCCCTGGGAAACCACGGGCCGCTGGTTGATGCAGGTGCTTTGGTTGCTGCGGGCGAACTTCGTCAGAACATAGGTGTGCCGCTCGCCGAAGTTGTCCCGGATGATGATCCGGTTGGCGTCCACCTTCTCCACCACGCCGTCCTCCTTGGCCAGGAGGCAGACGCCGGAGTCGTGGGCCGCGCGGTATTCCATGCCCGTGGCCACCAGGGGCGCTTCGGGCACCAGCAGCGGCACCGCCTGGCGCTGCATGTTGGAGCCCATCAGGGCGCGGGTGGCGTCGTCGCTCTCCAGGAAGGGAACCATGGCCGTGGCCACGGAAACCACCTGGCGGGGGCTCACGTCGATGTAGTCCACCTGGGAGGCGGAAACCTCCACGATTTCCACCTTGTCGCGGACGGTGATCCGGTCATGCACAAAGCTGCCGTCGGGATTCAGGGGCTCGTTGGCCGTGGCGATCTTGTACAGGTCCTCCTCGTCGGCGGTCATGTAGTCGATCTCGTCCGTCACCTTGCAGGTTTCCTTGTTCACCTTGCGGTAGGGCGCTTCGATGAAACCGTACTGATTGATCCGGGCATAGGTGGCCAGGGAGCCGATCAGACCGATGTTGGGGCCTTCAGGCGTCTCGATGGGGCAGATCCGGGCATAGTGGCTGTAGTGCACGTCCC
>CAZRLU010000314.1:0-2634 GCA_964600995.1 uncultured Oscillospiraceae bacterium | reverse complement strand
GAATAATTCCCGGCACGGTCTTCCCGGAGCGAAGGAATTCTGTTATGATGGAGCAAGCAAAAAAATCCCGGGCTGATTCACGGACTCAGCCCGGGAAGCGGACTGCCGCGAAACGGTCCGGATTCATCAGGATTATGGAGGTGATCACGTGGTACATTGCGGAACGCAGAATATTGAAACGGAAAGATTGCTGCTGAGGAGATTCTCTCTTGAGGATGTGGAAGCCATGTACCGGAACTGGGCTTCCGATCCTGAGGTAACAAAGTTTCTGACATGGCCTCCGCACGGCAGCGCCGATGTAACCGGAATGTTGTTGAAAGACTGGGTTTCTTCCTACTCCAGGGAAGATTACTACCAGTGGGCGATTGTCCTGAAGGAGCACGGAAACGATCCTGTCGGGAGCATCTCCGCCGTGCACGTAAATGATGATCTCGACATCATCCATATCGGATACTGCCTTGGAAGAAACTGGTGGCACCAGGGAATTATGTCGGAAGCGCTGAAGGCGGTCATGGATTATTTCTTCGACCGGGTCGGCGCCAACCGCATTGAATGCCTGTATGATCCAAGGAATCCCCATTCCGGAATGGTGATGAAAAAGTGCGGGATGAAATATGAAGGCACCCTGCGCAGCTCCGCAAGGAACAATCAGGGGATCTGCGATGCCTGCTGGTATGCGCTTTTGAGGTCGGACAGATAAAATCCCGTTGTTTCCGATGCTTACCAGGCCTTCAGAATTCACCCGATGCAGAAGGAGCAGAAATGGAATTAAAGAAAATTGCCTGGGATCTGACCGTATGCAAAGTAAAGGATCTCTCCGGGGTGGATCTTTCAGCGGATTTCTTTTTCATCGGGAAAACAGATGAAGAGGTTTCCCTGGTCTGCAGAACGGAGGATACGCCGGAGAATACGACCGGGCGGGAGGATGGATGGAAGGCTTTTCGCATTCAGGGAGTCCTCGATTTCTCCCTGATCGGCATTCTGTCAAAAATCTCCGCCATCCTTGCGGAGAATCAGATCGGGATCTTTGCCGTATCCACCTACAATACGGATTATATTCTGGTGAAAAAGGAAAACTTCAGTCGGGCGCTGGAGGCGTTGGCCGCTGAAGGTTATACCATAGTATAAATGTCAGCGCCGGTCACCCG
Organism: uncultured Oscillospiraceae bacterium; assembly: GCA_964600995.1. Lineage (GTDB taxonomy): Bacteria > Bacillota > Clostridia > Christensenellales > Aristaeellaceae > Aristaeella. The sequence goes on along the minus strand of CAZRLU010000314.1, from coordinate 1,486 downwards.
GGTCAGCAGCTGCTGTTATGCAGCTGCTGTTGCTGTTCCTGGCTGACTGTTCATTCACAATGCCACTCCTGACGTCTCTCATACAGTTCTGCAGGCACAAAAAAATATTTGAGAATGATCAAAAGATTTGCAGGGATTCCGGAAATCGTGAAGAATACGATAACTCCCTTGCTGATCTACGACCTGTTTTTTGCATGGAGGGATTGCTTGTGAAAAAACTGGACAATGTCACCCTGGTAAACGGGCTGCACGAAATCTATCAGCTGTTCACGCAACTCTATCCCGAATTGGTACCGCAGGTAAAGGAATGGCATCAATGGAGCAGGTATACGGATACCTTCCGCGGCCTGGTCATCCAGCTGCACAATGGCGGCAAGCTGCTCTTTTCGGCTCAGAAGTATGACGGCGAGGAAGGCTGGTGTGTTCCCGGGTGCTATATGGTTCCTTCCTATGTGAGTGAAGTTCCTGAAACAGTTGCAGATTCAACTCCCGCCATGAACATATCTCCCCTGGAAACCCCGGAGGAACTGCTGGATATCTTCTGCCGTATGTTTCCTGATTATCAGAGTGAAGTCATGAGCTTCAAAATCTGGCGCCGGTTCGGTCCGAGGTTCCGGGGGATCATGATTGATCTCAGGGACCGGCGGCGGGTGCTGTTTTCCGCGAAGAAGAACCGGGACCGGTGGGATGCGGCTTTCCCCATCCTGGTTCCTTCGCCGGATGAAGAGGATGTGCCGCTCACGGATATAGACAGAATCATCATGAGCGAGATGCTGATCATCACATAAAGGAAAGCTCGGGTGTGGTCTTCCAGGCGCAAAGGATTTCTGTTATGATGGAAAAAGCTTAAAATCCCGGTCTGCAAAGGGGGAACTGCGATGATCATCCATGATATTTCACAGGAGCTTTTCAGCTGTCAGGTATTTCCCGGCGATCCGGCGCCGGAAAGAAAGATTCTTTCTTCCACGGAAAAGGGCGACGTATGTAACCTGACGGCCTTCAGCATGTGCGCCCACAACGGCACCCATGTGGATGCGCCCTTCCATTTTGTTCAGGAAGGCAAAACCATCGACGCGCTGGGTCTGGATGCGTTTGTGGGGATGGCTTATGTGGCGGAGCATCAGGGCGTCGTCTCCGGCGGGGACGCCCTGGCCATCCTCCAAAAAGCAAAAGATCAGAATCCGGAGACTGTAAAACGGATTCTGATCAAAGGAAAAGCTGTCGTCTCCGCGGAGGCGGCAAGGGTATTTGCGTCTGAAAAGCTGCTGCTGGTGGGAAACGAATCCCAGACCGTCGGCCCCGAAGACGCGCCTAAGGAAGTGCATCTCATCCTGCTGGGCGCAGGCGTTGTGCTGCTGGAAGGGATCCGTCTGGCGGCGGTTCCGGAGGGCGTCTGGTTCCTGAACGCGGCGCCGTTGAATCTTGCCGGCGCGGACGGATCCCCCTGCAGGGCTTTGCTGATCGCCCCGGAAAGCTGAATTCCGGA
>CAZRLU010000313.1:0-2641 GCA_964600995.1 uncultured Oscillospiraceae bacterium | reverse complement strand
CGTGGAAGTCGCCGGTGAAGTGCAGGTTGATGTCCTCCATGGGCACCACCTGGGCATAGCCGCCGCCGGCGGCGCCGCCCTTGATGCCGAAGACCGGCCCCAGGGAGGGCTCCCGCAGGGCCACCGTCACGTCCTTGCCCAGCCGGGCCAGGCCGTCCGCCAGGCCGATGGTGGTGGTGGTCTTGCCCTCCCCCGCCGGGGTGGGGGTCATGGCGGTCACCAGGATCAGCTTTCCGGGCTGCCGGTCCGTCTCCTTCAGCAGCGCCGGATCGATCTTGGCCTTGTACCGGCCGTACTGCTCGATGTATTTCTCGTCCACATGCGCCTTCCGCGCGATCTCCTGAATGGGCTTCTTCTCGCACTGCTGGGCAATTTCAATATCCGTCAGATAAGCCATCTTCCTGTCCTCCCTGTCTGTTTCTGAAGCCGGCCGCCGTTCCTTCCGCAGCCCGGCGTCTGTCTCCCGGCCGCGGGGTCATTCTCCCCGGAAGTACCGGACCGCCGAGGCGAACATCCGGATGTCATAATTTCCGGGCACGTTCTTATACAAATTTTTGCCGATCCGTTCGCTGTGGCCCATCTTGCCGAAGACCCGGCCGTCCGGGCTGGTGATGCCCTCGATGGCGCAGAGGCTTCCGTTGGGATTGTAGCGCAGATCCATGGTGGGGTTGCCCTCCAGGTCCACATACTGGGTGGCGATCTGTCCGTTCTTTTCCAGCTCCCGGATCAGGCTTTCCTCCGCCAGGAACCGGCCCTCCCCGTGGCTGATGGGCACGCAGTAGATGTTCCCCACGCCCGCCTCCCGCAGCCAGGGGCTCAGGTTGCTGGCCACCCGGGTGCGGACGATGCGGCTCTGGTGCCGTCCGATGGTGTTGAAGGTCAGGGTCGGGCAGTGCTCGTCCGTCTCCAGGATCCTGCCGAAGGGCACCAGCCCCAGCTTGATCAGGGCCTGGAACCCGTTGCAGATGCCGCACATCAGGCCGTCCCGCCGCTCCAGCAGCTCCGTCACCGCGTCCTTCACCCCGGGGTTCCGGAAGAAGGCCGTGATGAACTTGGCGCTGCCGTCGGGCTCGTCCCCGCCGGAGAAGCCGCCGGGGATGAAGATGATCTGGCTTTCCCGGGCCTTCTTCGCGAATTCCTCCGCGCTGCGGGCGATCTCCTCCGCCGACCGATTGCGGATCACGAAGATCTCCGCCGCCGCTCCCGCGTCCTCCGCCGCCCGGGCGCTGTCATATTCGCAGTTGGTGCCCGGGAAGGCGGGAATCAGCACCTTCGGCTTTGCTGTTTTCACCGCCGGCGCCGGCCAGGCCTTCGCCTCATGCAGGAAGGCCTCCGCCCGGTCCTGCTTCCGGGTGCCCGTTCCGCAGAAGACCACCTCCGCCCGGGCTGCCCCGTCCCATTCCGGGTTCAGGGTCGGGTAAACCTTCTCCAGCTTGCTGTGATAGCGGCCGAAGACCTGCTCCACCTCCGCCCGGCTTCCCCGCCAGGTGAAGGCCGGCGTCTCTCCCGCCGTGACCCGGCCCAGCAGCCGGCCCACCGGCAGTTCCTCCGTCAGCTCCGCGATGAAGGAGCCGTACCGGGGGGCGAACAGCTCCGCCCGGCTCCAGCCCTCCTCAAAGGCCAGCCCCAGCCCGTTGCCGAAGCCCATCTTCATCACCGAGGCCGCGGGGCCGCCGATCTCCCCCGCCCGGCAGGCCACGATCTTCCCCTGCCGGATCAGCTCCGTGATCTGTCCGTATACCGCCAGCAGAGATTCCGTCTTCGGCAGTCCCTGCCCGTCCCGCTCCGGATCCAGCACCACCACCGGATGCCCCGGCTGCTTGAATTCGGAGGAGATGATCTCCCCGGTCTTCCCCGTGGTCACCGCGAAGGAGACCAGGGTCGGGGGCACGTCCAGGTTCTCGAAGGAACCGGACATGGAGTCCTTGCCGCCGATGGCGGCCACCCCCAGGTTCATCTGGGCGTCAAAGGCGCCCAGCAGCGCCGCCAGGGGCTTGCCCCAGCGCCTTCCGTCGGCGCCGGGCTTCTCAAAATATTCCTGGAAGGTCAGATACACGTCCTCAAAGGAGGCTCCGGAGGCGATCAGCTTGCTGACGCTGTCCACCACCGCCAGATAGGCCCCGTGATAGGGGCTGCGGGAGGTCAGCCAGGGATCGTATCCCCAGGCCATCAGCGTGCAGTCGTCGGTGTGGCCCTTCTCCAGGCTCACCTTCTGCACCATGGCCTGGATGGGGGTCTGCTGATAGATGCCGCCGAAGGGCATCAGCACGGTGCCCGCGCCGATGGTGGAGTCAAACCGCTCCGACAGCCCCTGCCGGGAGCATACGTCCAGGCTCTCCGCCAGGGCCAGCATGCCTTCTTCGAAGCCGCAATCCGCTTCGGCGGTCGCCGCCACGGGCTCCGCCTTCGCCGGGGTGATCACCGTGTGCTTCGGCGCGCCGTTGGAGTTCAGGAAATCCCGGCTGATGTCCACGATCACCTTGCCGTTCCACCGCATGATCAGCCGGGGCTCGGCCTTCACCTCCGCCACCGGCACCGCCTCCAGGTTCTCCGCCGCCGCCAGCGCCAGGAAGGCTTCCGCGTCCTCCGGCGCCACCACCACGGCCATGCGCTCCTGGCTCTCGGAAATGGCCAGCTCCGT
>CAZRLU010000312.1:0-2651 GCA_964600995.1 uncultured Oscillospiraceae bacterium | reverse complement strand
CGTCCCGGCAGTTACTTCTCTCCCTCTTTGGTTCTTGCGGAAAGCATACTCCAGCTTCCGCCGCCTGTCAAGGGGAAATTTGTATTTTGCCTGTATTCCGGCTCCCGGTTCCCACATGTTCCCGGCAAAAACTCCCTCCTCAACCCATTGTCTTGCGGCCGTTCCCGGGCTCACAGGCCCGACAGCGGCTTCCGCCGGTTCAGCTTCCATAGGATCAGGGCAAAGCCCCAGGTGATCAGCCCGATGACCAGGATCACAAAAAACCAGCTGTTCAGCCCCAGGAAGAAGAACCCGTACCAGTCATATCCCGGCGCGATGCGTCCGTTCTCCACATGGGTCAGGCAATTCGGCACATAATACACCGCGTACAGCCCCGTGGGGATCAGCGCCAGGGGGGTCTGTCCCAGGGAAATCCGGTTCGATCTTTCCAGCAGAATCCAGATCAGGATGGCGCAGAGGGGATTGAACAGGTGCATGAAAAAGCTGCTGTTGCGATACAGGGACAGATATCCGTAGACCGGTCCCATGGTGGGGGTCAGGAAAAAGAGGGTGATCATCATCGTCAGGGTCACGCTGACGGTGCCGGAAAGCTTCAGCATCCGGACCGGGAAGGAAAGCGCCTTCCGCTTCCCCTTCAGGATCATTCCTTCCTCCACCGCCGCCGCCAGCGCCGCAATGCCCATCAGAATATTGGAATCCACCGTATAGTACCGCAGGGATGCGAGGTTCGGCCCGTCCAGGGGGCCGTTCCGGTAGCTGATGCCGCTGATGATCCAGACCACCGACATGGTGGTGAGGAAAAGCAGGATCAGATTCCCGATCAGCGCTTTTTTCGCCGGCTTCATTTCTTATCCTGCCTCCTTTTTCCGGATTGTCCTTTCCCGGTGCGGGTAGGTTCTCCGCCCTTATCCGCGCCGTCTTTCCGGAACCCTGCATCCGTTTCCGGTCTCCCTTTCATGCTCCTCCGGCCCGGGTGTGAGGACGTAGCGGCCGCTTGTCCTGCATCCGCGCCGTTCGCCTTTCGGGACCCGTCTTTCAGCGCCGCCATGCGCCGGGCCCGGACCTCCTCCCGGGCCACGGACCAGCCGAAGAAGCCCAGCACCCTTCCCAGCCCCTGGTATACTCCATGGCTGTAAGCCACCAGGCCGGCCCTCTCCAGATGGATTCCGCCCCGTGGGTCCATCAGGTCCTCCCGGACCTGCACCGCGATCACCTCGCCGAGAAACAGGTCATGGCTTCCCAGCTCCAGCCGCTGCCGCACCCGGCAACTCAGGCACACCGGGGCGCCCTCCACCGCCGGCGCCGTCCGCAGTCCCTCCGCGGGCATATACCGCAGCCCCGTCTCCCGGGCCTTGTCCAGGTCCCGGCCGCTCCGCACGCCGCAGAAATCCACCGCTTCGCACATTTTTTCGTCCACCAGGTTCACCACAAACTCCCCGGAGGACAGAATCAGCCCGTGGGAATACCTTTCCTTCCGCAGGCTGACGCTCACCATGGGCGGCTCCGAATTCACCGTCCCGGCCCAGGCCACCGTCACCAGATCCCGCCGCGCCGGGTCCTCCCCGTCGGCGCAGCTCACCAGCACCACCGGCGAGGGGCAGAGCATCGTGGCCGGGGGAATGGATTTGTACATGGCTTTGCTCCTTCCGCATCCCGCCTCAGTAGTCCAGCCGGTGATCCTCCGGCCGGGAGGCGGCCTCCGTGCCGTCCTCCGGCATCCAGTCCAGCACCACGTGGCGGATCTCCTGCTCCCAGAACTCCCAGGTGTGCCCGCCGGGGGTGGTCCGCCAGGTGTGGTCAATACCCAGATCCGTCAGGGCTTCCGAAAACTTCCGGTTCGCCTCCAGCAGGAAGTCCTGCTCCCCGCAGGAAAGATAGATCCGGGGAAGGGGTTTCCCGCCTTCCTTCAGCCTCCGGGCCAGGTAAAGCGGATCCAGATCCGTATCCAGCAGATGGTCCAGATCTCCGAACATGGCCCGGGCATAGGCCTCTCCGCCCACCGCGGTACCCTTTCCCGTCCGCCTCTGCAGATCCTCCAGCAGCAGCGCCGAGGAGAAGGCGGCAATCCCGCCGAAGGTATCCGCGTATTTCAGTCCTGTGCGCAGCGCGCCGTATCCGCCCATACTCAGGCCGCCGATCCAGGTGTCCTCCCGCTTCTCCGACAGGGGGAACATGCCCCTCGCCGCCTCCACCAGCTCCTCGCCGATCCATCCGGCGAAGCGGTTCATATAATCCGGGTGATCCAGATAGAAACCGTTCTCCCCGTCGGGCATCACCACGCAGAGATTCCGGTCCTCCGCGTAGCGTTGCACGCAGGAGCTGGTGACCCAGCTGGTGCAGTCCCCGTAGATCCCGTGCAGCAGATACAGCGTCTTCCAGGGCGCACCCTTCCGGCCCGCGGGATCCGTATCCGCCGGCAGGAACACGTTGAAGCGGGTCTTTCTTCCCAGCTGCTTTGATTTGTAATCCACCTGTAAAAATGCCATCTTTCCGGCTCCTTTCCTGATGCTTGAAAAAATGCGTCGGTTTCAGTATCATATATGCAGGATTCCATATGCTGACCTGACCGGTCAAAGGAGGTTACTGCCATGCCTTATCCCCGTATCTACGCCTTCGCGGATGAATCCGGCGCCATGATCGACCATCAGATC
>CAZRLU010000311.1:0-2668 GCA_964600995.1 uncultured Oscillospiraceae bacterium | reverse complement strand
GATACAGCTCCAGGCTGATCCGCAGCCGGAAATCCTCATCCAGCGCGTTGAAATGGGTCTCGAAGGGCCGGGCCGCCGCGCCGCCGGCGTTGGCCACCAGCATGGGGGTTTCCACCTCCATGAAGCCCTGCCCGTCCAGATAGCGGCGGATGGCCTGCAGGATCCGGGAGCGCTTGATGAAGGTATCCTTGCTCTCCGGGTTCATGATCAGGTCCACGTACCGCTGCCGGTACCGCAGATCCGTGTTGGTGAGGCCGTGAAACTTCTCCGGCAGGGGCTGCAGGCTCTTGGACAGCAGCGTGAAGGTGATGGCATGCACCGTGATCTCTCCGGTCTTGGTCTTGAACACCGTGCCCCGGATGCCCACGATATCGCCGATATCGTCCTTCTTGAATTCCGCGTAGGTTTCCTCACCCACCGCGTCCCGGGCCACGTACACCTGCATCATGCCGGAAAGATCCTGCACATGGCAGAAGGAAGCCTTGCCCATGATCCGCTTGGACATCAGCCTTCCGGCGATGGAAACCTCGGCGCCCTCCAGCGTCTCATACTGGTTCCGGATGTCCTCCGCGTGATGGGTCACGTCATAGCGGCGGATCTGATAGGGATCCCGTCCCGCCTCCTGCAGGGCCTTCAGCTTGCCCCGCCGGATCACTTCCTGCTCGCTCAGATCCTGCTCAAGGTTTGTCCTGTTCTCTGACATCTTCTCTGTCCTTTTCCTTTTCTTTCCCGGGAAATCCGAGGCTTACAGCTTGCGGATGCCCAGCACCTTGTACTGCATCACGCCCGCGGGGATGGTGATGGAGACGGTTTCGCCCTTCCTGGCGCCGATCAGGCCGGCGCCCACGGGGCTGTCGATGGAAATCTTGTCCTGGAAGGGATCCGCCTCGTTGGCGCCCACGATGGCGTATTCGTAGGTCTCCCCGTCCTCCAGGTCCTTCACCTGAACCGCGGTTCCGATGGAAACCCGGTCCGTGGTGATCTCGTCATCCGCCACCACGGTGGCGGTCCGGATCGTGGCCTGCAGGCGGGTGATCTCCGCCTCCACCTTGGCCTGCTCCTTCTTGGCCTCGTCATACTCCGCGTTCTCGCTCAGGTCTCCGAAGCCCCGGGCGATGGCGATCTGCTCGCTGATCTCGTTCCTTCTGACGGAAACCAGATAGTCCAGCTGCTCCTCCAGCTTTTTCAGACCGCTTTCAGTCAGAATCGTTGCTTTTTCTTCCGCCATGAATCATCACTCCGTTTCATAATCAAGGCGCACCCCCGCCTTTCCGGCAGCTGGGTGCGCGCATCTTTTTCCCTGGGGTTTCCCCGGTCATGGAACCCTTTCGCCCGGAAGCCCTCCGTCCGGTGTCTTTTCCCGTTGCGGACGGCATGCATTATACCGGGGAACCCCCTTTGCTGTCAAGGGATTTCTTCCCTTCCGGCCCTTTTCGCCGGGAAGAATATTTCTCTCTTTTACTGGTTTTTCAGCCGCTTGTCCAGCCTCGCCGCCAGCCAGGTCCCGAAGGACTGGATCAGCTGGGTGATCAGCACCAACACGATGACTGCCAGGTAAAGCACCGCGTACCGATAGCGCTGATATCCGTAACTCATGGCCAGCTTGCCCAGGCCGCCGCCGCCCACGGCGCCGGACATGGCCGTGTAGCCCATGATCGTGGTGATGGCCAGGGTAAAGTTGGTCACCAGGCTGGGCACGCTCTCCGGCAGCATCACGTGCAGGATGATCTGCATGGGGGTGGCGCCCATGGACTGGGCGGTTTCGATGATATTGGGGTTGATCTCCCGCAGGCTGCTCTCCACCAGCCGGGCGATGAAGGGAAAAGCCGCCACCGCCAGGGGAACCACCGAGGCCATGGTGCCCACGGAGGTGCCTACCAGCGCCCGGGTCAGGGGAATGATCATCACCATCAGGATGATGAAGGGCACGGACCGCAGGAAGTTGATGAAAACGTTCAGCGCCGTCATCACGGGGCCCGGCAGCGGGCGCACGCCCTTCTTCTCCCCCGTCACCAGCAGCACCCCCAGGGGCAGCCCGATCAGGATGGCAAAGAAGGTCGCCAGCAGCGTCGCATACAGCGTTTCCCAGATGGCGAAGGGAAACTCGTTCAGCAGGCATTCCCAGGCCTCCTGCAGCCGCTCCGGGGTAAAGGCTTTGTCCAGGTTCACGCGTCTCCCTCCTTTCCGCTGTATTCCGCTTCAATCTGCACCAGGATATCCGGCATGGCGCTCAGGTAAGACACGGCCTTGGCCAGGTCCGCCGGCGTTCCGGGAATCTCCAGCAGCATATATCCGTAGGCCCGGTCCCCCACCGACCGGGTGGAGGCCCCCAGGATGCTGGCCAGGATGCCGCATTCCACGGCCATCTTGGCGATCAGGGGCTCCCTGGAGGCGTGGGCGCCATTGAAGATCACCCGCACCTTCTGTCCGCCGCTGGTCAGCTCCGCCACCTGGTCCGCCATCTCCGGATAGATCAGGTTCCGGGTCGCCGTGGCCCGGGGATTGGAGAAGACCTTGCTCACCTCGCCCTCCTCCACCACCTAGCCGTTCTCCAGGATCGCGACCCGGTTGCAGATCTCCTGCAACACGCTCATCTGGTGAGTGATCACGATCACGGTGATCCCCAGCTTCCGGTTGATTTCCCGGATCAGCTCCAGGATCGCGTGGG
>CAZRLU010000310.1:0-2678 GCA_964600995.1 uncultured Oscillospiraceae bacterium | reverse complement strand
CGGGTCGCCTTGATGTCGATCTCGCTCAGGCAGTAGGGGCACTTCTTGGTGGTGGGCGCAGCGGGCTTCTCGGGCTTCTTGGTCAGATCCTTGGCCTTGTTCATCGCCTTGATGATGATGAAGAGCACCAGGGCCGTCAGGATGAATTCCACCAGCACCGCCACGAAGGACAGGATGCTGCCGGCAAATCCGGTGCCGCCGTTCTCCATCTTGGGCAGGGCTTCCAGGATGGGGTTCAGGAAGATGTCGATCACCGCGGTGACCACTTTCCCGAAGGCGCCGCCGATGACCACGCCGACTGCCATGTCCACCACGTTGCCGCGCATTGCAAAGTCCTTGAATTCCTTCAGCAGCTTGTTCATAAATCAAACCTCCCTTTCATTCAGGTCCCGAATTCGTTTTTATGCTTCAGATCCCGTTTTCCCGGAATCCGGCTTACTTTTTCTTGCCCCCGAAGAGGTCGGAAATCGCCTTGGTGATGCCCCGGGTCAGAGAGGAGGTCACCTGACGGGTCGCGGTCTGGATCGCGGTGTTCTTGATCCGGCCGGCCACGGAGTCATTCCTCCGGGCGCGCTCCGCCGCTTCCTCCCGCAGGGCGTCGTTCCGGGCCCTGCGCTCCGCCGCTTCCTGCTCCTTCAGCGCCTTCTCGGCTTCCTTCTGGGCCTTTTCCGCGTCCTTCTGGGCCTGCAGGGCCGCCGCCTCAGCTTCCTTCCGGGCCGCCTCGGCCGCCTTCTGCTGCTCCGCCAGGGCGATGGGATCCACCGGCGCGGCGGGAGCCGCGGGCTGGGCCGCGGGCTGCGGCACGACCGGCTGCTGCATCGGAATCCAGTTTCCGGTGGCAGGATCCTGCTGCATCCACATCATCTGCTGCACATACTGGCCGCTGGCCTGGTCCAGCACCATCACCGGCATCTGCTGGAAAACGGGCTGGGGAACCACAGGCTGGGGCGCCGGGGTCTCCGGCATCACCTGGATCACGGGAACCTCCGGCGCCGGCTCCGCCTGGGGCGCGGCCGCGGGCTGCACCGGGGTCATGTCGGGCTTCGTCTGCTCCACATACTGTCCGGTGACGGGATCGAACACCTTGAACGTCTGGCTCATCTCTTCTTGTCCGGTGGTCTCCTGCACCGGCTCAGGGGTCGTTGGGGAAACGGGAAACTGTATCTGTGGAACTGCTTGCAAAATATCCGTGAAAGGAGCAGGCTCCTTCGGAATCTCCAGGGTCGGGATCTCCGGGGCGGGCGTCTCCGTCTCCGGGATCTCCATCACCGGCGGCTCTCCCGGTTCATCGGGAGCCTCCGGCGCGAAATAGGCTTCGGCAATGGCGTCCGCATCCGGCGGGGTGATCGCCTCCGGGAACGCCGGCGTCGTCTCCGGAATCTCCGGTTCCGTCGTGGCCGCCGCGGTCTCCGTCTCTGCCGGAGCTTCCTCCGGCTCCAGGGGCAGCCCCTTCACAGCCAGCGCCCGCTCCGCCTCCGTCAGCGCCCCCAGATGGCTCTGGGGCGGCAGGATCGTCGCCCGCTGCACCACGCCGGGAGCTCCGTCCTCATCCAGGCAGGAGATCAGCGCCTCGCCTGTCTTCAGCCCGGTGATGGCCTCCTCCGTGCTGAAATCCGGATTGGCCCGGAAGGTCTGGGCCGCCACCTTCACCGCCCGCTGATCCATGGGGGTATACGCCCGCAGCGCATGCTGCACCCGGTTTCCCAGCTGCCCCAGCACCGCCATGGGAATGTCCGCCGGGCTCTGGGTGATGAAATAAACGCCCACGCCTTTGGACCGGATCAGCCGGACCACCTTCTCAATCTTCTCCATCAGGGCTTTGGAGCAGTCGTCAAACAACAGATGCGCCTCGTCAAAGAAGAACACCGCCACCGGTTCTTTTGAATCCCCACGTTCGGGCAAGAATTCATATAGGCGAGTCAGCATCCACATCAGGAAAGTGGAATACATTCTTGGATGAGCAAATAGTTCATCAGCGGAAAGGATATTAATCATTCCACTATTCGATTCATCTCGTTTCAGCCATTCCTGAATATTAAAATCTTCTCGTCCAAAAAACTTGCTCCCGCCCTCGTCCTCCAGCATGGCCACTGCTCGCTGAATGGCTCCTACCGAGGCCACCGACACGTTGCCATAATGCAGCGTGAATGACTGTGTGTTCTCCCCCATGCGACCCAGCTGATACTTCAGATCCTCCAGCGTCAGCAGATCGTAGTTATATTCCTTCGTATAGCGGTACAGGATGTTCAGCACTCCGGTCTGGGTCTCATTCAGCCCCAGCATCCGGCTCATCAGCTGGGCTCCCATGCCCCGCACCGTGGCCTGGATCGGCTTTCCGTTCTTCCCGTATACATCCCAGAAGGTGCTGGGGAAAGCCCGGAACTCAAAGTCTTCCGCAGGCACATCGCATTTTCCCAGCCGCTTTTCGATGGCAGCCGTCCGGTCCCCCGGCTTCACCATGCCGGAAAGGTCGCTCTTGATGTCGCTCAGGAAAACCGGAACGCCCATGGCGGAAAAGCTCTCCGCCAGCACCTTCAGGGTCACCGTTTTTCCGGTTCCCGTGGCGCCGGCGATCAGCCCGTGGCGGTTGGCCATGGAGGGCAGCAGATAAACCGGCCCGTTCACCCCTGTGCCGATCCAGATCTTTCCGTCCTTCAGCATGGCGTTCCCCCCGATCC
>CAZRLU010000309.1:0-2707 GCA_964600995.1 uncultured Oscillospiraceae bacterium | reverse complement strand
GGCGCCATCGACGGGATCCTCGTCTATGCCTCGGTGCTGGGGCTGGCTCTGGGCATGTTCTACAAGCGGCGGGACTATACCCGGATCGTCAACGGCCGAAATCCCATCGTGGCCCATGAATATATGGGGAATCCGGTGGAAGGCAAGGACGTTTTCGTGGCGGACGATATCATCTCCAGCGGCGAGAGCGTGATCGAGCTGGCCCGGGAGCTGAAGAAGCGCAAGGCCAACCGGATCTTTGCCGCGGCCACCTTTGCCCTGTTCACCAACGGCCTGGAGGTTTATGACCAGGCCTACAAGGAAGGAATCATCGACCGGGTCATCTCCACCAACCTGACCTATCGCCGCCCGGAGCTGACGGAGCGGGAATGGTTCCTGGAGGCGGACATGAGCAAGTATATCTCCTTCATCATCGCCACCCTGAACCACGACCGCAGCCTGTCCAAGCTGCTGAATCCCTACGACCGGATCCACGGCCTGCTGAAGCGCTACGAAAAGGAACAGCAGGAGGCGGGCATCCGCCTGATCTGAGAGGGAAGAGAAACCTTCCGAAAAATTTGCAACCAGCCGACCGGATGATTTGTCCGGCCGGTTTCTTTTTTCCAAAACAGAGATTGAACCTTGGGGCAAAGAAGGATACAATGGAGGAAACGAATTGAGGGAGGACGCTGAAGATGAAAATCGGAATCCGCCTGCACGATACCATCCCGGGCACCCTGGAGCAGCGGCTGGCCTTCGTCCGGGGGCAGGGCTTTGAATGCACCCATCTGGCGCTGAGCAAAACGCTGCCGGATTTTGCCATGAAGGACGCGCCGGAGAAGCTGGCCCGGCCGGAATTTGCGGAGGAGATCCGGGGCGCCCTGGAGCGGACGGACGTGCGCTGCGCGGTGCTGGGCTGCTACCTGAACCTGACCCATGCGGATCCGGAGGAGCGGGAGCGGACCCGGGAGATCTACCGGGCGCACCTGGCCTTTGCCGGAAAGATCGGCGCCTGGATGGTGGGGACGGAAACCCCTTCCCATCCGGACTGGATGCCGGGGGAGAAGGCCCGGGAAAGCGAGGAGGCCTACCGCTTCTTCCTGGAGCAGCTGCGGCCGCTGGTCCGCGTCGCGGAGGAGGAAAACATGATCCTGGCGGTGGAGCCGGTCTATTCCCATATCATCTCCACCCCGGAGCGGGCAGAACGGATGCTGGAGGAGCTTCGGAGCGACAATCTGCGGATCATCCTGGACGCGGTGAACCTGCTGGGTCCCGGAAATGCGGACCGGCGGGAGGAGGTCATCCGGGAGGCTATTCGCCGGCTGGGAGACCGGGTGGCCCTGCTGCACATGAAGGATTACCGCATGGAGAAGGGCCAGATGCCCGCCATGGCCTGCGGCGAGGGCGAGATGGACTACAGCACGCTGATGGCCTTCGCCCGGGAGCGGGATCTTTCCATGACGCTGGAGAACACGAAGCCGGAGAACGCGGAGCGGGCGAAGGATGTGCTGCTGCGAAGCTGAGCAGGGATAAATAAGAAAGGACGGAAATACGAACATGACGAAGGTGCTGGACCGTTTTCTGAAATATGTGCAGGTGGAGACCACCTCCTGCGAGGAGAATCCGGGATGCCCCTCCACCCCGGGGCAAAGGACCCTGGGGAGCCTGCTGGCGGAGGAGCTGCGGGGGATGGGCGTGGAGGACGCCCGGATGGATGAGCACGGCTATGTCTACGGGACCATTCCGGCCAAAGACAGGGCGGAAGCTCCGGCTATCGGCCTGATTGCCCATATGGATACCTCCGACGCGGTGAAGGGCCCGACCCGTCCCCGGATCATCCGGAACTATGACGGGGAGCCGATCCGGCTGGAGAATGGCACGGTGATCGACGGATTCGATTTCCTGCCCGGGCTGAAGGGAATGGACCTGGTGGTGACCTCCGGGGATTCCGTGCTGGGCGCGGACGACAAGGCCGGCGTCGCGGAGATCATGACCCTGTGCGAGAGGATGCTTGCGCCGGACGCTCCGGACCACGGGAAGATCTGCATCGGCTTCACGCCGGACGAGGAAATCGGCCGGGGCGCCGACCTGTTCGATGTGCCGGGATTCGGGGCGGACTTTGCCTACACAGTGGACGGCGGTGCCCTGGGAGAGATGGAATATGAATGCTTCAACGCTGCCTCCTGCACGGTGGAGGTCAACGGAATCAGCATTCATCCGGGCAGCGCAAAGAACCAGATGAAGAACGCCGCCCTGATCGCCATGGAATTCGCGGGCATGCTGCCCGCCTGGGAGCGACCGGAGCATACGGAGGGATACGAGGGCTTCTATCATCTGACCGGCATGCAGGGCAACGAGGAGAAGGCAGTGCTGAAGTACATCCTGCGGGATCACGACGCGGCCTGCTTTGAGAACCGGAAGGAAACGGTGCGCCGCATTGAGGCCTACCTGAACGCCCGCTACGGTGAAGGAACGGTGCAGGTGACCCTCCGGGATTCCTACCGCAATATGCGGGAGATCATGGAGCAGCATCCGGAGGTGCTGGAGCGGGCGAAGGACGCCTTCCGGGCGGCCGGCGTGGAGCCGATCATTTCCCCGATCCGGGGCGGCACGGACGGCGCCCGCCTGTCCTACATGGGGCTGCCCTGTCCGAACCTGTCCACGGGAGGATACAACTTCCACGGGCGGAAGGAGCTGATCCCCGTGCAGGCGATGGAAACCATGGTAA
>CAZRLU010000308.1:0-2712 GCA_964600995.1 uncultured Oscillospiraceae bacterium | reverse complement strand
GGTGAGCCGGCTGGGGCAGTTCATCTACGGCTGCCTGATCGGCGTGCTGGGCGGGGTGTTCCGGCTGTACGGCAACACGGCGGACTCCTTCAGCTATGCCATCATCATCGGGAACGTGTGCACGCCCCTGATCGACACCTACATCGTGCAGAAGCCCTTCGCCTACCGGAAGGTGGGCAGGACCCGCCCGGTGAGCCGGGAGCCCTTCCGGATCCCGAAGCCGGTGATCGCCCTGACGCTGATCGCGGCGGTGGCGGGCGTGGCCCTGAGCGGCGTCTATTCCATGACCCAGGCCACCATCGAGAAGCAGGAGCTGCAGAAGAAGACCGCGGCCTACAAGGAGGTCTGCCCGGAGGCGAGCACCTTCGAGACCCTGGAGGCGGCGGAGAAGCTGCTGGCGGCCCAGGATGAGAAGGCCATGCCCCGGATCAACGAATTCTATGAGGGCCGGAGGGAGGACGGCAGCGTGGCGGGATACGCCGTGAGCATGACCTCCAAGGGCTTCGGCGGCGACGTGACCATGGCCCTGGGGCTGACGCCGGAGGGAGAGATCGTCCGGATCGCCTTCACGGAGCTGACGGAAACTGCCGGACTGGGCATGCGGGCCAGCGAGGACGGCTTCCGGAACCAGTTCGTCGGGAAGAGCGGACAGGTGACCCTGGTGAAGGGGGACGCCGGGGACGGCGAGATCAGCGCCCTGAGCGGCGCCACCGTGACCTCCAACGCCGTGGTGAACGGAGTGAACGCCGCCCTGGACTTCTTCCAGGACGCGATGAAGGGAGGCAACTGAGATGAATAAATACATCGAACGCCTCTGGAACGGGCTGGTGAAGGAGAACCCGGTGCTGGTGCTGATGCTGGGCATGTGCCCGGCGCTGGCGGTCTCCACCGAGGCCATGAACGGCATCGGCATGGGGCTGAGCACCCTGGCGGTGCTGGTGCTGAGCAACCTGGTGATCAGCCTGATGCGGAAGATGATTCCCGACCAGGTGCGGCTGCCCGCGTACATCGTGATCGTGGCCAGCCTGGTGACGGTGACGGAGCTGCTGATCAAGGCCTATATCCCCAGCGTGTATGAAGCCCTGGGCATCTACATCCCCCTGATTGTGGTGAACTGCATCATCCTGGGCCGGGCGGAGGCCTATGCCAACAAGCATACGCCGCTGCTGTCCGTGATGGACGGCCTGGGCATGGGGCTGGGCTTCACCGTGGCGCTGACCATCGTGGGCGCCATCCGGGAGATCCTGGGATCCGGAAAGATCTTCGGCGTGACGCTGCTGAAGGACTTCGGCATCACCATCTTCATCCAGCCGCCGGGAGCCTTCCTGGTGTTCGCGCTGCTGATCGCGGTGATGAACGCGGTGGGCATCAAGACCCGGCAGCGGAAGCTGGTGGAGAGCGGATGCGACGGCAACTGCGCCCTGTGCGCCGCGGCCTGTGAAAGCCGGACGGAGGAGGCAGCCGCCCCGGAAGCCGGGACGGAAGCCCCCGCCGCGGAAAAAACCGGGAAGGGAGGAGAGCATAAATGAACAGCCTGGTCATGATTATCGTGGGCGGAGCCCTGATCAGCAACGTGGTGCTGAACCAGTTCCTGGGCATCTGCTCCTTCCTGGGCGTGTCCAAGCAGATGAAGGCCTCCGCCAGCCTGGGCGGCGCCGTCATCTTCGTCATCACCATCGCCTCGGCGGTGGCCAGCCTGCTGTATGACTACGTGCTCAAGCCCCTGGGGCTGGACTTCATGAAGACCATCATCTTCATCCTGGTCATCGCCGCGCTGGTGCAGATCGTGGAAATGTTTCTGAAGAAGAAATCCCCGGCGGTGTATCAGGCCCTGGGCATCTACCTGCCCCTGATCACCACCAACTGCGCGGTGCTGGGGGTGGCCCTGAACAACGTGCAGGACGGATACAATTTCATCGAGTGCGTGGCCAGCGGCTTCGGCACGGCCCTGGGCTACACCATCGCCATCATTCTGCTGGCCGGGATCCGGAGCCGGATCAACGAGAAGGATCTGCCGGCGCCCCTGCGGGGAGCTCCCATCGTGATGATCGCCGCCGCGCTGATGTCCATCGCTTTCATGGGCTTCGGCGGGCTGCCGCACTGAGAGGAGGGCCGGGAAGATGAGCGTTATTCTTTCAACCACGCTGGTGATCGCCGTGATCGGCGTCATCGTGGCGGCGGGACTGGTCTATACCGGAAAGAAGTTCGCCGTGGAGGTGGACGAGCGGGAGACGGCGGTCCGGGAAAAGCTGCCGGGAAATAACTGCGGCGCCTGCGGATACGCGGGCTGCGACGCGCTGGCGGCGGCCATCAGCCGGGGGGACGCCCCGGTGAACGCCTGCCCGGTGGGCGGCGCCCCGGTGGCGGAGGCCATCGGCGACATCATGGGCACCAGCGCCAGCGCCATGGAGCGGAAGGTGGCCTTCGTGGCCTGCAAGGGCACCTGCGAGGTGACCCACAATCAGGGCAACTACGTGGGCGTGAAGGACTGCCGGGCGGCGGTGCTGGCGGGGCTGAACGTGACGGACTGCAACTACGGCTGTCTGGGCTTCGGCTCCTGCGCGGAGGTCTGCCCCCAGGACGCCATCACCATCCGGGACGGGGTGGCGGTGGTGAACCGGAACCGCTGCGTCAGCTGCGGGCTGTGCGCAAAGGCCTGCCCCCGGGGACTGATCTCCCTGATTCCGGAAAGCCGGATCATCCGGGTGCAGT
>CAZRLU010000307.1:0-2714 GCA_964600995.1 uncultured Oscillospiraceae bacterium | reverse complement strand
CGGCGATGCCCGCACGGCGCTGTCCATACTGGAGATGGCGGTGCTCAACGGCGATTTCGACGGGGAGACCACCCGGGTGGAACGGGAGACGGTGGAGCAGTGCACCCAGAGGAAGTCGCTGATGTACGACCGCAACGGCGAGGAGCACTACAACATCATCTCCGCCCTCCACAAGTCCATGCGCAATTCCGACCCGGACGCGGCGGTCTACTGGATGATGCGCATGCTGGAGGGCGGCGAGGATCCCCTCTACATCGCCCGGCGGGTGCTGCGCTTCGCCGCCGAGGACGTGGGCCTGGCGGATCCCCGGGCCATGGAGGTGGGGGTGGCCGCCTATCAGGCCTGCCACTTCATCGGCGTGCCGGAATGCAACGTCCACCTGGCGGAGGCCGTGGTCTACATGTCCCTGGCCAGCAAATCCAACGCCATGGAGATGGCCACCATGGAGGCGAAGGCCGCCATCGAGAAGGAGCCGGACGCCCCGGTGCCCCTGCATATCCGCAACGCCCCCACCACCCTGATGAAGAACCTGAACTACGGCAAGGGCTATCAGTATGCCCATGACTATGCCGAGAAGATGACCGCCATGGAGTGCCTGCCGGACAACCTGAAGGGCCGGCGCTTCTACCACCCCACGGACCAGGGCCAGGAAGCCCGGTACCGGGAGCGTCTGGAGCAGATCCTGGCCTGGAAGCAGGCCCACGCCGACAAATAACCGGTTCTCCGCCCGGCCCGGAAGCCCGGACGCCGGCGGGAAAGGAGGCTTTCCCCATGAAACGCTTGCTCAGGCTGATCGCCCTGTGCTGCTGCCTGCTGCTTCTTCCCCTCCCCGTCCCCGGGGAGCAGGCCGCATCCCCGGCCCCCGCGGTGCGGGTGCTGCTGCGCCGGCTGAACCTGACGGACCGGATCGACCTCCGCCTGGGCTGCGCCTTCGGGGCGGCCTTCGGCAGCAGCCGCATGCGGATTCCCGCGGGCAGCGAAATCACCGTGCAGGTCCGGCAGGACCGGCTGATCCTCTTCTACCGGGACGCGGCCCTGGACTGCGGCGGCGAGCTGCTCCTCACCCGGGAGGGCCCCGCCGCTTCCGGCGCTTCCCTGCCGGGGCTGACCATCCTGCCCTGGAGCGGCGTCTATCCCGGGGACCTGCGGCTCACGGTGGCCGGGGGCCAGCTACAGCCGGTGCTGACGGCCAGCGTGGAGGATTACCTGCTGGGCGTGGTGCCCTATGAGATGAGCGACGATTTTCCCCTGGAGGCCCTGAAAGCCCAGGCGGTCTGCGCCCGGACCTACGCCCTGAAGCGGGTGGATCCCAAGAAGGCCTATGACCTGGTGGACACCACCAACGACCAGGTTTTCCGCCCGGTTTCCGACGCCAACACCCGGTCCGCCCGGGCGGTGAAGGAAACCGCGGGGCTGGTGGCCACCTCCAACGGCGGCCTGGCCTCCTGCTACTACGGCGCCTCCAACGGCGGCCAGACGGAGCTGCCCTCCCATGTCTGGAGCGGAAGCGAGTCCAGCACCTGCTACGCCATCACCGAGGACCCCTATGACCTGGAGAATCCGGAATCCCCGGTGCGCAGGGCCCGGCTCCGCCGGGACGGCGCCGGCCTGCCGGAGGAGTTCCTTGCCTTGGTGCGGGAGGCGGTCTTCGCCCAGCCGGAGATGGCGGACTACGTGCGGGATCCGGAAGCCTTCCGGATCAGCGCCATCCAGTCCGTGGCTCTCACCTCCCCCCGTTTCACTGCTCCCAGCCGGCTGATGACCAAGCTGGTGATCCGGCTGACGGTCTCCGGAAGAAAGTATCTGCCGCCGGACACGCCGGAGCCTCCCCTGACCTACGAGCCGGATGAGGGCGGCGCCACCCCCACCCCGGAGCCCACCGCCACCCCGGAGCCTCAGCTCCGGCTCAGCGATTTCCTGCCCGCCGGCACCTTCTCCCTGACCCTGGATCTGTTCCCTCAGGTGCTTCGCAGCCTGAATCTCAGCATCTACGGCGCCGACAATGAGATCCTGACCCTGTCGGAGGAGGGGGACGCCTTCGTCCTCACCGCCGGACGCTACGGCCACGGGGTGGGCATGAGCCAGCGGGGCGCCCAGTGGATGGCGGACCGCTACGGCAAAAACTTCCGGGAGATCCTGGATTTCTACTTCCCCGGCATGGTGCTGAAGCGGGCCGCCGCCGGGGCCGTTTCCCTCCCCACCCCGGACCCGGTGCTGGCCCAGACCCCCGGTCCCGCCGCCACTCCCACGCCCCGGCCCACCCTGATGCCCGTCACCGGCGCCCTGCCGGAGGGCGCCTGGCTGGCCTCGGTGGAGGGTATTGAGGACGACAGCAGCCTGAACCTGCGGGCGGAGCCCTCCTCTGCGGCGGAGATCCTGATGCGGCTGTACAAGCACCAGCGGCTGGCGGTGCTGGAAACCTGCGAGGACCCGGCCTGGGTCCATGTCCGCACCGACAGCGCCGAGGGCTACGTCATGGTTTCCTTCCTGGAGAAGGTGGAGAAGCCCTGAGGAATACGGAACTCCGCTTCCGCGTCCCGAAGGCGGCCAGCCCGGAACAGGTGAGTCAAAAAGGGACTGTCCCCTTTCGTCTCACCCGCCGGAAAGCGCGCCGCCGGGCACACCCAAAAGAGGGTTCCGCGGCCGATGCCGCGGGCCCCGCGGTGTTTTTTTAAAGGCCCCCGGACCCCCCGTGGCGGCAGTACCCGGCGTAG
>CAZRLU010000306.1:0-2720 GCA_964600995.1 uncultured Oscillospiraceae bacterium | reverse complement strand
GGTGCAACCGGTCACCCCTTTGTCCGGTACTGGATGCATAACGGGTTCATCAACATCGATAATCAAAAGATGAGCAAGAGCCTGAACAATTTCTTTACGGTCCGGGATATCTCCAAAGAGTATGATCTGGAGGCGGTGCGGCTCTTCATGCTCTCCGCCCATTACCGCAGCCCGATTAATTTCAGCAGGGATCAGATTGAAGCCGCCAACGCCAGCCTCAACCGGCTTTATACCGCAAGGGACCATCTGGTATTTCAGCGGGATCACGGAGAGGAGCGCCCGTTGAACGAGGAAGAGGAGCGCTTCGTTTCCAGACTGAAGGAATACGAAGCCAAATTTGACGCGGCCATGGATGATGATCTGAATACAGCGGACGCGCTGGCAGCCATCTTTGAAATGGTGAAGGAAGCGAATGTTACGGTTCATGACGGCTCCTCCCG
This sequence comes from uncultured Oscillospiraceae bacterium, assembly GCA_964600995.1. GTDB lineage: Bacteria > Bacillota > Clostridia > Christensenellales > Aristaeellaceae > Aristaeella. The sequence continues at coordinate 2,280 of CAZRLU010000306.1, read as the reverse complement.
GGAGGTTGCGGAACGCGCCTTAAGCAGCCTGACAGCGGTCTGCGACGTGCTTGGAATCATGACCCGGGAGATGAACGAGCTGCCCAGGGAAATTGAAGAACTCCTCGCAGCCCGGGCCGAAGCCAGGAAAGCGAAGAACTGGGCGCTGAGCGATCAGCTGAGGGATGAGATCAAGGCGGCCGGTTATATTCTGGAGGACACGAAACAGGGGCAAAAAGTGCGCAGGGATGCATGATGAAACAGCTTGAGATTCTGATCTGTCTTCTGCTGACGGCAGTCATCTGCTGCCTGGGGGCGGTGCTGTCCCTTCCGCAGGGGGAAAGAATGATTCGGCATGCTTCGGGCAGAACGGCTGTCACAGCCGGGGAAAAGGATGTGCCGGATGGCAGAATCTGCATCAATACAGCGGACCCGGATGAACTGATCCGGCTTCCAGGTATCGGCCCGGCCCTCGCACAGGCGATCGTGGAGGAGAGAGAGGCGCATGGCTTCTTTCATTATCCTGAGGATCTGATGTCCGTACGGGGGATCGGGCGGAGCAAGCTGGACCAGTTCCGCGGCGAACTGAACTTCAATACTTACGAAGGAGACTGATTATGGGATATCAGGCGCTGTACCGTCAGTGGCGGCCCAGGGATTTTTCCCATATGGTTGGACAGGAAACCATCGTGGATACCCTTCGGCATCAGGTACAGACCGGAAGAGTGGCCCACGCCTATCTTTTCTGCGGAAGCCGGGGAACCGGCAAGACCTCCACCGCAAAAATTCTTGCAAGAGCCATTAATTGCCTGCACCCACGGAACGGGGATCCCTGCGGGGAATGCGAAATCTGTCAGAGAATGCAGAGCGAGGAATTCCTGGATATTCTGGAGTTCGACGCAGCAAGCAACAGCCGGGTTGAGGATGCCAGGGAACTGCTGGAAAAAGCAACGTTTCCACCACAAATCGGAAGATACAAAGTTTATATTATCGACGAAGTGCATATGCTTTCCAATTCGGCTTTCAACGCACTCCTCAAAACCCTGGAGGAGCCTCCGGAATACCTGGTTTTTATCCTGGCCACGACAGAGCCCTACAAGCTGCCGGCTACGATTCTGAGCCGCTGCCAGCGGTATGATTTCGGCCGGATTCCTGCTGAGAAAATTCAGCAAAGGCTTCGGGAAGCGACAGAAGGCGCAGGCGGCAACGCGACGGACGGCGGTCTTTTGACAATTGCCCGGGCTGCGGAAGGCGGAATGCGGGATGCGCTGAGTATTCTGGATATGTGTCTGGGGTATGGGCAGACCGTGGATGAGACCCTTGTCAGGAAAGTATTGGGCACCAGCGACCGGACCTTCCTTTTTGCGTTCAGCCGCGCTCTGAACGAGGAAAACGCGGCCCGCACCATCAAAATGATCGACGAGCTGATAGAAGACGGGAAGGATCCGCTCATCTTCAGCCGGGACCTGAGCGGCCATTTTCGGGCGCTTCTTCTTGCGAAATGCTGCGGGGATTCCATCAGTGAAATCCTGGGGCTTGCCGGGGAGGACAGCAAGGAGTACCTTCAGGAAAGCGAAAACATTTCCACCGCCCGGCTGATGCAGATGCTGGATATTTTCATGAAGCTCGAAGGAGAACTGAGATATTCCGGTTCCCCGAGAGTTGCGCTGGAAAATGCCAGCCTGAAATGCTGCCTTCGGACGAAGGAAGCGGATCAGCTGGCCCTGACAGAGAGAATTGCCGAACTTGAGAAAAGAATCAAAGAGCTGCAGCAGGCTGCCGCAAACGGTATAAAACTGTCGGCAGATCCGGAGGTTGAAGCAGGAAAGGCGACCTCCGGCAAAGCGGAAAAAAAGCAGTCGCGGTCAGACACACCTGCATCTCCTGCTAAAAACAGCGGAAGCTCCACAGCCGGCAGTGAAGGAATCTGGGAAAAAGCGCTGCAGCTGCTTCAAAAAACGGAACCAGGTATTCACGGCATGTTTCGTATGGGGAAGTTTGCCGGCAGCTCCGACGGGGAGTTCAGGTGGAAAGCAAATCCTTCTTTCGAGATTATCGCGCAAAGCCTGAACACGCCGGAAAGAAAGAAAAAGATTGAGGAAGCACTCTCCGAAGCGGCCGGCACAGCATGCACTTTTACAGCGCAGGATCATTCGCAGGAGACGATCAAAGCCGAAGAGGCATCCGATGAAGCCTATGTAAAAGGTCTGATTCAGACCTTCGGAGAGGAACCTGTGGATATACTCGATTCACCGGAAGAACGATAATTTGCCGGGGTGAATGAACGCAAAAAAGCCGCCC
>CAZRLU010000305.1:0-2725 GCA_964600995.1 uncultured Oscillospiraceae bacterium | reverse complement strand
AGGCCGTGGCGAGCGTCAGCGAAGGCAGGGCCTTTGTACCGCTGCGTTTGAACGGGAGCGAGAGCGTTCGCAGGCGCAAATACCGCAATAGACGGCTGCCTTCTTACGACCTCTCGAGTAAAGGCTTTAAATATTCCCCTGTAAACGACCCCTCGGTGGCCGCCACCTGCTCCGGCGTCCCCTGGGCCACAATCGTCCCGCCCCCGGCGCCGCCCTCCGGCCCCAGGTCCACAATCCAGTCCGCCACCTTGATCACGTCCAGGTTGTGCTCAATCACCAGCACCGAGTTCCCCGCGTCCGTCAGCCGCTGCAGCACGGAAATCAGCCGGTCCACATCCGCCATGTGCAGCCCGGTGGTGGGCTCGTCCAGCAGATAGATAGTCCGCCCCGTGGCCTTCCGGCTCAGCTCCGTGGCCAGCTTCACCCGCTGGGCCTCGCCGCCGCTCAGGGTGGTGGAGCTCTGCCCCAGCTTCATGTATCCCAGCCCCACGTCCGCCAGGGTCTCCAGCTTCCGCCGGATCTGGGGATGATTCTCGAAGAAGCCCAGGGCCTCCTCCACCGTCATCTCCAGCACCTCATAGATGTTCTTCCCCTGCCAGGTCACCTCCAGGGTCTCCCGGTTGTACCGGTGCCCCCCGCAGACCTCGCAGGGCACATACAGGTCCGGCAGGAAGTGCATCTCGATCTTCTGCACCCCGTCCCCCTGGCAGGCCTCGCACCGGCCGCCCTTCACGTTGAAGGAGAACCGGTTCTCCTTGTAGCCCCGGCTCTTGGCCTCCGGCGACATGGCAAAAAGCTTCCGGATCAGGTCAAACATCCCCGTGTAGGTGGCCGGGTTGCTCCGGGGCGTCCGGCCGATGGGGCTCTGATCGATCATGATGATCTTGTCCAGCTTCTCCAGTCCCTCCATCCGGTCGAATTTCCCCGGCCGGGTCCGGGCCCGGTTCAGCTGCCGGGCCAGGTGCTGATAGATGATCTCGTTCACCAGCGAGCTCTTGCCGCTGCCGCTCACCCCGGTCACGCAGCACAAAACCCCCAGGGGGATCTTCACGTCCACGTGCTTCAGGTTGTTCTCCGCCGCCCCGTAGACCTTCAGGTATCCGCTGGGCTTCCGCCGCGTAGAAGGCACCGGGATCCGCTTCTTCCCGCTCAGATACTGCCCCGTCAGGCTCTCCGGGCAGGCCTTGATCTCCTCCACGGTGCCCTGGGCCACGATGTAGCCCCCGTGCAGCCCGGCTCCGGGCCCCACGTCCACGATGTGGTCCGCGGCGTACATGGTTTCCTCGTCATGCTCCACCACCAGCACCGTGTTTCCCAGGTCCCGCATCTTCTTCAGCGTGGCGATCAGCTTGGCGTTGTCCCGCTGATGCAGGCCGATGCTGGGCTCGTCCAGCACATACAGCACCCCCATCAGCGCGGAGCCGATCTGGGTGGCCAGCCGGATCCGCTGGGCCTCGCCGCCGGAGAGGGTTCCCGCCGCCCGGGCCAGGTCCAGGTATCCCAGCCCCACGTCCGCCAGGAAGCCCAGCCGGCTGTCGATCTCCTTCAGAATCCGGCTGGCGATCACCGCCCGGTTCCCCTCCAGCTTCAGATCCCGGAAGAACTGCCGGCAGTCGGTGATGCTCATCTCGCTCACCTCCGGCAGGCTCTTTCCGCCCACCGTCACCGCCCGGGCCTCCGGCTTCAGCCGCTGCCCCCGGCAGACCGGGCAGGTCTCCTCCGCCATGTATTCCTCGTAGGCCTGGCGCATGCCGTCGCTGTCCGTCTCCCGGTACCGCCGCTCCATCGTGGGAATCACGCCCTCAAAGCTGGCGGAATACTGCATCATTCCCCGGGCGCCCTCATACTCGATGGTCAGCTTGTCATCCCCTGTGCCGTAGAGGATGGCGTGCCGCCCCTCCTCCCCGATCTGCTCCACCGGGGTGTCCATGGTGAAGCCATACTTCTTCCCCATGGCCTCCAGATACTGCCCCGCCATGCCGTTCCCGGCGAAGCCCATGGCGTTCAGGGCTCCCTCCCGCAGGGAGAGCCGCCGGTCCGGGAAGATAGCGTCCTCGCTGATCACCATCCGGGTCCCCAGCCCGTCGCAGGCCGGGCAGGCCCCGAATGGGCTGTTGAAGGAGAACATCCGGGGCGTCAGCTCCTCGATGCTGATGCCGCAGTCCGGGCAGGCGTAGTTCATGGAGAACAGGTCCTCCGCCGCGTCCTCCTCCCGTCCCCGGTACATGATCACCAGCCCGGCGCTCTGGGCCGTGGCCGCCTCGATGTCGTCGCTCAGCCGCTGGCGGAATTCCTTCCCCTCCCGCACGATCAGCCGGTCCACCACCACCTCGATGGTGTGCTTCTGCTTCTTGTTCAGGGCCGGGGTCTCCTCCAGCTCATACATGGTCCCGTCGATCCGAACCCGCACGTAGCCGCTCTTCGCCGCCTTCTCCAGGATGTCCCGGTGCTCCCCCTTCCGGGCCCGCACCACCGGGGCCAGCACCTGCAGCCGGGTCCCCTCGGGATATGCCAGCACCGCGTCCACGATCTCGTCCACGCTCTGCTTCCGGATCTCCCGTCCGCAGTTCGGGCAGTGGGGCACCCCCGCCCGGGCCCACAGCAGCCGCAGGTAGTCATGGATCTCCGTCACCGTGCCCACCGTGGACCGGGGGTTCCGGCCCGTGGTCTTCTGGTCGATGGAGATGGCGGGGCTCAGCCCGTCGATGGAATCCAGGTCCGGCTT
>CAZRLU010000304.1:0-2729 GCA_964600995.1 uncultured Oscillospiraceae bacterium | reverse complement strand
AGCCCTTCCTGATCCAGATCCGTTGTCGGCTCGTCCGCCATCAGCAGCTCCGGATGACTGGAGAGCGCTTCCGTGATGCGGTTCCGGGTCATTTCCCCGCCGGATAGGTTCTCTCTGCTTTCCTGAGCGCGGAACCTGGCACGCAGTTCCTGATCGTCACCAGGGTTCCCTGCCCCGTCCTGATGGATGACGGCTGCAGGAACAAAGCGCCTGATGGTTCCCGCTTCAGGCTGTCTTTCTCCGGCCAGGATTCGCAGCAGGGTTGTTTTTCCCGCTCCGTTTTCACCGACCAGACCGATCCGGTCCGTATCATAAATCCGCAGCTGATCGATTTTGAGCAGCTGCCGCTCTCCATAGGACAGATGAAGGCCGGCAGCCTCCAGAATGATTTTCGCCATAAAAAGCTCCTTTCATACCGCGGAGGCATAAAAGGAGCACAGCAAAACGTTTGGCTGGCGCATCCCGCAACCTCCAAACGGCATCACAAATTTTCCTCTCCGATTGTATCGGAAAGGTTCTGCGGCCGAATGTCAGTTGCGAATTCTCATCAGTCTGTAAGAACCGTCCTTTCCTGAATTGGTTTTATTATACAGAGAATTAGTCTGAGGAGTCAAGATTCTTTTTTCTGCAGGCTGTTTATTTCGAGGCTTTTTTACGACGGATGCCGGCATAGAACGTTGCCGCGGTGAGGAAAAGGAGGAGAATGACGCTGCCGGCCGGACCGGCGGACCACAGGGAGGAAAGGTTGATCCGGTCGGCGAGGCCGGTCACGGCCAGGACGGCAAGCAGAATCCCCACAAGGCCCTCCCCCGCCACCATGCCGGAGCAGAAAAGAATGCCGTTTTCTTCCTTCAGACCTTTCTTCTGATTGTAACGGTCGGCCAGCCAGCGGGCAATCCCGCCGAGCAGAACGGTTACGGAGAGTTCCAGGGGAAGATACAGGCCGATGGCCACAGGCAGCACGGAAACGCCGAGCAGCTGTACGGTGACGGCGAGAAAAACCCCGAGCAGGATCAGCGTCCAGGGAAGATTCCCGGACATGACGCCCTCCACAAGGATCTTCATCAGCGTGGCCTGCGGGGCGGACAGCTCCTTCGAACCAAAGCCCCAGGCGGATTTCAGCAGGACCAGGACGCCGCCGATGGCCGCCGCGGAAACGATGACCCCGATGATTTCGCCGATCTGCTGCTTCTTGGGCGTTGCGCCGAGGAGAAAGCCGGTCTTCAGGTCCTGGGACGTGTCACCCGCAATCGACATGATGATGCAGGTAACGGTACCCACCGAGACCGAGGCGATCATTCCCGCCGCTCCGCGGACACCAATGGCCTGAAAGATCAGGGCGGTAAGCAGCATGGTGGCAATGGTCATGCCGGATACCGGCGTATTGCTGCTGCCCACAATGCCGACAATCCGGGCCGTGACCGCGCCGAAGAAGAGCCCGAAGACCAGGATCAGCAGCGCTCCGGGCAGTGAAATGGGAGCAGACGGCAGGACAACCAGCGCCACCAGCAGCGTCAGGATGATGCCCAGAGCCAGCTTCAGGCTCAGGTTCTGCTCCGTACGCCGGGCGTTCTTTTCTTCGCCGCCCTTCATTCCTTTGAAGGCCGCGGAGAAGGAGGATGCAATGCTGGGCATGGACCGGAGCAAACTGAAAAATCCGCCGGCGGCGATCATGCCGGCGCCGATATAGCGGACATAGCTGCTCCAGATGGCATCGGCGCCCCCGGCTGCATACAGTTCAGAAATGGACTGGGTGGCCGGATGCATGATGGTGTCTCCGCCGAAGAACGCAAGAATCGGAATCAGTACAAACCATCCGAGAACCCCGCCGGCAAACATATAGGAGGATACCTTGAGGCCGCAGATGTAGCCCACACCGATCAACGCGGGATAAACCTCCGCAGCAAACTGCGTCTTCAGTGCCTGAATCCTGGCGCTGACCGTGACGGGAATCAGCTTCAGTCCGTCCGTCAGGATATTGCTCAGGGCCGCGATACCCAGGCCCGCAAAGATGTTTGCGGAGCCGGAGCCGGTTTTTTCGCCCGCCAGCAGCACCTCTGCGCAGGCCGTGCCCTCCGGATAGGGCAGGGTGCCGTGCTCCTTCACGATCAGGGTGCGGCGCAGGGGGATCATCAGCAGCACGCCGATCACACCGCCGCACACGGCCAGAATGGACAGGGTAAACAGATTCGGTATATTCGCCATGCCCTCAGCCTGCCAGAGAAAAAACACCGGCAGCGTAAAGATCGATCCGCCCGCCAGCGCTTCGCCGGCGGAACCGATCGTTTGCACCATATTGCTTTCCAGCAGGGAGTTCCGGCGCAGAGTCACCCGCATGATAACCAGTGAAATGACGGCAGCCGGTATGGAAGCGGACACGGTCATGCCGACGCGAAGGCCGAGATATGAGTTCGCCGCGCCGAAAACAACCGCAAGCAGTATCCCGATGATCACAGAGGCCGTTGTCAGCTCCGGCTGCGTTTGTTCCGGCGGAACATAAGGTTTGAAGGTTGATATATCATCTTTCCGACTCATGGAAACAACTCCTTTTTTTCTTTTCCAAAAAGTATAAGTTCGCGTTGATTTCTCTGTTTCCTTCTTTGAAGGGACGGAAGGCATGGTTTTCCGCACCGCCGCATGCGCTGCGGCTGGGATTTGATTTTTGATTTTGAACCTAATAGGGTAGAGGGAGGGCGTTAGCCCTCGCCCCTCCCATTGCACCGTACGTA
>CAZRLU010000303.1:0-2736 GCA_964600995.1 uncultured Oscillospiraceae bacterium | reverse complement strand
TGGCCAACGTGAGCCATGAGCTGCGCAGCCCCATCACCAGCATCCGGGGCTTCGCCGAGGGCATGGCGGAGGGGGTGATCCCCCAGGAGGAGCATCCGAAGTACCTGCGGCTGGTGGCGGACGAAAGCCGGCGGCTGGGCCGGCTGGTGGAGGATCTGCTGCAGCTGAGCCGGCTGGAGCGGGAGGACGCAGCCCTGGAGCTGACGGACTTCGACATGGACGAGATGCTGCGCCGGGCCGTGATCCGGCGGATCAACGACCTGGACGCCAAAGAGATCGACGTGGACTGCGACTTCCGGGCGGATCCCTGCCTGGTGCGGGCGGACAGCGCCCGGATCGAGCAGGTGGTGATCAACCTGCTGGACAACGCCATCAAGTTCACGGAGCAGAAGGGAAAGATCCTGCTGCGGACCGAGATCCGGGAGACCGCTGGAAAGGAAAACCCGGGAGCGAAGCGGACCGCCGGGGCGGATCCGGACAGAATCGTGGCGGTGACGGTCTGGGACAACGGGAAGAGCATCCCCGAGGAGGACCGGGACCGGGTCTTCGAGCGGTTCTTCACCTCCGACCGGGCCCATACCTCCGGCAAGGGCACCGGCCTGGGGTTGAGCATCTGCCAGCGGATCCTGGAGATGCACGGCCAGGAGATCCGGCTGCTGGACACGGAGGAGGGCGCCGGCTTCGAGTTCACCCTGGCGGCGGCGAAGCAGCCGTCGACCTGAAAAAAACACGCAAATTTCACACAAAATTCATTCTCCCTGCTTCCCCTTGATTTTTCGGGGGAGCAGGGAGAATTGCTTTAATATGTTACAAAATTATGAATCAAAATCCTTGACAGACTTACATTTTCGTCATAAAATGTGTAATGGGTAGATGTATAAGCATGGGGAACCATCGCTTTATACTACCTCTGCGGGATCAGAAAGGAGGGGGCAGCTTGGAGAAAAACCTGGAAATCCGCCTGCTGGGCGGATGCCTGGTCCGATGCGGGGACGAAACCATCGAAACGCTGCCCCAGCGCAGCCGGAAGGGCGTTGCCCTGATGGAATACCTGATCCTGCAGCGGGAAAAACCTGTACCGGCCCAGCGGCTGATCCGGGAGCTCTGGCGCAACCGGAACACCGCGAATCCGGAAAATGCCCTGAAGACCATGGTGAGCCGGCTGCGGTCCATGCTGGGAGAGATTTCTCCGATTCTCAGCGCCTGCGTAGCTTCGGGTCAGGGCTCCTACCGGTGGGAAAACCAGCCCGGCGTTTTTGTGGATGTGCTGGAGGTCATGAACCTGAACGACCGGCTGCGGCAGGAGATGCCTGAAAGCGAGCGCATCGCCTGCTGCCAGCAGCTGATGGATCTCTACGACGGGGATCTGTTCCAGCCGGAGGATATGCTGAACTCCTCCGCCGCGGTGAGCCAGCTGCACCGGATCTATCTGGACACGGCCCTGAGCCTGATCGAGCTGAAGCGGAAGCGGGAGGCCTGGAGCGACATCCTGGCCATCACCGACGCCGCCCTGCGGATCGATGACATGGACGAGCCCCTGCAGATCGAGCGGCTCCGGGCGCTGGTGCAGCTGCACCGGAGTACCGAGGCCGAGAAGGAGTACCGGCAGATCTCGGAGCGCGAGCGCCGGCTGCTGGACGCGGAGCCCGGGGAGGAGCTGCAGGATTTCTACCGGCAGATGAGCCAGGCCGGCTCCAGCCTGCGGTACAACCTGGACGTGCTGCGGATGAAGCTGACCGACGAATCGGATATTCCGCCGGGGCCCTTCTTCTGCGGGATGGACGTGTTCCGGGAATTCTACCATATCCAGATGCGGAATCTGGAGCGGCTGGGTTCCACCATGTTCCTGGGACTGATCATGCTGGGGGACGGAAACGCCGACAGCATGGATCCGATCGTATATAAAGGTGCAATGGCTGCACTGGAGGAAATCCTGAGAAGAAACCTCCGGCGGGGCGACATCGTTACCCGGTTTGACGAATACGCCATGGCGCTGCTGCTGCCCACAGTGAACTACCAGTCAGGTACCATGGTGATGGAACGGATCGAGCACATTTTCTACACGGCCTACCCCCGGGAGAAGGTTTCCTTCCATTCCCGGATCACCCCCCTGGGAGGGGAGAACTGAAATTACCGCAGAGAGGAAAGAAGAAAAAACTTTGATGAAACCACTCCTGTAACCGCCTTCGTAACCCCGGTGAGCGATAATGAACCCGGAAAACGGAAAAGTGTCGCGAAACCGAGGAACGCGAGAGCGAGAAGATGGGAGAATGAAGATGAGGAAGATGAAGAAGATCATTTCCATGCTGGCGGCGGTCATGATCCTGGCCGGCTGCTGGTTCTCGGGAGGCGTCCGGGCGGAGATGCCGGAGCAGCCGGATACGGCCCAGGCGGAAGCCGACGCCCAGGCTGCGAAGGAAGCTGCTGAACGGGAAGCTGCCGAACGTGCGGCCAGGGAGGCTGCGGAGCGGGCCGCGAAGGAAGCCGCCGAGAAGGCTGCCGCGGAGCAGGCTGCAAGGGAAGCTGCCGAGAAGGCTGCCGCGGAAAAGGCCGCGAAGGAAGCTGCCGAGAAGGCTGCTGCGGAGCAGGCTGCCCGTGAAGCCGCCGAAAAGGCTGCTGCGGAGCAGGCCGCGAAGGAAGCAGCCGAGAAGGCCGCAGCGGAGCAAGCTGCGAAGGAAGCTGCCGAGAAGGCCGCAGCGGAGCAAGCTGCGAAGGAAGCTGCCGAGAAGGCCGCTG
>CAZRLU010000302.1:0-2759 GCA_964600995.1 uncultured Oscillospiraceae bacterium | reverse complement strand
GATCGTGGAAGGCATGGAGCACGATCATGATCACGAAGAAGATCACGATCATGAGGCTGAAGCCGATCACGATCATGAAGAGGATCATGACCATGAGCATGAGGAGGAAGCCGACGAGCATGTCTGGCTGAGCCTGCGGAACGCGCAGAAGCTGGTACAGGTCATCGCCGCCACCCTCAGCGAAGCGGATCCCGCCGATGCTGAGAAGTATCAGGCAAACGCCGCGGCCTACCGGGAAAAGCTGGCGCAGCTGGATGCCCGTTACGCGGAGGCTGTCAATGCCGCCGAAAAAAAGACCCTGCTCTTCGGCGATCGCTTCCCCTTCCGCTATCTGGTGGATGATTACGGTCTCTCCTATTACGCCGCCTTCTCCGGTTGCTCCGCCGAAACCGAGGCCAGCTTTGAAACCATCGTTTTCCTGGCCCGGAAGGTGGATGAGCTCGGGCTTTCCACCGTGCTGACCATGGAAAATGCCAAGACCCGGATTGCCGAAACCATTGTCGAAAGCACCTCCGCAAAAAACCAGAAGGTGTTGGCCATGGATTCCATGCAGGGCACCACGTCCGCGGGAGTGCAGTCGGGCGTCACCTACCTGAGCATCATGGAGAGCAATCTGAAGGTGCTGGAGGAAGCCCTCCGGTAAGCATCACAGCTTGAATAACCTGTTATTCCGCCGCTGCTTCAGGAAAAACCGGCTGCCAAACAAAAAGCCCTTCCCCGGTAGTAATGGCCCGGATCATCTCCAGCAGCCGCGGGTCCGGATTGAAAACGGTCAGATGCGTGTCTTCCGGTTCGGAAAGGATCATGGCGTTCTCCAGGAAGATATACAGGTATCTTTTCCGCATCTCCCCGGCAAGGTGTTCCGGATCCGGATTGATCTCCGTTTCTCCCTCCAGGGACAGATCCATATAGCAGTTCAGCTTCAGAACAAAATTGATATGTTTTTGCTTGATCTCCGCCAGACGTTCCTTCTGGCGGAGATATTTTTCCACGGCAAAATACTGCCCGGCGCTGTCCGCCGGCACCTGCGCCGGAAGAATATCAACAATCCAGTAAGGGGTTTGCAGGAGTTCCTCCACCGTCTTCCTCATGGCGTACCTCTTTTCCGTCTTTACCGGCTTCGCCCGTTCATCGTCTGATTCATGCTTCACTCCTGCCAGTCGTCATTCCAAAACAGGAAGGTTCCTTCCGGCAGGATCTGGTTCAGCCTCTCTTCCAGCTGCAGACTATATTGCCGGTATTCCTCTGTCTGCTGCCGCAGTTCCCGGTGCTTTTCTTCCACCAGCTCCGGTCTGGAAAACAGGTTTTTATACTGATATGGCTCTTTGGAGCGGAGATCCCGGATCTCCCATTCCAGTTTTTTGATCTTTTCTTCCACGTCCGGGATGTTCAGTTCTACCAACTGTTCAGTTATTCCGGCCAAAGCAAGTGATACCAGGAAATCCAACTCTCTCAGCTGTTCCAGGTCGTTGCACTGATACGCTGTATTCACCTGGTTCCACAGATCCCGCAGTTCTTCCATCTCACCCAGTTCCGGATGAATATCCGGATGAATCTGTTTTGCGATGGCCCGATAAATCGTTTTGATCGTTTTCAGATCTGCCGCGCTGACTTCCTCTGCTGCCTTCGCCTGCTCCCAGGTCCTCCGCATCGCATCCAGATGGATCATCAGCTCGTCGGTCTCCTGCTGTACATATTGCTGCAGTGCTTCCCCATCCGGCTCCTGCCCCCGGTTCACATACATTTGGCAAAATTCAATGGCTTTGACCTTCCGGGCGCATTCGATCTCCCGATGAAAGATTTCCAGAACCTCTTTTCCAAATTCCCGGGTATGCTCCTGTTCCAGCTGAAAGCACTCTTTTTTCAGCTCATTCTTCAGCAGGATCAGTTTCTCATATCGGTCCAGCGCTGCATTCTCAGCGCGGCTCCGTTCATCCATTTTCAACGGGATCACCTTTCTCCGTCCCCGGTTCAAAGATCACAGCTGATCATACTTCAGGCTGCTTCCCCTGCTCTTCTCCACCGGATACTTGACTGCGTTCTTCTTCATCTTCTTCCGGATGATCTCCGCCGGGTCCAGCTTCAGGACCGTGGCCAGCTGCAGGCAGTAGTTCAGCACATCCGCCAGCTCCTCCTCCACGGCCTCCATGTCTGCCTCCGGGGACCACTGGTAGCATTCCAGCAGCTCCGCCGCCTCGATGGAGATGGACTTGGCCAGGTTTTCCGGAGTGTGAAACTGTCCCCAGTCCCGTTCTGTGACAAAATCATTCACTTCTTCCATCAGCTGGCAGATCTCGCTCATTTCCATTCCTTCTTTCTCCGGATTTCGTAAATATTGCGGTGCTTCTTTTATCTGATAGTAGCATACACGCCTTTGATTTTCAACGAAAAACGGATACAAAGATTTCAAAAGCCGATTAAAGTAATGAACGAAAAACGGCCCCTTCCTGGAACCGTTTCGATTATGATATTGAGGTTTATCCATAGCATTCATCGTCCGTGTGGACGGGACCTGTCCTCCGTCGGATCCGGAAGATAGTTTTGACCTGGTTCATAAATTTAGAGGTTGACAAAAGTCATTGCATATCAGAAACATGCGTCGCCGGGCGCGCTGCAAGAAATCCGCCGCCGGAAGCCTCGGCGGCGGAGCCTGATCGGGAAGCTCAGGATACGGTATTTTACCCGGTTTCAGCGCAAAGAACCGTCTCCCGGGTCCTCCACTTTTTCCAGCGGGACGACGAGACTGCCGAAGTCTCCGG
>CAZRLU010000301.1:0-2763 GCA_964600995.1 uncultured Oscillospiraceae bacterium | reverse complement strand
AAGGCCGCAGAGATCCACCTGCAGCCGGGGATCGGAAGCCTCCGGCATCCGGAAGTCCGGGTTGACCGCGTTTATTTCTCCCACAGGATCTCCTCCTTCCGCAGCACCGGGCCCTCCCGGCAGATCCGCTTCGGCCCGTTCACCGTCTGCACGGTGCAGCCCATGCAGGCGCCGAAGCCGCAGCCCATGCGCTCCTCCAGGCTGAATTCCCCGGCCGTGACGGTCGCCTGATGCACGGCCCGGAGCATGGGCCCGGGGCCGCAGGCGTAGAAGTAGCTGTACTCCGCCGGCAGGGCGTCGGTGACAAAGCCCTTGACGCCATGGCTGCCGTCCACGGTGGTCACCCGGGTTTCGCAGCCCAGGGCCCTGAACTCCTCCTCGCCGAAGACCTCGGCCGCGGTGTTGAAGCCCAGCACCGCCCGGACCCGGAGCCCCCGGGCCCGCAGCTCCCGGGCCAGCCAGTAGAGGGGCGGAACCCCGACGCCGCCGCCCAGCAGCAGGGGTGCATCCCCGGCCCGGGACAGGTCATAGCCGTTGCCCAGGCCCGTCAGCACATCCAGGGATTCCCCCGGGGCCATGCCGGTGAGCTGGCGGGTGCCCTCGCCGACGGCCTTGTAGATCAGGGTCACCGTATCCTCCCCCCGGTCGAAGACCGAGATGGGCCGGCGGAGGAAGCGGCCGGGAATCTTCAGATTCACGAACTGGCCGGGGCGCTCCACCCCGCTCACATCCCCCCGGAGCCGCAGGCGAAAGACGTCCTTGGCCAGGGGCTGATTTTCCTCAATCCGCAGAATGCATTGCTTCATGCGCGCCAGGTCTCCTTTCCGCCGCAGACGGTCCGCAGGCATTTTCCGAAAACCCGCTGCCCCGCGAAGGGCGTGGCCTTTCCCATGGAGAGGAAGTCCGCCGGGTTGATTTCATATTCCGCTTCCAGGTCCCACTCGCAGAAGTCCTCCTCCGGCTGAGGCAGGCCGAAGCGCCGGCGGGGGGCGTCGGTCATCTTCTCCACCAGAGCCTCCAGGGAGAGAACCCCGGGGCGCACCAGCCCGGTATAGAGCACGGGGAAGGCGGTTTCCAGCCCCACGATGCCGAAGGCGCTGCCCGCAAGGCCCCGGCTCTTTTCTTCGGCGCTGTGGGGGGCATGGTCCGTGGCGATCATATCGACGGTGCCGTCCAGCAGCCCTTCCAGGAGGGCCTCCCGGTCCTGCCTTGAGCGGATGGGGGGATTCATGCGGAAGCGGCCGTCCTCCTGCAGGTCTTCATCGGTGAGGAGCAGGTAATGGGGGCCGGTTTCGCAGGTGACGTTGACCCCTTCGGCCTTGGCCCGGCGGATCAGCTCCACGCTCTCCCGGCAGCTGATATGGCAGACGTGATAGGCGCAGCCGGTTTCCTTCGCCAGCCGCAGGTCCCGGGCGATGGGGCCCCACTCGCTTTCGGAGCAGATGCCCCGGTGGCCGTGGGCGGCGGCGTAGGCGCCGTCGTGGATGTAGCCGCCCCGGACCAGGCTTTCATCCTCGCAGTGGGCGGCGAGGACCTTGCCCAGGCGGCGGCAGGACTCCATCAGAGAGCGCATCATGCTTTCGCTCTGGACGCCCTTGCCGTCATCGGAGAAGGCGACCACCCGGGGGGCCAGGCCCTCCAGGTCCGCCGGGAGCTGGCCCTTTTCCTCCCGGGTGAGGGCGCCGTAGGGATGGACCCGGCAAAAGCCGCCGGCATCCCGGATCAGGGCTTCCTCGGGCTCCAGGTTTTCCGGACAGTCGGGCACCGGCTTCAGATTCGGCATGGCGCAGACGTCGGTGTAGCCGCCCCGGGCGGCAGCCAGGCTGCCGGAGCGGATGGTCTCCTTATAAGAAAAACCCGGCTCGCGAAAGTGCACATGCACATCGCAAAAGCCGGGTAAAACAACGTGATTCGGATTGCCGGAATGCTGAAAACGCCGCATGCGGTCCATATCCTCCCGTCCTGCGTCCTGCCGGCCCGGGAGCCGGCCTGAAGATCCCCGGCGCGACGCGCCGGGATCGGGTCCGGGAAAATGTATACCATATCCCCCTTCGAATGTCAATGAAGGTTTTGGCCAGTTTTCTACAGGATTCCTGTACGCGGGGAAGCATCCTGCAAACACCGCAGGGCGGGCTGCAGCTTATAGTCCTTCATCCACGAAGGCGGGGCGGGAATCCGGGCCCTGGGGGATCACCTCATAATCCTGCAGGGTGACGCTCCGGGCATGGCGGACCCAGAGGCCGAAGGCTGGGGCGGGGCCCAGGTCGTCGATCATATGAGCGTCGGGATAGGCGCCCTTGAAATCCGGATAGGCCGCGGCATCCGGCGCGGGGCCCGGCCAGGGATACTGCAGGAGGCGGACATCCTCGAAGGCGATGTCCTCCAGGGGCTTTTCCGGGATGCCCAGCAGATAGGAGCCCCGGGGGCCGTTGGCCTCCCCCCGGACCCGGGAGATCAGCACCCGCCGGAGGGTTCCGACGCCGGGGCGGGGATCCCCGGGCTTGACCCGGCCCCGGTCCTCCAGGCGGAGGAAGAAGGGGCTCCAGGCCCGGACGATCCGCAGATCCGTGAGCCAGAAGTTCTCCAGGACGCCGCCGTCCACCATCTCCAGGGAGACGCCGCTGTCGGAGCAGGGGTGCTTGAGGCCGGAGGGATCCTCGGCCAGGCCGCCGATGCGGCAGTTCCGGATCAGCACATTGCGGAAGCTGCCCTGGGTATCGGTGCCCACCTTGACGGCGTTGCAGGCGGAATAGAAATCGCAGT
>CAZRLU010000300.1:0-2780 GCA_964600995.1 uncultured Oscillospiraceae bacterium | reverse complement strand
CGGGTGTCGGAGGCCCTGGACTGCTTTGAAAAGGCCGGCGCCGCCGGCAGGATTCTGGAGGTGCTGATCGCGAATGCCCGGCGGCATCCCGGCACCGGATACTATGACGAGCTGCAGCGGCATTATCAGTCCCTGCGCCTGGAGGATCTGCGGGAGAATCCGCTGCTGCTGTCCGGCGTCTGCCTGCTGTATTCCCTGCTGCTCCAGCCGGTCGAAAGCGAAAAAGCCTATGACGCCCTCGCCGCGCTCCCGGCCCGCAGCGACGTCGCGCCTTCCCTCCGCCTGGAAGCGGAAGCCCGGCTCGCCCTGCTGGATCTGTCCCTCCCCCACCGGAGCGGGCGGAATCTGCCGGAAGCCATCCGCCGGCTCCGGACCTTGTGCAGCACGGAGCAGATTGAATTTCCGGAGTTCTCCCTGACGGATAACTGTCCCTCCCTGCTCAACGGCGCCTTCGATTTCTGCGCCATGGATCCGGAGGAGCTTTTCCGGGACGTGCTGACGCCCCTGGAGGAAATGGCCGGGCCCGACAGCCGGGGCCTGACGGAGATCGCCCGGGGAGAGATCGCCTTTGAAAGAGGAGAGGAATCCGCGCCGGCCATTGCCGCATCCCTGAGCCGCGGATGCGCCGCAGCGGATTTCAGCGGCAATATGGAGCTCTTCTTTGCCGCCCAGGGGCTCCTGATCCGGCATCATGTCGCCCTGGGGCATTTCTCCGACGCGCGGCGGAACCTGGATCTTCTGGAATGGAAAATCCGGGAAAAAGGCGCTGCCTTTCTCCTTCCCGGCCTCCGGGCGCTGAAGGTCTGGCTTTCCCTGTATGAGCAGCCCGGCAGGGAAGCCCAGGCCTGGCTCGACGACAGCCCCGATCCGCGCCTGCATTTCTATATCATGCACCGTTTCTGCTACCGCATCCGACTGCGCTGCCTGATCGCCCTGGAGCGGTATCCGGAAGCCCTGGACCTGTCCGCCTATCTGTCCTGCTACTACGAGGAATACGGCCGCATCTACCTTTCCATCGAGAACGATTTTCTGCGGGCGATGGCGCTGTTCCGGATGGGCCGGCAGGAATGGCAGCAGCCGGCGCGGCAGGCTCTGAAGCGTGCGGAACGGTACGGGCTGACCCGGGTCATCTCCATGGAAGGCGCCGCCGCCCTTCCGCTGCTGGCCCGGCTCTTCTCCCGGACCCATTCCGGCCCTTTCCGGGAAACCCTGCTCCGGGAAACCCGCGCCGTCGCCCTGGCCTATCCGAATTATCTGCAGGGTACGCCTCCCCGGACCGTCCGGCTGACGGGCCGGGAGCAGGAAGTCCTTTCCATGCTCTGCGGCGGCCGTACCACGGGAGAAATCTGCGACAGCCTGTCGATCGGTTACAGCGCGCTGAAAAAGCATAACCGCAGCATCTATGAAAAGCTCGGCGTCCGGAACCGCGAGGAAGCCGTGCGGGCTGCCGCCCGGCTCGGAATCATCTGCTCATAGCAGGTTCCGTCCTGCTCAGAGCGGATTTCCCTTCTGCTCCCATGAAAAACAGCCGGATCCGTCCTGCTTCAGAGAGGTTTTTCCCTTCTGTTCCCATGAAAAAAACTCCCTTCATGGGACAGTTTTTTGCTGTCTCATGAAGGGAGTATCTTACAATTCTTTCCGGATCCCCCGGCGGCGAAAGCTCCGGTCTTCTTTCTGGCCCGTGCCGGCGTCGTCACTCGTTTCCGGCCCGTGCCGGTGTCGTCACTCGTTTCCGGCCCCTGCCGGCACAAAAAGCGGCCGGGGGCTCATCCGCCCCGGGCCCGCTCCCGTCTCCGGATCCAAAGGCCCGCCGCCAGCATCAAAACCATCCCGGCCGCGAAGGCCCCCAGCCCCTTCAGCCCCAGATCCACAAACATCCCCTGGGGCATCAGCCGGATCAGCAGATCCGTCCGGGGGTTCAGCAGCCACAGATCGTTCCGGAAGGCGATCCGGTGAAATGTCAGGAAAAGCCCGTCAAAGCTCACCGCCGCCCACAGCAGCAGCCCCGCCGCCGCCATGCTCAGCCCCCACAGGGCCTCCTTCGCCCCGCGGAAAGCCTCCCGCAGCCCGTCCTTCCGCCGGCGGTACAGCACCAGGGCACAGACCGCCGCCGCCAGCAGGCTTCCCAGGCAGACCCACCCGTCCAGCCGGATCAGCCCCCGGCAGTCCGCCATGTGGATCAGCTCGTAGTCATGGAAGCAGGCCCGCCGGCCGATCTCCGGCAGCACCGCCTCATACTGGAAGTCCTCCTTCCGCCCCGCCAGGTAGTCCGCAATATGGGCCGCCATGCCCGGGTATTCCGCCGCCGGAAGCCCCGTCCGCGCCGGCGGGGCGAACCGCTCCATCTCCGAAAGGAAGAGGGCGGAGCTTCCCGCGAAGCCCCGGATGATCCCGGTGAGCAGCGCCAGCACCAGCGCGACCGTCAAAACAGTCCCAAGGGCCCGAAGTCCCCGTCCGTTTCTGCGCGCCCGGGCCGGGCCCTCAGCCCGTCCGGCGCCCGCCACCCCTTTGGGGGTGCCAGTCCTCCCGGCCTCCGCCGCCCGGCCGTCTTCCCCGGCTCCGCCGGGCCCGGCGGTCCGGGTCTCCTCCGGTCCCATCTTACTGCATCTTCAGGTAAGCCGTGACAAAGCCGTCCAGCTTGCCGTTCATCACGTCGTCGATCTTGCTCTCTTCGTAGTTGGTCCGGTGATCCTTCACCATCGTGTAGGGCTGGAACACGTAGGAACGGATCTGGCTGCCCCACTCGATCTTCTTCATCTCGCCCTTGATGTCCGCCATCT
>CAZRLU010000299.1:0-2785 GCA_964600995.1 uncultured Oscillospiraceae bacterium | reverse complement strand
ATTGAGTAGTGAGGATAAAATGGCAAGAAGAGATACCGTCCTGAAGAAGCCCAAGGACACCCGCGGCGCCCTCCGCCGGATGCTGAACTACCTGGGCCCCTGGAAGTATGTGATCCTGGCGGTGCTGGTCCTGAGCCTGGTCTCCAACCTGCTGAACCTGTGGGGACCCAACCTGGCAGGCTCCGCCATCCGGGAGGCCGCCGCGGGAAAGGGCAAAGTCAATTTCCGGGCCGTGGAGCACTATGCCCTGCTGATGCTGGCCTGCTATGTGGGTGCCGCCCTCCTGGGCTTCGCCATCAGCCTGAGCATGACCGTGGTCAGCCGCCGGGTCGCCCGGCAGATGCGCCAGGATGTCTTCTCCAAGCTGATGCGCCTGCCCGTGGGCTATTTCGACCGGCATCAGGCCGGGGACATCATCAGCCGGGTCAGCTATGACATCGACGTGATCTCCACCTGCATGGCCACCGACATCGTCCAGATTCTTTCCAGCCTGGTCACGGTGGTGGGCTCCCTGGTGATGATGGTCACCATCTCTCTGCCCCTTTCCGCCCTGACCCTGGTGACGGTGCCCATCGCCGTTTCCTATACCGTACACATGCGGAAGAAGACCCAGCCCCGCTACGCCCGCCGGTCCAAGTCCTACGGCGTCATGAACGGCTTCGTGGAGGAGATGCTCTCCGGCCAGAAGACCATCCTGGCCTATGCCTATGAAAACCGGGTGGACGAGCGCTTCGACGGCATCAACAAGGACGCCGCCGACGCCTTCTCCGACGCGGAGCACTACGGCGTCACCCTCGGCCCCACCATGACCGCCATCAACAACCTGTCCCTGAGCCTCATCGGCCTGCTGGGCGGCATCCTGTATCTTCAGGGAAGAATCGACCTGGGCCGGATCTCCTCTTTCGTCCTCTACAGCCGGAAGTTCGCCGGCCCCATCAACGCCATCGCGGAAATCTTCAACGAGCTCTTCTCCGCCCTGGCCGCGGCGGAGCGGGTTTTCACCCTGCTGGACGAAGCCGAGGAAACCGCCGACGTGCCCGGCGCCGTCCTCCTCTCCAACGTCCGGGGCGACGTCTCCATGGAGCACGTGGCCTTCGGCTACGATCCCGGCCGGGTGATTCTCCACGACCTGAACCTGGAGGCTCCCGCCGGAAAGCTCATCGCCATCGTCGGGCCCACCGGTGCCGGGAAAACCACCATCATCAACCTGCTGATGCGCTTCTATGACCCGGATTCCGGCGTCATCCGCATCGACGGCCAGGAGATCCGCACCGCCGCCCGCCGCTCCGTCCGCAGCGCCTATGCCATGGTGCTGCAGGACACCTGGGTTTTCCAGGGTACCATCTTCGAGAACATCGCCTACGGCCGGGAGAATGCCACCATGGAGGAGGTGGTGGCCGCCGCCAAGGCCGCCCGCATCCATCCCTTCATCATGCGCCTGCCCCAGGGCTACGACACCGTCATCAGCGAGGACGGCGGCAACATCTCCAAGGGCCAGAAGCAGCTGCTGACCATCGCCCGGGCCATGCTCTACGACGCCCCCATGCTGATTCTCGACGAGGCCACCTCCAACGTGGATACCGCCACCGAGCGGGAAATCCAGAAGGCCATGCGGGAGCTGATGCAGAACAAGACCTGCTTCGTCATCGCCCACCGGCTCTCCACCATCGAGCATGCGGACCAGATCCTGGTCCTCCGGGACGGGGATGTGGTGGAGCAGGGCACCCACCGCCAGCTCATGGACCGGAAGGGCTTCTATCATCAGCTCTACGCCGCCCAGTTTGAATGATCCTCTCCTCCGGGAACCGCCCTGGGGATGCCGCTTTCTCCGGCCCGTCCCGGCCGGAGAAATGCTTGTTTTCCGGCCCTTCCCCTTCTTGCAATCGGAAGAGGCATTTGCTATAATAACCGGGTTGCGAAATCCCGCCCGGAAAGGCGCTTTTGCCTTCCTCCGCGCGGTTCGGGGACCGGCCTCCGCCCTCCGCGGAAGCTTCTCCTCCGTTCAGAAAAGACAGATCAGGGAAAGAGGTTTTGTCCATGAAAGAAATCACCTCCGCCGAGCTGCGGGAAAAGTTCCTGTCCTTTATGGAATCCAAGGGGCATCACCGGATTCAGTCCGCCTCCGTCATTCCGGAGAACGACCCCACCGTGCTGTTCACCACAGCCGGCATGCATCCGCTGGTCCCCTATCTGATGGGCACGCCCCATCCCGCCGGCTCCCGGCTGACCGACGTGCAGAAATGCATCCGCACCGGCGATATCGACGACGTGGGGGATCCCAGCCATCTGACCTTCTTTGAGATGCTGGGCAACTGGAGCCTGGGGGATTATTTCAAGCAGGACATGATTCCCTGGTCCTGGGAGTTTCTGACCAGCCCGGAATACCTGGGTCTACCCAAGGACAAGCTGGCCTTCACCGTCTTTGCGGGGGATGAGGACTGCCCCCGGGATATGGAGAGCTGGAACCTTTGGCGCTCCTGCGGTGTGAAGGAGGAGAATCTCTTCTTCCTGCCCAAGGAGAACAACTGGTGGGGCCCCGCCGGCATCACCGGTCCCTGCGGCAGCGACACCGAGATGTTCATCATCACCGACAA
This sequence comes from uncultured Oscillospiraceae bacterium, assembly GCA_964600995.1. GTDB lineage: Bacteria > Bacillota > Clostridia > Christensenellales > Aristaeellaceae > Aristaeella. Next base: position 191 of record CAZRLU010000299.1, on the reverse strand, counting down.
GGAGCCCTGCGGCCCGGACTGCTCCCCCGCCTGCTCCTGCGGCCGGTATCTGGAGATCTGGAACGACGTCTTCATGCAGTACAACAAGACCGCCGAGGGCAAGTATGAGCCCCTGGCGAAGAAGAACGTGGACACCGGCATGGGCCTGGAGCGCACGGTCTGCGTCCTGAACGGCAAGAAGAGCGTCTATG
>CAZRLU010000298.1:1252-2792 GCA_964600995.1 uncultured Oscillospiraceae bacterium | reverse complement strand
CCTCCCCTCCCTGGATTCCGGGGATGTCTACATGGCTCACATGCAGGAATATGACAAGCAGGGCGCCTTCCCGGAGGAGCTGGAAATGCATGTCACCCTGCAGGCTCAGGGAGAGAATGGCCCGGAAACCCTGGAATACTCCGTGAAGGATTCCCCGGAGCAGGGCTGGGGTATGAGCTACTGGCCGGACAGCGAAGAAAAAACGGAGTGGTCCTGGCCCGGATACTTCCGGCTTTCCACCTATGAAAGCCTGATCCCGGTCTCCTTCGTCTATGATCAGCCGGAGAAAGTGCAGACCCGTCCCGACGGCATCGTCATGAGCGTATCCCTGTCCATCGACGGCCGGGAGATTCTGCCGGAGGAATGCGAAATCCTGGATGAATCCATGGAGGATCCCCTGGCGGAGTACTTCAGCCCCGGGGAGCCCGCAGCAACCTTCTATTACTCCCGACTCCTGCTGAAGCGGCCGGACTGGGCTCCGGAGCACGGAACGATCCATATGCAGGTCACCCAGCAGCTCTTCGGGGACGGCAGCGTCTGGACCACCGAGGAAGATCTGGAATACTGAGCGGGCCGGTCCTGCTCAGGGCACAAAAAAAGGCACGGCGCCCGCCGTGCCTTTTCCATGCCTTCCCGTCTTTTTTACTTGTTCACATAGGCGATCACGTCCACCGACGCGGGGTTGACGCCCTTTGCGGTGAAGTAGTTCACGAAGGACTGGTTGATCTCCCGCCGGATCACCGCCGAGCTGCCGGGGGTGAGCCCGTAGGCCGCGAACTGGCTGTCGCTGTCAATCCACAGGATGTTTCCTTCCGCGTCCAGCACGGTGAAGACTGCCTGGATCCCGTACAGCGTCTCCTCGGTGCTGTTGGTCACCGTGACCTCCAGGGCGTCCGCCTTCCACCACTCGCCCTCCGCCAGCTTCAGCTCCGCCGGCAGGCGCACCGTGGCGCTCTCATCATCGGTCTTCCCGGCCAGGGTCAGCTGATGTCCTTCCGGCTTGCCCAGGTCCTTGGTCTGCTGCACCTCCATGGCCAGGGAAACATAGGTGTATTCCCCGGGCTGCAGGGTCTTCGGATAAACCTGCAGATAGTTGCCGGAGGTGATCACGTCGCCCTTTTCGTCATAAATCTCCAGGATTCCCGCGTTCACGTCGATGGCCTTGTCCCCGGCGTTCTCCACCTTGGCATAGGCATAGGCGGCGTCCGCCCAGTAGCTGGAAATCACCCAGAAGTTTTCCTGTGTCACGGACAGCTTTCCGGCGGCCAGCGCGCTGAAGGAACAGCAGGTCAGCGCCAGCGCCAGCGTCAATGCGAATAGTTTCTTCATAGCTACCTCCGAAATATGTATTTTGGATCTGAATTGATTGTACCTGAAAACCTTCCGGAAGGCAAGACATATCTACGATTTCCCGACCTGGTTATCCCCGGTTTTCCGGCGCTTCCCGGCGGGATCCCCTCAGGGCCGCGGGCGGCGCAGGCGCACGCGCCGAAGGCTCCCGAAGCGCAGCAGCGCGGAAAGAAGCTGCCGCGGGGTCCCC
>CAZRLU010000298.1:0-1152 GCA_964600995.1 uncultured Oscillospiraceae bacterium | reverse complement strand
GCGCCGAAGGCTCCCGAAGCGCAGCAGCGCGGAAAGAAGCTGCCGCGGGGTCCCCTCCCGGTCGTTTTCCAGCGGCGGCACCAGCAGCCATACCGACAGAAGCCGCAGCGTCGTGGCCAGGATCACCAGCACCTTCACCCGGTCCAGGAAGCCGCCGCCGGTAAACCAGCCCGCACCCTCCCAGGCCTCCAGCAGCGCGCCGCCGCACATGGTGCCCAGGGAAACCCCCACCAGGGAGGTCACGCAGGCAAACACGGCGATGTAGGCGGGCCGGCCCTCGTCCGGCGTGGCGGAAAGCTGCATGCTGTTGGCCGCCAGGTTGGTGCCGCTCCAGCACATGGCCCCGAAGAAGTTGCGCAGCAGCACGGGCCACACATTTCCCGGGGTGGACAGCAGATAGAAGGCGTCCGTCACCGCGCAGGCGAATCCGGCCACCAGCATCACGCTCCGGCATCCGTACCGGTTCAGGGCCCGTCCCCAGCCCGGCATCACCAGGATGGAGGCCACCGAGGCCGCCGCCGTGCTGAAGATCATCATCTGCATGAAGGTCAGGCCCATATCGCTGACGGAATAGCGGCCCAGATAGGGCGCACAGAGGTTGGAAGTGAAGGACCAGGCCGTCCACATCACCACCAGCCGCACGAAGGGCTTCTCCCGGAAAACGGTTTTCATCATGGCGCCCAGCCGCTGCCGCTTCGGCGCGTCGCTGTACTGCTCCTTGCAGAAACCGAAGCAGGCCATGTCCACCATGCCCGCCAGGCCTCCCAGGATGAACACCACCAGGTACCGGGTCTGGGGCGGCAGCGTGTCCAGCAGCCAGGCCACCAGCATGCCGAAGGCCAGGTTGCATCCGGCGATCAGCATATCCCGGTAAGAGAACCACCGTCCCCGGATCCCGATGGGCGCCAGGTCCGACAGCCAGGGCAGCCAGCACACGTTGATCACCGCGCCGCAGCTGGAGGAGATCCCCAGCAGAAAGATCAGCGTCCACAGCCGCAGCCCCGCCGGGCTGGCCGGAACGATCAGGGGAATCAGTCCGAAGAAGAGCCACAGCACCCGGGAGAACATCCCCAGGGTCAGCATGTACTTCTTCCGCTGATGGGTGCGGTTCACCAGGATGGAGAAGGGAATCTGCAGCAGCGCCGCCGCCTG
>CAZRLU010000297.1:0-2812 GCA_964600995.1 uncultured Oscillospiraceae bacterium | reverse complement strand
TTCTCCCCCCAGGATCTCATCGCCCTGCTGGAGGAGAACGGCTGTCCCGTGGAGGTGCAGCGGGGCCGCCGGGCCTATCCCCGCTCCATGAAGGCCAGCGATGTAACCAAAACCCTCGTGAACATCTGCACCGCCGCCGGGGTGAAGTTCCGGCTGAACTGCCGGGTCACGGGGCTGAAGGCCGAGCCGGATCCCGAAACCGGCGCTCCCCGGATCGCCGGGGTGCAGCTGGCGGACGGCAGCTTTCTCCCGGCGGAGCGGGTGATCCTGGCCACCGGCGGTCTCAGCTATCCCGCCACCGGCTCCACCGGCGACGGATACGCCTTTGCCCGGGCCCTGGGCCATACGGTGCTTCCCCTCCGGCCCTCCCTGATTCCCCTGGAATCCTCGGAGAGCTGGCCGGAGAAGCTGCAGGGGCTGAGCCTGAAGAACGTCCGGGTCACCCTCCGCTCCGGGAAAAAGGTGCTCTATACCGAGCTGGGGGAAATGCTCTTCACCCATTTCGGCTTCTCCGGGCCTCTGATTCTGGAGGCCAGCTGCCATCTGCCGGAGGAGAAGCCCTGGGAGCTCCTGCTGGATCTGAAGCCCGGCCTCACCCGGGAGCAGCTGGACGCCCGGCTCCTGCGGGAGCTGGAGGCCGGGGGAAAGAAGCAGCTGGGAAACATGCTGACCTCCCTGCTCCCCGCCAGCCTGGCGGCCCTCTTCCCCTCCCTGTGCCGCATCCCCGGCACCCTGCCCTGCCATCAGGTCACCGCCGCCCAGCGGGAAGCCCTTCTGGATCATCTGAAGGCGCTGCCCCTGCCGGTCCGGGGCTGCCGTCCCGTCGCGGAGGCGGTGGTCACCCGGGGCGGCGTCTCCGTGAAGGAGGTGCTGCCGGGCACCCTGGAAAGCCGGCTGGTTTCCGGCCTGTTTCTGGCCGGGGAGCTGCTGGACGTGGATGCCCACACCGGCGGCTACAACCTGCAGATCGCCTTTGCCACCGGCGCCCTGGCCGGCCGGAGCGCGGCGGATTCCCTGGCGGCCCTTTCCGAATAAAAAACATAACGTTTCAGCCGGACGAAGGGATGTTTCCCATCGCAAAATACATTTCCGTACGGCGCAGCAAAGCCCCGTCCCTTCCCGGACGGGGCTTTGGTATGTTGTCTTTTCTTTTTTCCGGATCGGTTTTCAGGCGCCCAGGCCGTCCACATAGCGGCAGGCCGCCAGCGCCGCCACGGACCCGTCCCCGGCGGCGGTGGTCAGCTGCCGGATCCGCTTCGCCCTGCAGTCCCCGGCCGTGAAGATGCCGGGCGTCTCCGTTTCGCAGGACTCCGGGCTGGCGAAATAGCCCCAGGCATCCAGGGCGGCCACATCCCGGAAGGCCTCGTTCTCCGGGACCAGCCCGATGGCGACGAAGAGCCCGTCGCAGGCCACCGTTTCCTGCCCGCCCCCGGCGGTCTGAATCACGACGCCCGTCAGCCGGGTGTCCCCTTCGGTTTCCAGCCCCAGGATCTTCACCCCGGTGCGGGCCTTCACATTGGGCCGGGCGAGGAGCAGCTCCTGCAGCTTCTTCTCCCCGGTCAGCTCCGGCAGATCCTGCAGCACCGTCACCTCGCTGCATTTTCCCGCCAGCAGCAGGGCCTCCTGCAGGGCGGAATTTCCGCCTCCCGCCACGCAGACCCTCCTGTCCTTAAAGAAGTCTCCGTCGCAGACCGCGCAGTAGCTGACGCCTTCTCCCGTCAGCTCCCGCTCTCCCGGCAGCCCCAGCTCCCGGTGCTTCGCGCCGGTGGCCAGGATCACGCTTTTTCCCTCGTGCACCGTTCCGTCCGCGGTGTGGACCCGCTTGATTTTCCCGCAGTCCTCCACCCGGACCGCCTCCGCCAGGTCTACCTCCGCCCCCTGCTCCAGGATCTGCTCCAGGAAAGCGTCCGCGAATTCATTGCCGCTCATCCGGGCGGTGCCGGGCCAGTTTTCCACCTTCGGGCTGTGGGTGATCTGCCCGCCGAAGCCGGTCTTCTCCAGCACCAGGGCCGTCTTTCCGTTGCGCAGCGCGTACAGCGCCGCCGTCATGCCCGCGGGGCCTCCGCCGATGATGATCACGTCATACATTGCCGTTTCCTCCTTCTTTGAAAAGGGGGACGCCCCGGGCGTCCCCTTTTTCCGCCTCCGCGGATCTGCTTCTTACATGGCCTGCCGGGCTTCCTCCCGGGCTTTCTCGGTCAGCATTCCCTTGATTTCGGAAACGCCCTTGTACTTGATGAACTCGTCTCCCTGGGTCACCACCAGCGTCGGCGCCTGCTTCACGCCGTACTGGTTGGCCAGGTCCACGTTCTCCGAGGCCAGCACTTCCTTGTAGACGAAGCCTTCCTTCTGCAGCAGGCTCTTGGCCAGCTTGCAGTTGGGGCAGGTCGCCGACACGAAGAGCATCGCCCGGGTCACCTGCTTCTTCTCCTGGGCCGCAGCGGTCCCGGCTTCTGCCGGCGCCGCCGGGATGGTCTCCGGATGCAGCGGTCCCCGATGGGTCAGCCGGCTGCTGGCGATGTCGTACACCTTCCGGTCCCGGAACTCCTGGGCCTTGCCGTCGTTCCAGTTCTGCACCGGGCGGTAGTAGCCGGTGATGCGGCTGTACACCTCGGTCTTCTCTCCGCAGTGGGGGCAGGTGTACACCTCGCCGGTCAGGTAGCCGTGGTTCCTGCACACGGAATAGGTGGGGCTCATGGTGTAGTAGGGCAGCTTGTAGTTCTCCGCGATCTTCCGCACCAGGGAGGCCGCCGCCTTCCAGTCCGGCAGCTTCTCGCCCAGGAAGGCGTGGAACACGGTGCCGGAGGTGTAC
>CAZRLU010000296.1:0-2827 GCA_964600995.1 uncultured Oscillospiraceae bacterium | reverse complement strand
AGGAGGCGGTCGTCCGGCTCTGCGAGGCGCTGAAGCTGGAGGTGCGGATCGGCGAGAAGGGCCAGGAAACCCTGCTGGACGGGGAGGACGTGAGCGGGCTGATCCGGACGCCGGAGGTCAGCATGGCCGCCAGCACCGTGAGCCGGTATGCCCGGGTGCGGCAGCGGATGGTGGCCCTGCAGCAGGAGCTGGCCGCCGGGCAGGACATGATCCTGGACGGGCGGGACATCTGCACCACGGTGCTGCCGACCGCCCCGGTGAAGATCTTTCTGACGGCGAGCGCGGAGGAACGGGCCAGGCGCCGGTGGAAGGAAATGCAGGAGAAGGGGCAGGAGGAGCCCTTTGAGCAGGTGCTGGAGGCGGTGATCGCCCGGGACCGGCAGGACATGAACCGGCCGGTGGAGCCCCTGCGGCAGGCGGAGGACGCGACGCTGCTGGACACCACGGAGATGAGCTTCGGGCAGGTCGTGGACGCGATCTGCGCCATGGCGGAGGCGGTGAAACATGGCTGAGAGCGCGGTGACGGAGAAGAATTCCCTGCTGTATACCGTCGGGCGGAGCTTCGGGTGGCTGCTGCTGCGGGTGCTGATGCCGGTGAAGTATCACGGATTTGAGAAGCTCCACGAGCGGAAGGGACCCTTCGTGCTGATCGCCAACCACCGGCATGCCCTGGACCCGGTGGTGCTGGCCTATCCGGTGCGGGAACAGTGCGTTTTCCTGGGCAAGAAGGAGCTGGCCAAAAACGCTTTTTTCCGGAAGCTGCTGACCAGCCTCCACTGCATCCTGGTGGACCGGCACAACGCGGACATGGAGGCCATGCGGGCCTGCATGAAGGCCCTGCGGATGGGCAAGGTGCTGGTGATCTTCCCGGAGGGGACGCGGACCCACGAGGGGCAGATGGAGCAGATCGAGAGCGGGGCCAGCCTGATCGTGCTGCGGGGAAAGGCGCCGCTGATCCCTGTGTACCTGGACCGGAAGCTGAGATGGTTCCGGCGGACGGGGGCCTGGGTGGGGGACCCGATTCCCTATGAGGACCTGCTGGAGCAGGGAGTCAACAGGGAGACCTGCGAGGCGCTGAACGAGCGGATGCGGGAGACCTTCCGGGGGATGATCCGGGAGGCGGAAAAATCCGCTGGCCAGGGGGCCTGATCCGGGGTCCTGCGGGAATTCCAAATTTTTTTTCAAAAAAATTATTTTTTAGCAGGATTTTCTGCATGCATGCAGAAAACAACATAATTAGAGCTTTTTTCATCGAGAGGAAGGTTCATGGTCGTTGAAGTTGCGGCCCACGCAGGGTTCTGCATGGGCGTATCCCGGGCGATGGAGGCCGCGGAGCGGGCGGCGGAGGACGGAATTCCTTCCTGCACGCTGGGAGCGCTGATCCACAATCCCGCCGCCGTGAAAAAGCTGGCGGAGAAAGGCCTGGAGGCGGTGGACAGCCCGGAGGAGGCCCACGGGCGCAGGGTGCTGATCCGCAGCCACGGGGTTTCCCCGGAGGTGCTGGAGGCGCTGGAGCGGGACGGATGCCCGGTGATGGACCTGACCTGCCCCTTCGTGGAGCGGCTGCACCGGATCGTGGCGGAAGGCACGGCGGACGGATCCCCCGTCATCCTGGTGGGGGAAAGGGAACACCCGGAGGTGATCGGGACCGCCGGATGGGCCCGGGGCCCGGTCTACGCGGTGGCCACGCCGGAGGAGGCGGAAGCCCTGCCCTCGTTTGAAAAGGCTCTGGCCGTGACCCAGACCACCTTTCCCAAGGAACGGTGGGAGCGGGTGCTGGCGGCGCTGCAGGGAAAGGTGAAGGAGCTGGAAAGCCACTGCACCATCTGCAACGCGACCCAGGTCCGGCAGCGGGAGGCCGAGGAGCTTGCTTCCCGGGCGGACCGGATGATCGTGGTCGGAGGGCGGAACAGCGCCAACACGCGGAAGCTGTTCGAGCTCTGCCGGGCGAGGTGCCCGGAGACCATCTTGGTGGAGAGCGCAGCGGAGATTCCGACTGCCTTTGTAAATAATGATCCCGGCCTGACCGGGATCACCGCCGGAGCATCCACGCCGACGGATTCACTTAAGGAGGTTGTCACACGCATGAGTGAACTGGAGAACAAGAACCTGACCCACACCCCTGAAGAGGAGAACAACGAGGACTTCATGCAGCAGGTTGAGGCCACAATGGTCCGCATCCGGCAGGGACAGACTGTGACCGGCAAGGTCGTTCAGATCACGGACGACGAAGTGAGCGTGAACATCGGTTACAAGGCGGACGGGCTGATCAAGCGGGAAGACCTGGTGGATCAGGACGTGAAGCTGGGCGACGAGATTGAAGTCGAAGTCGTCAAAGTGAACGACGGCGAAGGCAATGTGCTGCTGAGCCAGCGGAACATTGTGAACCGCAAAGCGTGGGACGCCCTGATGGAGAAATACAACGCGGGCGAGTATGTGGACGGCGTCGGCAAGGAGGCCGTCAAGGGCGGCCTGATCGCGACGGTGGACGGCATCCGCGCCTTCGTGCCTGCCAGCCAGCTGAGCCAGCGGTACGTCGAGAAGATCGGCGATTTCGTGGGCAAGGAAATGAAGCTGAAGATCATCGAGGTCGATGAGCAGAAGAAGCGCATCGTCGCCAGCCGCAAGGCCGTGGTGGCCGAGGAAGCCGCCGCGAAGAAGAAGGAAGTCTGGGACAAGCTGGAGGAAGGCATCGTGATTCACGGTATCGTCCGCCGGCTGACCGACTTCGGCGCCTTTGTGGACCTGGGCGGCGTGGACGGCCTGATCCACATCACCGACCTGAGCTGGGGCCGCGTGAAGCATCCCAGCGATGTGGTGAAGCCCA
>CAZRLU010000295.1:0-2835 GCA_964600995.1 uncultured Oscillospiraceae bacterium | reverse complement strand
GCCATCAAGTACGCGCTGGAGCCCAGGGAAGCCATCGAAATTGTGGTCTCCGTGCGGAAAGAGCAGAATAAGAACGGAAAGGATGCCTTGCACATTGCCATTACCGATACGGGCAGCGGTATCCTGCCGGAAGTGCTGGAAAGGCTGAAAACCCATGAACCCTATATTGACGAAAGTGGAAAAAAGCATATCGGCATCTATAATTGTCTGCGGCGAATCGAGCTGTTTTATGGGGAAGAAGGAGAGGTGAATTTTTCCAGCGAAAAAGGAAAAGGGACACAGGTCTACATGGTGGTGCCATTCCTGGCATCGGACAATGAAGAAGAGGAGCGTACATGAACATCCTGATTGTGGACGATGAACAATTCGCTATTCAGGGAATGCTGGATGGCATCAACTGGGATATGCTGGGCTTTGACAAGGTTTTGACAGCTTGCAGCTATGAAGAGGCCGTGAGCATCGTCAAAAAAACCTATGTGGATATCCTTGTCAGCGATATTGAAATGCCGGGAGAAAGCGGGCTGAAGCTGATCGAATACGTGAATGCCCACAGTCCGAATACGGAATGTATTATTTTGACCTGTCATGACGAATTTGACTATGCTCAGACAGCTGTGCGTCTGAACTGTATGGAATATGTGCTAAAGCCTGTCCGGTATCAAAAGCTTACTGAGATCCTTCTTCGGGCCAGGGAGAAGGTGAATCAACGGCGGCAGAATGAACAGATCCGCCAATACGGGCAGCAGTTTATTGATTCTTTGGCAAAGGAAACGAAAGGAGACGCGGTAAACGCGCTGGAAATGGCTGTAGAGTACATTGACAGCCACCTGACGGAGGAGCTTTCCGTTCGGGATTTGGCCACGCTGTGCTATGTGAGCGCGGATCACCTGACCCGACTTTTTAAGAAAAAATACGGCATGACTGTTTCGGAATACATTCAGGAGAAGCGCATTCGCCTTGCCGGAGAGCTGCTGCAGCGGGAGGATTTGACCATTTCCATGGTCGCCAACACGGTGGGCTTCGGCAATTATTCCTACTTTACCGAACAATTCAAAAGACACTATGGCATGACGCCCCGGGAGTATCAGAAGCAGATCCGCAAGTAACATTCATGTCGGATCAGCAGGATTTTTCATCGGATTTCATACAGCATTTTTCCTCCGTCAATGGCATAATGGTGCCATCAGCACGGATAATGGTTCCGTGTCAGAAAACAACCCATCTGCAAGATGGCAAGGAGGAAAAACACCATGAAAAAAGCGATCGCCCTGCTGCTTTGCCTGGTCCTGTCCCTTTCACTGGCTGCTTTCGCTCAGGCGGAAGGCGAAGTACCCAACCTGGCGGGCACCTACTATTCCTATGGCTATGATGTGGGTACCATGTTCATGAATTACTATATCCACTTCTACGATGAGATTCCCGGCCTCGGCAAAGTATTCCACGCTGGCATGTGCATGGATCAGATCACCTTTGACGGCACCTATGAAGTGATCGCCGAAGAGCGAGCCTACAGCGTGGCCATGGACCGCGCCGCCAGCGAAGCAGGTACTCGGACCGAAGCCACCGCACCCTATACCGTGGTTTTCTATGATTTCGACGGCAAGGAAATCGACCGCTGCGCCATGGACGCCGAGCATATTTACAATGACATGGCTGCCATCACCGGCGTGGGCGGCGACCACTGTGCCCTGAACCTGGACACCGACCCCGAAAACAGCAAGTTCGCCGCCCAGTATGCCAGCGAGCCCGCTGTAGAGCTTTTGAGCCTCATCAATCCCGATGATGACACCGCGACTCTGAAGCTCAAGGTCAACGGCAAGTATGAGGACCTGATTGTCTTCTTCGTGGAAGGCACCTACGCCATGAACGCTGACCAGACCGAAATTACCCTGACACCTGATTCTGAGAGCGATGAGGGCGCGAAGGTGACCAAGAATGAAGACGGAACCTACACCTATGTTTCCGACAGCGGCGAAGAAGTGGCGCTGGTGGAAGTGAAGCCCGTGGAAGTGGCCTATGCGCTGAAAGGCGAAATCCCTGTACCCGGCATGGAAGGCACCAACGCCGACTTCATCTGCAACCTGCTGAGCGACAACACTGTGCAGTTGTATGCCGATTTCATGGGCAACAAAATGGATGTGGACAAGGGCACCTATGAGATCGACATGACTACTTATTCCTTCATCATTCACTTCGAGACTGCCGGCGATCTGACCACCGAAGGCTATGCCGCCGATATGGTGCTCAACTACAAGGTGGATGATGTGCAGCCCTTCGGCGCCATCGAACAGACCCTGAAGTTCGTCACCGAATAATCGAAACCAAGGCAACCTGCGCATAGCGCGGTTGGAAGCAGCGCCGCCGCCCAAATTTGGACGGCGGCCTTTTTAAAGAGCGGAGGGACGCGCATGAAACAGTATGAATTGTTTGAACTGGTTTTCTCCGGTGAAACACTGGCGGACCGCTGGGCCCAGATCGATCTGAAGGCAGAATTTACCTGCGGCGATACTTTCAAAACCGTTAAGGGCTTTTATGACGGCGACGGACGGTATGTCGTCCGCTTCCTGCCGGAAATCGCCGGGGAATGGCATTGGCGCGTTACCGGCGCGGTGAACACCGAAGGAACGGAAATCTGCGAAGCGGCGAACGGTGCGCATGGACTGGTTAAAGCCGTCGATACCCATTTTGAATATGAAGACGGCACACTGTTCATCCCCTTCGGCACCACGGTGTACGCCCTGGCCCATCAGGAAGATACGCTGGTGGAGCAAACCTTGGAAAGCCTGAAAAACGCCTCCTTCAACAAGGTGCGCATGTGCGTGTTCCCCAGGCATT
>CAZRLU010000294.1:0-2839 GCA_964600995.1 uncultured Oscillospiraceae bacterium | reverse complement strand
AGTTCTACATTGTTACCCGGCTTATTCCTCCGATCATCAAGCCTTCCTTTGCTGCCGCGGCACTGTTTGCCTTTATCGGCGCCTGGAACGAATTCATTACAGCAACCGTCATGGTCAACGGATATGAGCTGAAAAACATCCAGATGGCCATCTATGATTACATCGGCTTCTTCGGGCAGGAATGGGGGCCTCTGTGCGGTTCCGCGACCCTGGCCATCATTCCGATTCTGATCGTCTTCACGTTCCTTGGGCGTCAGCTCGTCAGCGGCCTGACAGCAGGCGCTGTCAAGGGCTGATCCCCTCCTCTGCGGCATCTTTCAAAGGAGAATGAAAGCTATGAAAAACTATGTTCATGAAACGCCCCGCTCCGGAAAACCCACAAGGGAAAGAAAGCATTTCGATGTCCTGGTTATCGGCGGCGGTATGAGCGGCCTCTGTGCTGCGATTGCTTCCGCAAGGCAAGGCGCTGAAACAGCCCTGGTTCAGGACCGCGGCGTATTCGGAGGAAACGCCAGTTCCGAAATGCGCATGCATATTTCCGGCGCCTCCTGTCACTGGGGGAAGAAGGATGCGGCTGAAACCGGTATCCTGATGGAGCTTCAGCTGGAAAACAAATATCTCAATGACAGCTATAACTATTCCATCTGGGACGGCGTGCTGTGGCATGCAGCCAAAGAAACCGAGCATCTGGCGCTCTTTATGAACACCAGCATGTCGGAAGTCCATTCCGACGGAAAGCATATTGAATCCGTGGAATGCTATCAGATGACAACTGAAACCTGGATGGAAATATCCGCCGATGTATATATTGACGCGACCGGCAACGGTACCCTGGGATACATGGCCGGCGCAGAATACAAAATCGGTCGTGAAGGCAGGGAGGAATATCAGGAGAAAGATGCTCCTGATCAGCCGGACGGAAAAACAATGGGCAATACTATCTATTTCGTCGCGGAGGACCGTGGGCATCCCGTCAAATTTGTGAAACCTGCCTGGGCTTACACCTTCGATGAGTCTGATTTCAAATATCGCTATCATGGTGATATCGTGGTTTATCATAACGCGGACGATGTCGTGGTTTTGAAGCCGGATGAAGATTATGAGAATCATTCGGATGAACTGGTGGAAAAATACGATGTCAAAAGCGGATACTGGTGGATTGAACTGGGCGGGGACTGGGACGATATCATCAAGCAGTCCGAAGATATCCGCTATGAACTTTTCCGCACCGTATACGGCGTATGGGATCATATCAAAAACGGCGGTGACCACGGTGCGGAGAATTATGAACTGGTATGGGTCGGTCATCAGGGCGGAATGCGCGAAAGCCGCCGCCTGATGGGAAACTATGTGCTGAAAGAGCAGGACATCCTCGCAAACCGGATTTTTGAGGACGCCGTAGCCTATGGCGGCTGGCCCATGGATGAGCACACCGCAGGCGGGTTCCGGGCCAAAGGCCAGATTCCTTCCGTAGTCCGATCCTTTAAGGGGCTTTATTCTATTCCTTACGGATGCTACTGCTCCAATACGATTGATAATATGATGATGGCCGGTCGGGATATCTCCGCTTCCAAACTCGCCATGGGTTCCACGCGCGTCATGGGAACCTGCGCGGTCGGTGGAGAAGCCGTCGGTGTGGCAGCTGCCAATGCTTCCATGAAGAAGATGACGCCTGCCGCATACGGGAAAAAATATATGAAGGAGCTGCAGCAGAAGCTGCTTGCCTGCGACCTGTATATCATGGGTCAAAGAAATGAAGATCCCTCTGATCAGGCCTTGAAGGCGGAAGTGACCGCAAGCTCTGAAAAGAAAGGTTATGAAGCAAGGAATGTTATCTCAGGCGTCACTCGCCGTGAGGGTGACCAGAGTAACATGTGGTGTTCAGATGGCATGCAGGAGCAGGGAGAGCAGCTCATGCTGACATTGCCGGCGCAGCATTCCGTAAAAGAGGTCCGCCTTGTTTTCGATCCGGATCTCAGTGAGGAACGCTGCATTTCCGTGTCAAAGGCTTTTATTGCAAAGGAACCCAGAGGCGTTGCCGAAACCCTTGTGAAAGATTATACGGTGGAACTGCTTCTTCACGGACAAACAGTCTCCAGCGCTGAAGTGAAAAACAATCACCAGAGAAGGAATACCGTCTGTTTTGATGAAACGGAATGCGACTGCGTACGGGTGACTATCCTCTCAACCAACGGCTGCAAGGATGCAAGGGTTTACGAAGTCCGCGTCTATTGATTGCTGACCGTCATTTCTCCCGCATTTTCCTTTTGATGCTCACAGAATCCGGAAAGGGGAACAGCATGGCAATTAATAAGAAACAAGGATCTTTTGACGTAGTAGTAACAGGCGGTGGTTTTGCCGGCGTCTGTGCCGCCATCGCTGCGGCACGCGAAGGCGTCCGTGTGGCTTTGATTCAGAACCGCTCCGTTTTCGGCGGAACAGGAAGTTCCGAAACAAGAATGCATATTGTCGGCGCAAATTGTCATTCTTCCAAACCCAATCTTCGGGAAACCGGCATCATCGAGGAAATCCTGCTGGAAAACAAGCGTCGTAATCCCTATGCGGATTTTCCCATCTTTGATATGATCGTTTGGGAAAAGGTCCATATGGAACCGAACATTACATCGTTTCTGAATACCAATATTGAAGATGTAATCATGGACAACGGTCGGATTCTGGCAGTTCGCGGCCATCAGAACACCACTGAGACGGAATGGACGATCCATGGGAAAATCTTCATTGACGCGACCGGCCACGGCACCGTTGGGGTGCTGGCAGGTGCCCGCAGCCGCGTCGGATCAGAGTCGAGATATGAATTCAATGAAGCCACTGCGCCGGA
>CAZRLU010000293.1:0-2873 GCA_964600995.1 uncultured Oscillospiraceae bacterium | reverse complement strand
GGACGCAGGGAAAAGTCCCCGCAGGCTTTTGGTGCCGGAGCTTGAAACGGGAACGGATTGTCTGTATAATTGCGATCGCCAGAGGATATGCCAGGCCATACGGGGGGAAAGCATGCGGATTATTTTCATTCGGCACGGGGAACCCGACTACGAAAAGGACTGCCTGACGGAAACCGGAAAGAAGCAGGCGGAAGCTGCCGCGAAGCGGCTGGAACGGGAGGGCATTGAGGAAATCTACGCCTCGCCCATGGGACGCGCTTCCGAAACGGCGGCGTATACGGCGGACAGACTGGGGCTGCCGGTGCGGACGCTGGACTACATGCACGAGATCTCCTGGGGCGGCCCCGGGATTCCGGAGGAGGGACATCCCTGGACCCTTAGCGACCGGATGATCTCCGGGGAGGATTTTGACTTTTATCATGCGGACTGGACGCAGCATCCGTATTTCCGCAGCAACGAGGCGGTCCGGTATCTGCGGGAGATCAGCGCAAAGTTTGACGCGCTGCTGCTGCAGCAGGGATACCGGCATGAGGGAACAAGATTTCTCTGCGAAACAGACCGGCAGAAAACCATTGCCGTCTTCAGCCACGGGGGATCGGGCGCCTGCGTCCTTGCGCATCTGCTGGCGCTGCCTTTTCCCTACGTCTGCACCGTGATGCCCTATGAATTCACCTCGGTGAGCACCCTGGAGTTCCCTGTGCGCAGGGGAGAATACGTTCATCCGAGAATTGAACTTTTCAACGATGCCGCCCATATCCTGGAGATTTCCAGCGGGCTGGTGATTCAGCGGAAGACGGACGCATGAATCCGATGAAAAAAGCGGCGCTGTATTTCAAGCGCCGCCGGATACCCGGTGCGGGAGTGAAGCCCCGCGCTTTTTTCTTTGGCCCGGAACAGGGGATGCTGCAGGTCAGGCCTTTGCCTTCTTGCGGTCCGCGATGAGCTGCTGCTCCTCCCGGATGTGCTTTTCCACGTTCAGAAGGAGAAGCACGAAGAACAGGATCCCGTGGGAGAAGATTTCAAAGCCCAGGAAGAAGAAGGAAGCGACCTGCTGATGGCTGAACATGCCGCCGTCGTAAAGGAGATTGAAGAAGGATACCGCCAGACCGTTGACGACCGTCAGAATCGTGGAATACACGCTCATGGAGATACCGTCCACCCGGAAGCCGTTCCGGGCCTCCAGGTGATCCAGCACGTCGGCAAAGAGGGCCATCATGATGTAGGCGCCGGGGATGGAGGAAAAGCCCTTGAGAATCTGACCGATGAGGACAATCGTGAAGTCGGAGGGATTCAGGAGGGAGAAAACGCTGCCCAGGACGGAGATCGCACAGCCCAGCATGAGGAAATTGCGCTTGCCGATCTTGTTGGCCACAGGCCAGGCGAAGAGCATGCCCACAGCCAGCGGGATGCCGCCGATCAGCGCCAGCAGGGACTGAACTCCCTCGGCGTTCAGGGCCTGACCGAATACGGTGATGGAGGGAAAGAAGTCGTTGCAGAAGATGTTGAAGATATAGCCGCTTTTGAACATGACGCCCGCCTGGTGCAGGAAATAGAAGATCATGACGATCCACCAGTACCTGTCTCCGGCGGCGGCCTTCAGCTGCCTGGCGGTGGAAACGGTTTCCGCTTTCGGCGGGGCGCCGGTTTCGCTGATGTCCTCCTCGGTGATTCTTTCCCGGGTAAAGAAATACTCCAGGAGACAGCCCACAAAGGCACAGACGGCAAAGATCAGCATCACGGTCTGCCAGCGGTTCTGCACGATCTGCTGGCCCAGACCCAGCTCCAGCCCCAGGGCTTCGCCGGATTTGATCCAGCTCAGGATGGCGGGCATCAGAATGCTGGATACCAGGCCGTTGCCCGCGACCGCGGGAATGTTGGCCACCACGGACAGCTTGCCCCGCTGGTCCAGGTCCCGGGTGGAAAGGGATACCATCAGGGAATGGGCATTGGAATAAACGGGATTTGCCAGGGCAGCGAAGAGATTATAGGTAACCGCCATCCAGGCCATGCGGAAGCCGATGGAAAAATAGGGAATGATGAACATCGCGATGTCGGAGAGCAGCAGGAGGGGAGCGGCGATCAGAATGAAGGGCCTGGCCTTGCCCTGACGGGTTTTGGTTTTGCCCAGGATCACGCCCACGAGGATGTTGCTCAGCGCCATGGGGATCACGGAAATCAGCGGAAGCAGCACCAGGAAATTGCCCGACGCCACGATGTCGTCATAGGTGCGGTAGAAGGTGAGGTAATAGGTGAGGACCACGGAGGTCATGGCCATGACCAGCAGAGGCCCCAGAAAGTAGCCGAAAACCATCTCCGGCAGGGTTACCCTGCTCCTGTTGGTCCGGGAATTCAGAAAAGGGAGATCCCAGAAGCTTCTTTTTGCCGTGTGCATCAGGTGAAATCCTCCTTGGTCAGCCAGCCGTTCCGAAGGCAGCGGCTCAGATCCCAGCTTTCCTTCCATGCTTCATCGGTGTGCTTGTCCCGGTCCCGAAGCAGCTGGTAGTTCCAGTAGAACCAGCCGGCGGTTTCCTTCCAGGCATCCAGCTCCATCCTTGCGATCTGCCGGTACTTGGCCTTCTGCTTTTCCGCACGATCCTTCTGACTCATCACAGACTGATCCATCCGGTTGGCGTATTTGTTGCAGATGCACCACTCGCCGACGATCACCGGAATATCCTTCTGGGCTTTGCGCACCTGCATCATGCAGGCGTTGAGATAGAGATTGTACACCCAGGGCTTGGGAATGGGAACGAAGTTCTCCATGGCAAAGATATAGATATGGGTATCCAGAAACACGTTCCTGAATCCTGCCTGACGGAAGAACCGGTTCCAGGCCTTGCAGCGGAAACCGTCGTGGAACACGATGGCCTTGT
>CAZRLU010000292.1:0-2876 GCA_964600995.1 uncultured Oscillospiraceae bacterium | reverse complement strand
AAGCCATGTCAGCACTGGACGATTTCAGGGCCCTCCGCCGGTTCGCGGTCTGCGTGGACTCCGACGGCTGCGCCATGGATACCATGAACATCAAGCATTTCCGCTGCTTCGGCCCCTGCATGGTGAAGGAATGGAAGCTGGAAAATTGGCAGGAGCCCATCCTGGACCGCTGGAACGTGATCAACCTCTTCTCCGGCACCCGGGGCATCAACCGCTTTAAGGGGCTGGCCATGGCGCTGCAGGAAATCAACGCCCGGTATACCCCCATCGACGGGGTGGAGCTGCTCGCCGCCTGGGCGGAGACCGCCCCGGAGCTCTCCAACGACGCGGTGGCCGCCAAGGCCGGGGAGCACCCGGTCTTTGAAAAGGCCCTGCGGTGGAGCCGGGCGGTGAACGCCGCCATCGAGGCCCTGCCGCCGGAGGAGGTGAAGCCCTTCCCCCACGTGAAGGAGGCCCTGTCTGCCGCCCATGGACGGGCGGACGTGGTGGTGGTTTCCAGCGCCAACCCGGAGGCAGTCCGGGAGGAATGGAAGCGCTTCGGCCTGCTGGAGCATGTGGATCTGCTCTGCACCCAGGAGATGGGCAGCAAGGCCTACTGCATCCGCCGCCTGAAGGAGAAGGGCTACGAAGCCATCCTCATGTGCGGCGACGCCCCGGGGGACGAGCAGGCCGCCCGGGAAAACCAGGTGCTGTACTACCCCATCCTGGTGAACCGGGAGGGGGAAAGCTGGCAGCTCTTCCTGGCGGAAGGCCTGGAAAGATTCCTGCAGAGCAACTTCGCCGGCGCCTACCAGCAGTCCCTGCTGGACGCCTTCCACACCAACCTTGGCCAATGAAAGGAACAAAACCATGGAGTTTGTAATCAGCGAAAGCCTCCCCCGGATTCCCCACAAAAAGCACTGGCAGTTCTGCGTGGGCTCCGCCCATGCGCTGATGGCCCTGCGCACGGATTATACGGAGCAGCTGCGCTTCATCCACGACACCCTGGGAATTCAGCGGGTGCGGTTCCACGGCATTTTCTGCGACGACATGCGGACCTTCAACGACCTGTCCATGCAGACCCCCGTGCCCGGGGCCGAAGCCTTCACGGAGTATAATTTCAACGCCTGCGGCGCCGCCTACGACAATGTGCTGGCCGCGGGGATGAAGCCCCTGGTGGAGCTGTCCTTCATGCCGGAAAAGCTGGCGCTGAAGGAGGAGGGCAGGCCCCTGAAGGGCGGCTTCTTCTACAAGCCCAACATCGTGCCCCCGAAGGATTACGACGCCTGGCGGGAGTACCTGCAGGCCTTCCTTCGCTTCCTGATCCGCCGCTACGGGCAGGAGGAGATCCGCACCTGGTTCTTTGAGGTCTGGAACGAGCCGGACCTGCCCTTCGTTTTCTGGAACGGAACCCGGGACGAGTATTTCCGCCTGTATGAGGAATCCGCCCGGGCCATCAAGGCCGTGGACGACAAAATTCAGGTGGGCGGCCCTTCCACCAGCGGCAGCAAGTGGATCCGCAGCTTCCTGGAATTCTGCCGGAAAAACCAGGTGCCGGTGGATTTCGTCACCACCCACCAGTACGCCGGGGATCCCCTGGGCGGCGTGGAGGACCAGGGGGACGAGGAGGGCCAGGCCGGCGGCGCCGGATCCTGGGCCGAGCATATGCGCAAAGCCGGAGAGGCCCTGAAGGATGTGGAGGAAAAGACCTTCCTGGCGGGCTACCGCGCCGTGACCCCGGACAAATCGGAAACCACCGACATTCCGGACGACCTCTTCCGCAGAAACGTGGTCAAAGCCCAGGCCCAGGCGGAAGGACTGCCCCTGTATTACACCGAGTGGAACGAGAACGCCATCTTCTCGGCCTGGACCAACGACACCCGCAAGGTGGCCGCCTATGACGTGAAGATGGCCCTGGCGGTGGCGGACCACGTGAGCGGCTCCTCCATCTGGTGCTTCAGCGACATCTTCGAGGAGCTGCATCCCTTCCCCCAGGAGTTCCATGGCGGATTCGGCATGCTGACCCAGCACGGCGTCCCCAAGCCCGTGTACCACGCCATGAAGCTGCTGGCGGACGCCCCGGACACCCGCATCGACCTGGGTCCGGAGGCCTTTGACGCCGAGATCGGCGCCGCCGCCTTTGAGGGCAGCGGGGAAACCCATGTGATCCTCTTCCGGCAGAAGATGAAGCAGCTGGATCTGCCGAAGGAGGAGGCGGTAATCCGCCTGGCCTGTCCGAAGGCTCCCGCCTCCGTGACCCTCCGCCGCATCGACGACACCCACGGCAATCCCCTGAAGCTGTGGGAGGAAATGGGCAGCCCCGAGGTTCTCAGCCGGGCCGAAATCCAGGATCTGAAGGCCCGCAGCGCCGTGGAGCCGGAAAGCTGGCCCTTCACCTGGGATCGCGGCGTGCTGACCCTGAAGGCCAGCCTCGGCGTCAACGATGTCTACGGCTTCGTGATCCGCTGACCGCGGAGCAAAGAACCCATAAAAAGATCCCTCGCAGCGTGCTGCGGGGGATTGTTTCAGAGACTTGGGGACGGTTCCCAGCCTCTCTTTCAGCAGAGACTTGGGGACGGTTCCCAAGTCTCGTTTAGTTCCCGGAGGAAGAGGAGGAGGAAGTGGACACGGAGACGGCGTTCTGCCGGTCACGGATCATATGCTGCAGGGTCACCAGGATGGCCACAGTGGCGGCCTCGTGCTCCGGCTGATAGATGTCCACGCAGTATTTGTCGTGCAGGGAGAGCATCTTCTGGCTGATCACCGCGATGACCTGGTTCCCGTTGTCATACAGCTCGAAATTCAGCGCCGCGATGTTGCCCCGCAGCTGCCAGCCCAGGCCCTCGATGTTGGTGATATCCTTCACCAGGTGCCACAGCTCGTTGGACAGCTCGAAG
>CAZRLU010000291.1:0-2879 GCA_964600995.1 uncultured Oscillospiraceae bacterium | reverse complement strand
TAAAAGGCCAGGACTTCCTTCCACCAGGGGAAGAGCACCGCGTCCGGCGACCGGTAGATCTCGTGCTTGGCCCCGGCCACCACCTTCCGCTGGCCCAGGGGCATCCGGGAGGCCATTTCCTCCTGGGGCTCCGGCAGCACCTGGTTGTCGTCCTCCGCGGCCCAGATCATCACCGGAACCCGCACGCTCTCCGGTCTGCCCGGCGCCAGCAGCCTTTCCGTGACCCGGAAGGCCTCCAGGGTCCAGGAATAGGTGGGCCCGTTGTTGTGATATCTTTCCGTCCGCACCCGCAGGGCGTCGTACCAGTCGAAGCGCTCCCGGCCCGTGGCGCAGGAGGTCTCAAACTCCTCGGGCCCGGCCCAGGGCTTGCTGATGAAGACCCGCTCCCGGCCCTTGCCCAGGGCTTTGGCGCCCATGCCCAGGAGCTTTCCCACCGCCAGCGGCATGCCGCCCCGCTGGGGAGCGATCATCGGGGCGCAGAGCGCCGCCTTCTCAAAGACGCCGGGATGGTCCTCCAGATAGCAGCAGCTCACGGCGCCGCCCATGGAGTGGGCAAAGAGATACCAGGGCTTCGGCATGCCCTCCAGCGCCTGGGCCCGCACCGCGTCCAGATCCTCCACGTAATCCTGAAACCGGTCCACATGGGTCAGGGAAATGTCCTGAATCCGCTCGTCCCGCCAGGAGGCCCCATGGCCCCGCTGATCATAGGCCAGCACGCTGTATCCCGCCTGCAGAAGCCCGTAGATCACCTCGCTGAATTTCTCCGCGCATTCGGTGAACCCGTGCAGCACCGTCACCGTCCCCCGGGGCGCCTCCGCGTCATAGCGGAATACCGCCAGGGGCTTGTCCCCCGCGCCCTTCACCTGCAGGGAAACGCACCGCTCCCGCAGCCGGGGCGTTACCTTTTCCTCCATGGTCCGCGCATAGTTTTCCGACAGCACCAGGCCTTCCTCGTTGAACCCGGGCTCCATCCAGATCCGCTCCTTCCTTCCTCCGGACTTATCCTTCCGCCCCCAGCAGCCTGTTCAGAAGGCTGTAAAGCTGGAAGGCCTCCTCCCGGGGCAGGGATACGCATTCCCCCACCGCCCAGGGGATCTCCTTCACCTTTTCCCGCATGGCCCAGCCCTTGTCCGTCAGCCGGACCCGGACCACCCGCTCATCCTCGCGGCTGCGGTTCCTGGTCACATAGCCTTCCTGCTCCATGCGCTTGATCAGGGGCGTAATGGTTCCGTTATCCAGATACAGCCGGTCGCAGAGATCCCCCACCGGCATCTCTCCGTATTCCCAGAGGCACAGAAAAACAATGTACTGGGTATAGGTCAGCCCCAGGGGCTTCAGCTTCGGCGTATAATAGTTCACCACCCGCCGGGCCGCCGCATACAGGGGAAAGCAAAGCTGGCTCTCCAGCAGCAGCTGCGGATAGTTGTCCTTCGTGCTCAGCGCTTCCTCGTTCATCTTTTCGCTCCCATCCGCCCTGCCCCGAGCTCCCCGGAGGGAAAGCCCGGGAGTCGGCGGTTATTCCGGTTCCGGATGGCTTACAGATTCGCCTTCACCCAGGCCGTGATGGCAGGCTGGGGCTTGAAGCCGATGGACTGGTCCACAAACTGACCCTTCTTCATCATCACCAGGCAGGGCACGCTCTGCACCCGGAATTCAGCAGCCAGCTCCGGACAGTCGTCCACGTCCACGCCGTAGAAGCTCACCTGGCCCTCCAGCTCCTCGCTCACCTTTTCCAGCACCGGCGCCAGCATCTTGCAGGGACCGCACCAGGTGGCGTTGAAATCCACCACGGCCACCTCCGCGGTCCGGGCTTCCGTTTGAAATTCCTGCTCGCCAATCTTCTTAACCATGATCTTACCTCTCCTTCTTCTTTTCGTCCAGATACGCCACGGCGCTCAGCGCCGCGATGTTTCCCTCGCCCGCAGCCTTGATGTACTGATAAGGGGTTCCCACCAGGTCGCCGCAGGCAAAAAGCCCCGGCAGGCTGCTTTCCATCTTCCGGCTGACCTTCACGTGGGGGCCTTCGGTCTCCAGCCCCGGAACCAGCTGTCCCGGCGCCACCGCTTCCCGCAGCACGAACACCCCGGCCGCCTCATATTCGCCCTCTGCCGTCAGCACCTTCATGGCGCTTCCGGTCCGCTCCAGGGCGGTGACCTTCTCCGGAATCACCCGCACCTTTTCCGGAAGCGCCGGAACTTCCTTATACATCGGGAAGTACAGCACCTCCGGGCAGATCTCGCTGAGGAAGGCGGCCTCGGATTCCTCCCGGGGGCTGTAGCCCACCACGGCCACCTTCTTTCCCCGCACCAGGGCCGCGTCGCAGGTGGCGCAGTAGCTCACCCCGTGGCCCAGAGCCTCCTCCTCGCCGGGCAGGGGCTTCCCCTGCACGACGCCGGTGGCCAGGATCACCGCGTCCGCCTCAAGCATCTCCTCGCCGGCCTGCAGGGCAAAATAGTCCCCCATGGCATAGACGGCGCTGACCCGCTCCTCCGTAATGGAGATGCCCAGCTGATCCAGATGAGCCCGGAAGGCCTTCGCCAGGTCCTCCCCCTTCACGGCGGGAAAACCCAGGTAGTTCTGAATCTCATGGGCCTTGGCCAGCTTCAGGCTCAGCTCCTTCGAGCCCAGCAGCAGCACCTTCTTGTTCCGGATGGTGGCCGTAATGGCCGCCTCCAGCCCCGCGGGGCCCGTTCCGATCACGGCGATATCGTATCTCATGGGTCTCCCCTCCTCGTCTCCCTTCCGGGGCTTACAGCAGGCTCTCCACGCAGCTCTTCACGGTCTTCATGTCGGCGGTGGGCTCGAACCGGGCCACCACTTCGCCCTGCCGGTTCACCACGAACTTGGTGAAGTTCCACTTGATGTCCGGATTGCTCTTG
>CAZRLU010000290.1:0-2894 GCA_964600995.1 uncultured Oscillospiraceae bacterium | reverse complement strand
TGGCGGGCGTCGATGGCTTCCAGCGTTGTCATGGCGATGGCACCTCCTTTGGAGACACAGTATAGCAGAGAAAAGGCCGGATGAAAATGGTACATTGGGGACTGTCCCCAATGTACCACTTTGGTTCCGCGCTCCCAGTTGTTCCCGGAAAATGCCCAGTTGTTCCCCGACCCTTGTATTGCCGGGGGAAAGCACTACAATGGAACAAAAAGGGAAAGGGAGGAATCCCCATGAGAAAATGGAATCTGCTGATGATCCTGATGCTGGCGATCTGTCTTCTGCCGGGCCTGGCGCCGGCGGAGGAAGTGAATCCGCTTACCGTTCCGGACGAGGGCTTCCGCATTGACGGCGACGGCTGGTACTGCGTCAACGCCTGGTGCAGGAACGGAGAGGACGACCTGTTCGGCCGCATTTACTATCCCGCGGACTTTGACGGGACGAAGCAGTATACTACCGTGCTGCTGGTGCACGGCATGACGCTGAATGCCGACTTCTGGCACAAGTGCTACGCGCCGGAGCTGGCGAAGGCGGGCTATGTGTGCTATGCCTTTGACGAGCGCAGCGGCACCGAGGGCGGCCGCGGAAGCTATTCCACGCCCCTGGAAAGCGGCGTGTCCGGCGTGACGGAGACGGTTTCCGACGCCGCCGCAGCGCTGGATTTCATCCAGACGCTGGACTATGTGAAGAAGGATTCCATCTATCTGTTCGGCAACAGCAAGGGCAGCATGGCCGTGCAGGTGCTGGCCTCTCAGCGCAGCAAGGAAATTGCCGGCGTGGTGGCCCTGTACGGCAACATCGCGGGCATGAGCAGCGATATGGTGCCCATGGTGGACGAGGTGCTGGCCCATCCCTATGACAACGGGGAGGTGCTGGTCATCTGGGGCGCGGGCGACAAGGGATACAGCCTGGACCGGTCCCTGGAGAACATGGCGCTGTATCCGGAGGCGACCCTGGTGGTCATCAGCAACGCCTATCACGGCTTCGGCAACCAGTTCAACCGGCCGGCGGTGATCTGTGCCCAGGAGGTCATCGACTTCATCGACCGCACGGCCAACGGGATTCCGAACCTGAAGAAGAGGGAGTCCTCTGCGACCAAGGAGGACCTGCTGGCGAAGGAGGAGGGCTACACCTACGCCGGCAATGGCTATTCCTGCACGGTGCAGCACGCGGTGCGGGACGGGGTGGACATCTTCGGCCGGATGTATTTCCCGGCGGACTTTGACGCCTCCCGCAAATATCCCGTGATCATCGCAGCCCATGGCGGCAGCGGCACGGCGGATGTGTGGGACAAGACGATCGCCCCGCGCATCGTGCAGCAGGGCGAATGCCTGGTTTATGCCATCGATGCCCGGAGCGAGACGGAAGGCGGGCGG
Organism: uncultured Oscillospiraceae bacterium; assembly: GCA_964600995.1. Classification (GTDB taxonomy): domain Bacteria; phylum Bacillota; class Clostridia; order Christensenellales; family Aristaeellaceae; genus Aristaeella. Next base: position 1,521 of record CAZRLU010000290.1, on the reverse strand, counting down.
GGAAGCTATTCCACGCCGCTGGAGAATGTCAAGCCCGGCGCCAACAGCGTGGAGAGCTACGCCGAATGCCTGGGGATTGCCCTTGAGCACGTGAAGTCCCTGGAGTATGTGAACCGCGACGGCATCTACCTGATGGGCGGAAGCAAGGGCGGCGCGGCCATCCAGCTGGCGGCCTCCTGGTATCCGGAGGACATTAACGGACTGATCATTCAGTGCGGCGCGCTGGGAGATGACATTTCCTTCATGATCGCCGACTATGAAGCCCTGAAGGCCGCGCCCTATGCCGGCGGGGAGATCCTGTTTGTGCAGGGCGTGAACGACGATCAGTGCCTGATTGCCCGGGGCGAGTCCAACATGAGCTGGTATGACCAGTATACCTTCGTGGCCATCTCCTCCACAGGCCATGGCTTCGGCTATCAGAACGACCGGTCCACGGAGGTGCTGGTGGACAGCATCAACGAGTATATTCATCGCACCTGGAACCACATCGGGGAATGAGATGAGCCCCGCCGAAGGCGGACGGGGACGAAGGCATTCCTCGGGCTGGGAGGCCCGGCGGCTCCGGAAGGGTTGAAAAATAAAGAAATCCGGGTACAATGGAAGGTGGAAACCCGGATGCGAAAATGGAATGAAGGGAGACTGGATCCATGAGGAAAGCGTTTCTGGCGATGGTACTGGTGCTGGCGGTGATGCTGACGGGGGTGCTGCCCGCCATGGCGGAGGGGGCGGATCCCGCGACGGAGGAGGGATATACTGCGACTGGCGAGGGCTGGACGAGCGTGGTCAGCTGGTGCGCCAGGGAAGATATGAAGATCTACGGCAAGTTCTATTATCCGGAAGGCTTTGACGAGAGCAAAACCTGGCCGACGGTGATCATCAGCCACGGCCTGGGCTCCCGCACGGAGATGACGGAGCGGTCCAAATGGCCGGAAGCCTTCACCAAAGCGGGCTTTGTGGTCTATGCCTTCGATTTCTGCGGCGGCGGCGCCCAGTCCCTGAGCGACGGCGACTACATGCAGATGTCCGTGCGCACGGAGCAGGCGGACCTGAACGCGGTGATGGATTTTGTGAAGGACAAGGACTATGTGGACAACGCCCATCTGTTCCTGCTGGGCATGAGCCAGGGCGGCTTCGTCAGCGCCATCACGGCGGCGGCCCGGCCGGAGGAGGTGCGGGCGATGATCCTGGTCTACCCCGCCCTGTGCCTCGTGGACGACCTGCATACGTTTGTGCCGGATCTCAGCGCCCTGGAGGGAGATACCTTCGAGTCGGCCATGGGCACGCTGGGTACCATCTATGCCCGGGATGCCTATGACATCAACGTGCTGGAGGAGATCTCCGGCTATACCGGCGACGTGCTGATCATCCACGGGCTGAACGACAAAACCGTGCCCTACAGCTATTCCGTGGACGCGGTGGCCAAGGCCTACGGCCAGGCGACCTCCCAGCTGCTGCTGATCACCGGGCGGAAATCCACCCACGGCTTTGAGATGAACTTCAAGGAGGGCCGGGAAATCGCCG
>CAZRLU010000289.1:0-2901 GCA_964600995.1 uncultured Oscillospiraceae bacterium | reverse complement strand
GGGCGAACTCCTCGGAGGTGGTCGGGCGGCGGCGGTTCAGGGTCGCGAGGAAGTCTTGGTCGACGGGCTGGCACCAGCGCTCCCGGCGGGCGGGGCTGATCTGGAGGGCTTGGGTCAGGAGGTCTTCCTTGGCGTTCACTAGGTTGACCAAGTTCCGCAGGGTTTTCGGGGTGTGGTTCCCCAGCCCGACGTGAACGTGGATGCCGCAGGAGGGGTCGGCGTGTGCCCCGGCGGCCCGGAGGGCCCGGACGCAGGCCTGCACCGTTTCGAGGTCTTCCCAGCGGCACACCGGGGTGACGAACTCTGTGCCTTGGTCGCGGCCTCCGGCGATGCTCGCGTCGGAAACGCACCGCCACTTGCGGCCTTCGCGGTCGACCGCGACCCAAGTGTCGTAGGAACCGCCTTCGTGGTGCACCGGGGCGGTGTACCCGTCGGTGGAAAGAACCCCGGCGATCGCCCGGGCGGCGGTCTGGCGGGAGATGTGGTTGACTTCGAGTTCGAGGCCGAAGGTCTGGTTTTTCACGGGGAGGCTCCTTTCTTCCGGCGGCGGCTTCTCCCGCCCGCCCGGCTGTGCCTTCTGGGCGGTTCCCCGCCCGGCGGACACATCCATCACTCTTTTCGCCCGGAAAGTCAACGGTTTTTTTTCGGAAAAAGAGGCCCGGCCTTCCTTATACATGCGCGAAGGCCGCCGGAAAAAAAGAAAAAAACCCGGTTTTTTTTTTCGCCCGCCCGGGCACACCCGCCGCCCCGGAACCCCGCCCGCCGGAACCGGGGGAAACCCCGCCCGGGCACACTTCTCCGCATCGCCGTGAAAAAGTCCACCGACCCAGTGGGTGTTTCGCACTGCGCTCTACAAAAGTCCACCCGGGCACAGGACTTTTCGACTTTGCTCTGCGAAAGTGTGCCGGGCCCCGCCGCCGGAGGACTTCTCCACTGCGCTCTGGGAAAGTCCTGTGGGTCAGTGGGTTTTTGCCGCCGCCCGCCGGAGGTGTGCCGGGGAGGGGGTGGTCGGATCCCTGTTGTGTGCCAGGCGGAGACCGGTCGGCCCTCTCGCGTTAATTTCCGACCATTTCCAGGCGGGGGGGATCAGCGGCCCGGAAAATGCAAAAAAAGTTTCAGGAAAATTTGCAGGGATACTTCTAAAGCCCCCTCTGAGAAACCCTATGGATGGGAAGATTTGCTTCAGAAAGGGGCCTGGTGTGGTGGATATGTCTGTTGAAGTTGGAAAAAAGTACGGTCGCTTTACAGTCATATCGGAAACAGAAAAACGAAAAGACGGCAAATACTTCAGATGCAGGTGTGAATGCGGAAATGAAGCTGACTATCCCGCGTCAGTCATACGCGGTAAGCCAAATCGTCACTGCAAAAAATGCATGCCGCATACTGGCGGACTGCCGGAACCAGATTATGCCGGTCAGCTCATTAATGGCTGGGCGGTACTTGAAAAAGTCGACCGCGTAAATGGCCTTGTTGCCTTTCGGTGTCGATGTATGAGGTGCGGAGCTGAATCAATCCATACAGCTGCAGTGATCCGGGCAAGCAAAGGAAACCGTTGTAAGGATTGCGCTCGGGATTATCGGTTTGTCATACATGATGGAGTAGCCATCGGCTGTCTCGGTAATGGGAACGAATTCCTGATTGATGCCGCTGATATTGAATTGGTGTCTCAGAAAACCTGGCGTACGGATAAGGACGGGTACATCTGTCATTCCAGTAAGTCGGGGCAGGGAAACCTGCTTCTGCACCGTTACCTTGTGGGTGTTACATCACCCGCCGTGTTGGTCGATCATATCAACCGTGATAGAAGGGACTGCCGGAGGGAAAATCTTCGGATTATCAGTCCTTTCGGAAATTCATGCAATCATAAACTGTTCGGAACCAACAAAACCGGATATACCGGTGTGTACTACTCCAGGAATGCAGGCCGATATGAAGTGAAGGTTGGATACAATCATAAACGGATCCGGCTTGGATCCTCTCCGGATGATCTGATTACCCTGGCGCAAATGTACAACATAGGCGCTCAGTTTTTCTTTGGGGAATATGCGGGGGAACTGAATGATGTACCACCGCCGACGGAAGAACTGATACAGCGTGTCATCGCAAAATGCCAGAAATACAAAGAAGCACCAGCAGTGATTGCCGGTGCTTCTGCTATGTAGGAGGAAACATGGATACGAATCTGAATATGCAGCGGATGCCGATTGATCGGTTAAAGCCTGCGAAGTACAACCCCAGAAAAGATCTGCAGCCGGGCGATCCCGCATACGAAAAGATCAAACGCAGCCTGCACGACTTTGGGTACGTTGATCCGATTGTGTGGAATGAAGTCACAGGGAATATTGTCGGCGGTCATCAGCGGTATAAGGTGCTAAAAGCCGAAGGGGCTACCGAAGTGGACTGCGTTGTGGTTCATATCGAAAGCCCGCAGGATGAAAAAGCCTTGAATATTGCGTTAAACAAAGCAACCGGCGACTGGGAACCCGTAGCTCTGGCTGATTTGCTGAAAGATCTGCAGGAATCAGGATATGACCTGGGTGCGACTGGGTTTGACGCTGCTGAAGTGGATGATCTCTTCAGTAAAGTACATGATAAAGAGGTTCATGACGACGACTGTGAGATTGATCCGGAAACTGTTACCCCTTATGTACATCCTGGCGATATCTGGATGCTGGGGAAGCATCGGATGATGTGCGGGGATAGCACGGATCCCGTTGCTGTGGATCTGCTCATGGAGGGCATCCGTGCCAATCTCTGTGTGACGGATCCGCCATACAACGTGTCATATGAGTCTGCCGACGGGAAAAAGATCCAGAATGACAGCATGGCTGATGAACAGTTCTTCACTTTTCTGTTGGCTGCTTTCAAGAATATCGCCGCACACATGGCAGAGGGTGGCAG
>CAZRLU010000288.1:0-2924 GCA_964600995.1 uncultured Oscillospiraceae bacterium | reverse complement strand
GTCCGGACATATTTCTGCTCGTTCCATACATATCGCTGGGAGAACACCCCGGCCACCATTGGGGCTTCTTTGCCAAGGATGTTCTCAAAGCTATCCATGGCAAAAACCGCCATCTCGGGCGTATTCTTCTTCAGCCAAGCAAATATTTTCCAGTCCTCCTGATCAATATAGCTAAAAGAATGTAATGTATAATCTGTAGCAGCAAGTTTATGACGGATCGTCGCAAATCCATCTCTAAACTTCGGCAACACTGTCTCATAGTAAGAGGAAACCGACATTCCCAGCATACAGACCACTGTAAAAACAGCTCCGTGGGTAATTAGATCTTTCCGGAAAGAAACTATATTTCTTCCTGTTAGCCAGGCATCCAGAACGTAAAGCCCTGCCATGGCTCCCATCGGGTACATGCCCATCATGAAGTACATTTGGCTGCCGCCGGTTTGTGTCAGATAGATTGCCAGCAAAATGCCCACAAGGCAGGTAACTTCCAGGGCATACAACAGCGTATCCACCTTTTTGCGAAACAAATCGCATAAGATTCTTATCAGGCCGATCCCCATCAGCAGAGTAACCACCTTATTGGATCTGTATACATAAAGGAATATGCTGATCAGCGCCAATAGCCGGGAATGCCCCGTGATTCTGTATCCGCTTCTAAGCTCGTCTACGATTCCAGGCAGAAACATGGAAGATGAGGACAATGTTTTCAGATCCAGACCACCGATATATTCGATCCTGCTTGTTCCGCTTCCTCCGGAACTGTGGGGCATGATAAAAACACAATACACCGTCAGGAAAGAAAGCAGCCACAGAAATCCGCTCAGCATTCCCATTCTGAAATCCTTCCGGATCAGCATGGACAATGCCGCCACGCCGCAGGCCACAAGTACCAGCGCCCCCACCGGGCCCTTGGAGCCCGTGCACATGGCCAGAAACACGCAGGAGATCCAAAGGTACTCCCGATTCCGCTTCCGCAGCAGGATTTCAGCAAGGGCTCCCAGAGTCAGCATGCCGTAGCTTTGCCCGTAGTCATATCCGAAGGGGCAGATCAGGATATGCCAGGTATAGGTGGTGTAATTCCCGTTGGTGAACAGCACCGCCAGCATGAAAACAAACAGTAGCCATTTGTTCCGAAGCACTCTCGTACCGAACCAACAGGCTGAAAAGATCAGCAGAATGCCTCCGAAAATGCCGGAGAAATAAAAGGAGATCGCGTTGATGTCCACTCCGGTGCAAAGGGATGTCTGGGCCATCAGCAGGCTGGAAAAATAGTGATACGCAAAGGGAACCCCCACCTGCCGGAATCTATCTATCGGGAAACCTTTGGTAAAACCGATATTGTTTCCCGCCCAGAAAGCCCAGTCCACATAATAACCGGTGCCCCCCGTCTCGTCCGGCATGGAATTCACGAAGGAGCCCGCGAAGGTGAACAATATCAGATAGACAAACAGCAGTGCCAGGCACAATGGCATATACCCGCTCTCCTGCCCTGTTTCCCTGCTGCCTGATTCTTTTCTGTAAACATAAACGGAAGCCGCCAGCCCTTCCGCAATGGTAAAATAGGGAAGCGCCGCCTTCCATCCAGGGATCACAAGCAGAAAATAAGCCAGCATGGACTGCGTGCTGCCAAGCCCGTAGGAAAGAGCCACCTTCTCTGTCTTGGTTTCCGTCCTGATCTGGAACAGCAGCAGCAGGGCATATCCCGCCATATACCAGGCGAAAAACTGATAGAGGAAGATCTTCACCCCATCCAGCAGGCTGAGATGATGCGCAGCAGCGTTGATCAAAGCAAAAGCCAGAATCATCAGCTGCAGGAATACCAGCTGAATCCGGCTATTTCCAATGGTTTTTCTCCCTGTTGTGTTCATGCTTCTCCCCCGGCATCGGCGCTTTCTTTTCCGAAGGCAAATGCCTGTATCATTTCTTTCCGGCGGCGTTCAGCCGCCCATCCCCCAGCATCACCGGAATCGAACCGGTGTGAAGCTGACCACAGATACTGAAAAAATCAGGGGCATTGCTGCCCCTGAAGTGTGGAAATGATCAGTTAGTTCATTTCCTTAAGGTTGGAACAGTTCTTAAAGGCTTTCTCACGGATCACGGCCACGCTGTCCGGGAGATCAATGCTCACCAGTACGGTATTTCCCTCGAATGCAGAGGGACCGATTTCAGTCACGGTAAAGACCGTGCTCGGATACTCAGCATAGACCGGATGCTCAGGAATCGTCAGAGAAGCTGTTCCGGTACCTTCCGCATATCCCTTTACCTGAACCGCACCGTCGGTGCTTCCGTCCAGGATATAATAGCGGATATTGTTCGTTACAAACTCTTCCACCTTCACCAGAGTCGCACTTTCACTGATCAGTTCCTGATCCATCTCGCCCGTAACGATGCACCGGTAGGAAGTCAAATCTGTTTCTTCTACTGTGAAGGTAAAGGCTGCGGTATCACTGCCAGCCGCAGTGCAGTCTACCCATTCGGTAGCTTCCATCTTCTGCCACTGGTAGGAGACAGCTCCGAATGCATCGATATTCAGCGTTGTCTGGCTTCCCAAAATCACACTTACCTCGCCTGTGGGTGCCGAGTTGATCTTCAGCTTCCGAATCATCCGCACAGCATTGGTATATTGCACAGACTTGTCTTTACCCGTCACTTCGCAGCGATACTTAAAGTTATACCGTCCCTCTGTAGCCACCGGCTTCAGAGTGTTCGTGTCAAAACCTTCAGTCGTCGCAGAGCAGTTGTTCCAGGTCGTTTCTCCCGCGCGCTGGAACTGCCACTGATAACCCGCTTCGTTTTCTGCACTCACCATAAATGTCGCGCTTTCGTTCAAAGCCACGATCTCATCCACCGGGTGAGAAGTAATCACCAACGGAGCCGGAGACAGGATCTTCACTCCCACAGACGGGATCTCCAATCCATCGTTC
>CAZRLU010000287.1:0-2925 GCA_964600995.1 uncultured Oscillospiraceae bacterium | reverse complement strand
CGGAAGACGCTTTCGTCATAGAGCCCGCAGCTCAGCCCCGCCATGCAGGCGGCGCCGATGCCGGAGAGCTCCTCCGCGTCGGGGCAGGAAACGGGGGTGGCCAGCAGATCGCTCTGGAACTGCATCAGATACCGGTTCCGGGTGGGGCCCCCGTCCACCCGCAGCAGGGGCAGGCGGATGCCCGTGTCCTTCTCCATGGCGGCGATCACGTCCCGGATCTGGCAGGCGATGCTCTCCAGGGCGGCCCGGACGATCTCCTTCTTCCCCGTGGTGCGGCTCATGCCGCAGAGCAGGGCCCGGGCGTCGCTCCGCCAGTAGGGGGCGCCCAGCCCCGTGAAGGCGGGCACCAGGCAGGCGGTGTCGGCGGGATGGGCCTGCTCCGCCAGCTCCGCCGTCTCCCCCGCCGAGGCGATGAGCCCCAGGCTGTCCTTCAGCCAGGTGATCACCGCGCCGGTATAGTTCAGGTTGCCCTCCATCACATAGGTGACCTGCCCCTTGTATTTCCAGGCCAGGGAGGTGACCAGGCCGTTCTTCGACGCGGCGAACGCCGGCCCGATGTTCATCATGATGGAGGATCCGGTGCCGTAGGTGGCCTTGGTCATGCCCTTCTCCAGGCAGCCGTGGCCGAAGAGAGCCGCGTGGCTGTCCCCCAGCACTCCGCAGACGGGGATCTTCTTCGGCAGCAGGCCCCCCAGGTCCGTCTCCCCGAAGACCGCGTCGGAATCGGTGACGGCGGGCAGGGCGGCCGGGTCAATTCCGAAGGCGCCGCAGATCTCCGGATCCCAGGCAAGGGTATGCAGGTTGAAAAGCTGGGTGCGGGAGGCGTTGGAATAGTCCGTCCGGAACTGCCCCGTCAGCTTCCACACCAGCCAGGCGTCCACCGTGCCCAGGCACAGCCGGCCCTCCCGGGCCTTTTCCGCGGCCTCCGGCACGCTCCGCAGGATCCAGGCCATCTTGGCGGCGGGGAAATAGGGGGAGATGGGAATGCCCGTCCGCTCCCGCACCGCTTCGCCGATGCCGGTTTTTTCAATTTCCGCGCAGACCTCCGTCGCCCGGGCGCACTGCCACACGATGGCGTCGCAGACCGGCTTCCCCGTGACCCGGTCCCAGGCCACGGTGGTTTCCCGCTGGTTGCTGATGCCCATGCAGACGATCTCCGCCGGGTCCACGCCCGCCTTTTCCGCCGCCAGGCCCGCCACCTGCAGGGTGTTGCGGAAGATCTCCTCCGGGTCATGGGATACCCAGCCCGCGCTGCTGACGATCTGCCGGTGGGGCAGGTCCGCCCGGGCCAGCATCCCGCCGGCTTCGTCAAAGATCATGGCCTTGGTGCCCTGGGTGCTCTGGTCCACGCTCAATACATATTTCTTCATCATCATGTTCCTCAGCACAACAGAATACGCCGGGAAGGAAGGCTCCTTTCCGGCGGAAAATGAATCAGGCCTTCAGCGCCTCCCGGATGGTTTTTGCGATGCCCTCGCCCGTGAGCCCGTACCAGGCAAACACTTCCGGAGAGGTGCCGGTGATGACCGGGGCATCCGGCAGCGCCAGGTTGATCACCCGCTTCGGATCCCGTGCGGAGATCGCCTGGGCCACCATGGAGCCCAGCCCGCCGAAGGGGGCGTGCTCCTCCACGGTCACGATCAGCTTCTTCCCCCGGGCCGCCCGCAGCAGGCTCTCCGTGTCCAGGGGCTTGACGCAATACATGTCCAGCAGCCCGGCGGAGATGCCCTCCGCCGCCAGCAGCTCCGCCGCGTCCAGGGCGGGCCGGACCATCTCGCCGCAGGCCACCAGCAGCACGTCGCTGCCCTGCCGGACCTCCGTGGCGCGGTTCATCTCGAAGGGCACGTTCCCTTCCTCATACACGTCCTCCACCGGGTTGCGGCCCAGGCGGATGTAGGCGGTTTTGCTGTCCTGAAGCAGGGCCTCGAAGAGCTTCCGGGTCTGGTGCCGGTCCGAGGGCAGGTAGACCCGCATGCCGGGGATGGCGCTCATGGCGGCGATGTCCTGGGCGGAGTGATGGGTCATGCCCAGGGCGCCGTAGCTGACGCCGCCGGAGATGCCGATCAGCTTCACGTTGGTGTCGGAATAGGCGCAGTCCACCTTGCACTGCTCATAGCTGCGGGTGGTGATGAAGGAGGCGGGGGAAGCCGCATAGGCCTTCTTGCCGCAGGAGGCCAGGCCGGCGGCGATGGACACCAGGTTCTGCTCGGCGATGCCCACCTCCACAAACTGCTCCGGATAGGCCTCGGCATAGGAGGTCAGGGAGGCGCTGCCCCGGCTGTCGCTGCACAGGACCACCACGTCCCTGTCCCGGGCGGCGGCTTCCTTCAGCACCTCGCACATCACGGCGCGGTTGGGGATCTTATTCATGCTCCAGCGCATCCTTCCTTTCCTTCAGCTCCCTGCAGATGATTTCGTATTCCTCGGCGCTGGGCAGGTGATGATGCCAGGAGGCCTTGTTCTCCATGATGGCGGCGCCCTTTCCCTTGACGGTATTGGCCAGGATCAGGCTGGGCTGCCCCTTGGTGCGCTCCGCCTCGTCGAAGGCGGCGTTCAGCTGATCCACGTCGTTGCCGTCCGCCACGTCGATCACGTGCCAGCCGAAGGCGGCGAACCGGGCGTGGAGATCCTGATGGGACATCACGTCCTCGGTGTTGCCGGAGATCTGCAGATGGTTCCGGTCAATGACGGCGCAGAGGTTGTCCAGCCGGTAGTGCCCCGCCGCCATGGCTCCCTCCCAGACGGAGCCCTCGGCCAGCTCGCCGTCGCCCATCAGGGTGTAGACCCGGTAATTCCGCTTGTCCATCCGGCCGGCCAGGGCCATGCCCACGCAGACCGACAGGCCATGGCCCAGGGAGCCGCTGTTCATATCGATGCCCGGCAGGGTGTTGTGGGGATGGCCGATATACTCGCAGCCGAACTTCG
>CAZRLU010000286.1:0-2930 GCA_964600995.1 uncultured Oscillospiraceae bacterium | reverse complement strand
ACGTGCTGACCCATGAGGCGGGCCATGCCTTCCAGGGCTATCTGGCCATGCGGTCCATCCCGGTGCGGGAGCTCAGCGGCTCCACCTCGGAGATCAACGAGACCCATTCCATGAGCATGGAGCACTTCGCCTATCCCTGGATGCCCCTGTTCTTCGGGGAGAAGAGCGAGCAGTATCTGACCGGTCATCTGATCGGCGCCCTCAGCGTGCTGCCCTACATGTGCGTGGTGGATGAGTTCCAGCACCGGGTATACGAAAATCCGGAAATGTCCGCCATGGAGCGGCGGGCCTGCTGGCGGAAGATCGAGAAGGAATACATGCCCTGGCGGGATTATGACGGCGTGGAATTCCTGGAGGAGGGCGGCTTCTGGATGCAGAAGCAGCATATCTTCCTCTATCCCTTCTACTATCTGGAATATGCTCTGGCTCAGATGAACGCCTTCCAGTATTACGGCCGGATGAAGGAAAACCGGGAGCAGGCCTGGCAGGATTATCTGACTCTCTGCCGCGCCGGAGGCACCCAGGGCTACTTCGACCTGCTGGAAACGGGCCGGCTGCTGAATCCCTTCCGGGAGGGCACGGTGGAGAAGAGCGTGCGCCACGTAATCGACGAGCTGAAAGCCCGCTATTGACCGGAAGCTGCGGCTGCAGCATTCCGGCATCGGGGAACCGTTCCGAATCAGCCGGTTTCGGCGAAAATGAATCATCCCGGGAGATAATTCTCCCGGGATATCTTTTTTGCCCCATTCTCTCCGGTTTCGCCATCCGAAGAAAAAACCACAGACCGGAAAACAGTACTGCCGCCGGATTGACATCCGGCCCGGGAAGGGCTAATCTATTCCTTGGTGAGTCAAAATATGAAGCAACCCTGGAGGTTCATATGGCACGGGAAATCCTGAATGGCAGCAAGCTGACCATGGGCGTCTGTTACTACCCTGAGCACTGGCCCGAATCCATGTGGAAGGACGATCTGCAGCGCATGCTGGACACGGGCATCGAAGTGATCCGCATCGCGGAATTCGCCTGGAATCTGACCGAGCCGGAGGAAGGCGTCTTCACCTATGACTTTTTTGACCGCTTTCTGGATCTGTGCGAGGAGACCGGCATGAAGGTCATCTTCGGCACACCCACCGCCACCCCTCCGGCCTGGCTGACGGAGAAGTATCCGGAGGTGCTGAACGCGGATATCGACGGGATCCCCTACCGCCACGGCGCCAGGCGGCATTACAATTACAATGCCCCGGTGTACCGGGCCTTGACGGAGCGGATCGTCACGAAGCTTGCGGAGCATTACGCCTCCCGGAAATGCATCATCGGCTGGCAGGTGGACAATGAACTGAACTGCGAAACCAGCGAGTTCTATTCGGAAGCGGACACCGTCGCCTTCCGGCATTTTCTCCGGGAGAAGTATCAGACTCTGGACGCCCTGAATCAGGCCTGGGGCACCGTCTTCTGGAATCAGACCTATACGGACTGGGATCAGCTTCACGTTCCGCGGAAAACCCTTCACAACTCCACAAATCCCCATGAGGTGCTGGATTATATCCGCTTCGTCAGCTTCAGCTGCCGCTCCTTCTGCAAGCTGCAGAGCGACATCCTCCGCCGCTATCTGAAGCCCGGCGATTTCATCACCACCAACGGCTTGTTCGGCAGCCTGGACAATCATCAGATGACCCGGGAAAGCCTGGATTTCTATACCTACGATTCCTATCCGAACTTTGCCTACTGCCTGGATATGTATCGTCCTGAGGATGTCCTCCGGGACCGCCGCTGGAGCCGGAACCTGACGGAAGCCCGTTCCGTCTCCCCGATTTTCGGCATCATGGAGCAGCAGTCCGGAGCCAACGGCTGGAACACCCGCATGGAGGCCCCGACACCCCGGCCCGGCCAGATGACCCTCTGGACCCTGCAGTCCATCGCCCACGGCGCGGATTTCATCAGCTATTTCCGCTGGCGCACCGCCACCATCGGCACGGAAATGTACTGGCACGGTATTCTGGATTATTCCGGCCGGGACAACCGCCGTCTGGCTGAGGCAAAGGCTGTCCACGGCCTCATGGAGCGGCTGCAGCCCGTCGCCGGGAAAAAGGTGCAGGCGAAGGTCGCCCTGCTCAAGGATTATGACAATCTTTGGGATTCCTCCCTTGACAGGTGGCACAACCGGGTGGACTGGGCCAGCGAGAGCGCCCTCTTCGCAGCCGCACAGCACACCCATACGCCTCTGGATTATGTCTACCTGGATCATGCCTCGCCGGAGCAGCTCGCCTCCTATGATGCCCTCTTCTATCCCCATCCCTCCATCATGACGAAGGAGCGGGCCGCCCTCCTGGAAGATTATGTCCGCGCCGGCGGCAAGCTGGTGCTGGGCTGCAGATCCGCCTACAAGGATATCCACGGCCGGTGCGTCATGGAAAAGCTTCCGGGGCTGCTGGCCGGTCTGTCGGCAGCGGATGTGCCGGAATATTCCTTCATCCCGCCGGATCTGGAGCATCTCACCATCCGCTGGGGCGAGGAGGAGCTGGAGGCCGCCGTCTTTGCGGACCAGGTGGAGGCCGCGGAGGGCGGCGTCCGGGAGGCCGTTTATACTGCTGATTACTTTGCCGGCACCGGCGCCCTGGTCTCCCATGTTCTGGGTAAAGGAAAAACCTGGTATTACGGCAGCGCCTTCAACGAAGCTTCCGCCGCCCTGTTCCTGCGGAAGCTCGGCCTGGCGGATCCCCTCAATGCCGACCTGACCCTGCCCGAAACCTGCGAGCTCACCATCCGCGGAGATGAGGAGAAGCAGTATGCCTTTGTGCTGAATTATCTGCCGGCTCCGGCCCGAATCACGCTCCAGCATCCCATGAAGGATCTGCTGACCGGGGAAACCCTGGATGGCGAATGCACCCTGCCGGCCTACGGGGTCTTCGTGCTGGAGCTCTGATCCCGAC
>CAZRLU010000285.1:0-2940 GCA_964600995.1 uncultured Oscillospiraceae bacterium | reverse complement strand
GGCCGCCCGTCAGCGTCACGATCTTGTTCAGCAGCTCCTCCCGGCTCATCAGGTAATGCTCGTCCTCATCCACCTGCATGGTGTAGCCCAGGGCGCCGGAGGTTCTGGGAATGATCGTGATCTTGGTGACCGGGGCCGAATGGGTCTGCAGGGCCGCCACCAGCGCGTGGCCGATCTCGTGGTAGGATACGATCTTCTTCTCCTGCTCGGACATCACCGCGTTCTTCCGCTGATATCCGGCGATCACCGTTTCCACGCTCTCCATCAGGTCGTCCTGGTTCACCTCGGCCCGGCCCAGGCGGACCGCCCGCAGCGCCGCCTCGTTGATGATGTTGGCCAGCTCCGCGCCGGAGGCGCCGGAGGTGGCCCGGGCGATCTCCTTCAGGTTGATGCCGCTGCCGCATTTCACATGCTGGGCGTGCACCCGCAGAATGGCCTCCCGGCCCTGCAGATCCGGCAGCTCCACCGGAACCCTCCGGTCAAAGCGCCCCGGCCGCAGCAGGGCGGGATCCAGGGATTCGGGCCGGTTGGTCGCCGCCAGGATGACCACGCCCTTCTTCCCGTCGAAGCCGTCCATTTCCGTCAGCAGCTGGTTCAGGGTCTGCTCCCGCTCGTCGTTGCCGCCGATGGCGCCGGCGCCATCCCGCTTCTTTCCGATGGTATCGATCTCATCGATGAACACGATGCAGGGGGCCTTCTCGTTGGCCTGCTTGAACAGGTCCCGCACCTTGGCCGCTCCCATGCCCACGAACATTTCCACAAACTCAGATCCGGAAATGGAGAAGAAGGGCACCTTGGCCTCTCCGGCCACCGCCTTGGCCAGCAGGGTCTTGCCCGTTCCGGGAGGGCCCACCAGCAGCGCGCCCTTGGGCAGCTTTGCGCCGATGCCGGCATACTTGTCCGGATGCTCCAGGAAATCCACGATCTCCTTCAGGGCGTCCTTGGCCTCCTCCTCTCCGGCCACATCGGCAAAGGTCACACCCATCTCCTTGTCCGCCACGATCTTCGCGTTGGCCTTGCCGAAGGAGAGGGCGTTCATGCCGCCTCCCATCCGCTTTCCCAGCTGGTTGCTCAGCAGGTAGCCCAGCCCCCAGAAGATCGCCAGGGGCAGAATCCAGCTCAGAATGAAGCTCAGCAGGGTATTGTCCCGGGTGGGGATCTCCGCGCTGAATTTGATGCCCGCTTCCTGCAGCCGCTGAATCAGCCCGTCATCCGGGAAGACCGCCGTCTTGTACAGCTCCTCCTGTCCCTGTTCGTTCTTCGCCACGAAAATGATCTGATCCGACTGCTGGGAGAGGGAGACCTCCGAGACTTTTCCCTCCTCCACCCATTGCAGAAAATCGCTGTATCCCACCACCTGCACCTGCCGGGCCAGCATCATGGGAAACACGAAGGCGTTCATCAGCAGAAGCACCGTCACCGCGATCACCATGTAGAAGATCAGCGGTTTTTTTGCTTTGTTGTCCTCATCGTTTTGGTTGAACATATTCTTCCTCCTCCGCTCGCTCCGTTTTCTCCGGAAGAAGCGGCTTTATTATATTCCTTTTCCTTCTGATTTTGAAGTTTTCTCACGGAGCTTTCAAAAAAAATTCAGCCGCTTTTCATATTCGGAAAGCGGCCGCTCTTTTCCCTCCGGGAGAATCACTTCAGCGTTTTCTCGCAGGCCTTCAGGGCCGCGAAGGTCTCGTCGCTCACTACATGCTCGATGCGGCAGGCGTCGTCCGCAGCGATGTCCTCCGGAACGCCCAGCTTCCGGAAAAGGCTGCTCAGCACCTGATGCCGCTCGTAGATCTTCTCCGCGATCTCCTTTCCCTTCCCGGTAAAGGAGAGCCGCCCGTCCTCCGCCACAGTGATGCAGCCGCTTTCCCGCAGCCTGGCCATGCCCCGGCTCACCGAGGGCCGGGACAGCCCCATCTCCTCCGCCACGTCAATGGCCCGCACCATCGTTTTCTTCGATTGCAGGATCAGGATCGTCTCAAGATACATTTCTCCGGATTCACGCATGCAAAATGTGTCTCCTTCCCGGTTCTCCCTCCGCTTTCCCTTGCGGCACATATAATTATACACCCTTTGTTGCTCCCGTGCAACAGCCTTCCTCCCGGGTTCTTCCGCCTTCCAAGGTGTCCTATACGCAATACAGGATATGCAGGTTCCGGATCTCCGGATCCCGGATGCCGTCGTTCACGGAATAGGCGTGCTTCTCCAGGTCCCCGCAGTCCGCCTTCGTCAGCTCCTGCTCCTGCAGCAGGCCGATGGTGTCCGCCGCGATGCCCTCCATGCAGTAGTACTTGTCCCCGGACAGCCCTTCCCCGTTCTCCGTGGTCAGCAGCCATTCCAGGCTCCGGGCCAGGTCCTCGCCTCCCGGCAGCGCCCGCAGGGCCCGGAAACTCCATTTGTAATAAGGCATGCATCTCCCGGCAAGCAGGAAGAAGGCCGCCATGGCGCTGCGGACGAATTCCCCCGCCGCCAGCTGCGCCGCCCCGGTCTCCCCGTGAGCCAGGCAGCGCCCGTAGTTGTACTGCCCGCTCTGGGCCATGATCAGCAGCTGCCCCGCCAGCTTCTTCCGGCGCACATCCTCCGGCATGCTCCGCAGCGTCTCCCGGCAGGCGGTCAGGATGCCCGCCTCGTCCCGGAAGATCTCCCCGTTCACCGCCTCCGCCAGGGCATAGTCCGGCAGCCGCAGCCAGCGTTCGCTGGTCAGCTCCGCCACCGGGCAGCCCACCTTTTCGGTGAAATATTCGTCGATCCGGAAAACCCCGTGCCGGTGCCCGCCCACCGGGTCCATCCGCTGGCGGCGGAATCCCCGGAACTCGGCCGGCAGCTTCGCGTAGGCCCGCTCCAGCAGGAAAGCAGTCCTCCGGTCCACCTTGTCCTCTCCGGGCAGGATTGAGATATTCAGACAGTACTACCCGATCTTTTTGAAGGGTGCCGTCGGAACAC
>CAZRLU010000284.1:0-2966 GCA_964600995.1 uncultured Oscillospiraceae bacterium | reverse complement strand
CCTTTCCGCCTCGGCCGAAAGCGTGCAGGAGGCCCTGGCCGCCGCCGCTTCCATGAGCAATGAGGACCTGTATGCGAAGGCAAAGGAGGAAATCGCCTCCGGCGCCCAGCTGAACTTCTATTCCACCACCTCCTTCGCCGAAAAGGCCGCCGCCAACTTTGAGGAGGCCTATCCGGACCTGGCCGGCAAGGTGGTCTACGCCGAGATCGACGACGGCGAAACCTATACCCGCCTCACCAACCAGATCGGCTCCGGCGTCAAGGACTCCCCCG
The DNA here is from genome assembly GCA_964600995.1 of uncultured Oscillospiraceae bacterium. Lineage (GTDB taxonomy): Bacteria > Bacillota > Clostridia > Christensenellales > Aristaeellaceae > Aristaeella. Next base: position 2,694 of record CAZRLU010000284.1, on the reverse strand, counting down.
ACATGGCCCTGGTGCAGAACGGGCCGGATCTGAAGGTCAACCTGCTGGAGGACGGCCTTTCCTTCAGCTATTTCCCGGACGCCCTGAAAGAAGTGGTGCCCGCCGCCTATCAGGAGCCCCCCGTGGTCACCTTCATCAATTCCCTCATGATCTACAACAACCGGGAAGGCTCCGTGAAGGTCTCCAACGTGTGGCAGCTGGTGGAGCCGGAATGGAACGGCAGGGTTTTCTTCAAGGATCCCACCAACGAAACCGTGAACCTGAACTTCCTGATCATGCTCACCAGCCCGGAATGGACGGAGAAGATGGCCGCGGCCTATGAGGCCTATTACGGAAAGCCCTGGGAGAAGGGCGAGTTCGAGTCCGCCTCCTATCAGTGGATCGACGGCTTCCTGAAGAATGTGAACTACACCTTCACCTCCGCCTCCAAGATCGCCACCGGCATCGCCAGCGGCGCCCCCGGCAACCTGGGCATTTTCGTCTTCTCCAAGCTGCGCAAGGTGGATGAGAACGACCGGCCCAACCTGACGGTGCTGCAGTTCGAGAACGATGTGAACTGCTTCAGCGGCTTCATGTACAACGTCTATGCCACCGTCTGCAGCGACACCGACTGCCCCTACGCCTGCGCCCTGTTCATCAATTGGCTGCTGAGCGAGGAGGGCTTCGCCGGCCCCAAGAGCTGGAATTCCTCCCAGGGCTACTACAGCCCCAACACCGCCATCGGCAAGCCCGAGGGCCTGGAGGACCAGCCCTATGCCTACTGGGACGGCAAGCTGGTCTTCGAGGATCTGAACTACATCGACGGTCTGCAGAACTATAACGACATCTATCACTTCATCAACGTCCGCGTCAGCAAGTAACCTTTTTCCCCGGGGCAGGGAGCTTCCCTGCCCCGGGTTTTCGTCCGTCTCCGCCCGTGGCTCCGTCCGCGTCCGCCCTTTCCGTCAGGAGGAGATACGCCCATGTCATCACCCCGGCCCGATCTTCGGCGGGAGCCCCTCCGCTACCGCCTGAAAGCCTTTTTCTCCCGGCCGGCCAGCCTGATCCTGCTGGCCTTCCTGATCGTGCTCACCGTCCTCTCCCTCTTTCCCATGGTCACCATGCTGACCAATATGTTCACCGTCCATGCGGGCACGGAGAAGAAGATGCTCCGCCTGCCCACCGGCAGCCTGACCCTGGAGCATTTCCGGATGCTCTTCGCCGATCCGCAGTGGAGCCGCAGCAACTTCTGGACCCCGCTGTGCAATTCCCTGATCGTGGCCGCCGGCTCGGGGCTGCTGGGCATCCTCATCGGAGGCACCGTGGCCTGGTTCATCACCCGTTCGGACCTGAAATGCAAGAAGTTCATCTCCGCCGTCTTCGTTTTTCCCTATATGATGCCGGCCTGGACCCTGGCCCTCTTCTGGACCAACATGTTCCAGAACAGCCGGGTCGGCGGCGGGGTGGTGGGCCTGGTGGAGTCCCTCTTCGGGGTCTGCATGCCCGAATGGTTCGTCTACGGTCTCTTCCCCATGATCGTGGTCATCGGCCTCCACTATTCCCCCTTCGCCTATCTGCTCATCGGAGGCATCCTGAAGAACATGGACGCCACCCTGGAGGAGAGCGCCACCATCCTGAAGGCCGGCCGGCTCACCATCATCCGCCGGGTCACCGTGCCCATCGTCATGCCGGCGGTGCTCAGCACCTTCCTGCTGATCTTCTCCTCCGGCTTCGCCAGCTACACAGTGCCGGTGTTCCTGGGCTCCGCCACCCGCACCTTCACCCTTTCCACCAAGATGCGGGCGCTGATCCAGGCGGGCTATTCGGGTCAGGGGTATATCATGGCCTTTCTCTCCATCCTCCTGGGCACCCTGATCCTGGGGCTCAACCAGCGCTTCACCGGAAAGCGGAAATCCTTCACCACCGTCACCGGCAAGAGCGGCCAGGTCTCCCTGGTGAAGCTGCGGGGAGCCAATCTCCCCGTCTCCGCCCTGCTGATCCTGCTGACCCTGTTCTTTGCCATCATGCCCCTGGTGTCCTTCGCCCTGGAGAGCGTTATCCGCCAGCCCGGCAACTACTCCCCCTCCAACATGACCCTGACCTTCTGGATCGGCACCGAGGCCTCCGCCTATGAAACCGGCATGCCCGCCGGCATTCTGATGAATCCCACCATGTGGTGGGGTCTCCTGCGCCAGGTTGGCCTGGCCGCCGCGGTCTCCCTCATCGTGGGCACCTGCGGCATGCTCATCGGCTATGCCTGCGTCCGCCGCCGGGGTACCTGGCTGGCCCGGGCCGTGGAAAACCTGGCCTTCTTCCCCTATCTGATGCCCGCCATGGCCTTCGGCACCATCTATCTGGCGGTGGCCACCGGCGCCTCCTTCAAATGGATGTACGGCACCTTCTTCCTGCTGGGGCTGGTGGCCTCGGTGAAGTTCCTGCCCTTCGCCTCCCGCTCCGGCGTCAACAGCATGATGCAGATCGCCCCGGAGATCGAGGAGGCCGCCACGGTCTTCGGCGTGCCCTGGGTCACCCGGATGCGCCGCATCCTCTTTCCCATCCAGAAGAGCGCCATCATCTCCGGCTATCTGCTGCCGGTGATCAATGTCATGCGGGAGGTGGCCCTCTTCACCCTGCTGGTGCCCTATCCCCGGTATCTGCTGACCACCATGCTCTTCTCCTTCAACGAGACGGGCTACGCCCAGTACGGCAGCGCCG
>CAZRLU010000283.1:0-2967 GCA_964600995.1 uncultured Oscillospiraceae bacterium | reverse complement strand
GATCATGCTTTCTGTGACTCTGGTCTTTGGTGGCATGCACAGATTCTCCTTAATTATAACTTTAGTTATGTAACGCATATTATAATACGCCTGTTTTTCATTTTTGTCAATCTTAGTTGAAAACAACATCTGAAAAAACCCGTAATGATCATGCCCTGCGTGAGCTGCATTGCCCGGTCTTATACAAGTCAATTCTTGCTGTGTATAAGACGGCTCCAAAAAACGACAATGGCCGCTGGTATGGTCTGCATGATCACATACCAGCGGCTGCATTGTTTACAGAGTATTGACGACTTCTTCTATAACGATCTCTTCGGCTCGGCAGCGAAAAGACCCCAATTTCCGGTCTCCCTTTGGGATTCTTATGCGTTTTCCAGCCTGCGCAGGCCTTCCTCCAGGCGCCGCAGGGTTTCCTCCCGGCCCAGCAGCCCCGCGATCTCGAAGGCGCCGCCGGGGGTGTTGGCCACCCCCGCGATGGCGATGCGCAGAGGCCAGAGGACCGCGCCGTTCTTCAGCCCGGCCTCCTGGATGGCGCTCATCACCGCGTCATGAATGGCGGTCTCCGTCCATTCCGGCAGGTTTTCCAGCACGGGCTTCACCAGCTTCAGGGAAGCCAGGGAAACCTCCGGATTGGTCTTCATCTTCTTGTGGGTATACAGCTCCAGGTCATAGTCCGGCAGCTCCGCCAGGAAGCTCACCATCTCCGGCAGCTGGTTGAACACCTCCGTCCGGGACTGGGTCAGCTCCGCCAGCCGGGCATAGTCAATGTTCTTTCCCGCCAGCGCCTTGTCAAACCAGGGCTTTGCCATCTCCAGATACTTTTCCGGAGACAGCCGCCGGATGTATTCGGCGTTGAACCAGGTCAGCTTGTTGACGTCAAAGATCCCCGGGGATTTGTTCAGCCGATGGATGTCAAAGGCCTCCACCAGCTCCGGCAGGGTGAAGAACTCTCGCTCGTCTCCCGGATTCCAGCCCACCAGGGCCAGATAGTTGATCAGGGATTCCGCCAGGTAGCCTTTCTCCACGAAGTCGGAATAGTAGGCGTCCCCGTCCCGCTTGCTCAGCTTGTGCTGGGCGTCCCGCATCACCGTGGTCAGATGCACGTAGACCGGCCGCTCCCATCCGAAGGCGTCATAGAGGAAGTTGTACCGCGGCGTGGAGGAAAGATACTCCATGCCCCGCATCACATGGGTGATGCCCATCAGGTGGTCGTCGATGACGTTGGCGAAGTTGTAGGTGGGCATCCCGTCCTGCTTGATCAGCACCATGTCGTCCATGGCTTCCGCATTGGGGAAGGTCATGTCCCCGAACACCGTGTCGTGATAGCTGCTCTCCCCTTCGGTGGGGGCGTTCATCCGGATGGTCCAGGGGATGCCGGCGTCCAGCTTCGCCTGGATTTCCTCCGGGCTCAGGTGCAGGCAGTGCTTGTCATATTTCCAGGTGCCTCCCGCGGCTTCCACCGCGGCCCTGCGCTCATCGATCTCCTCCTTGGAGCAGAAGCAGTAGTAGGCGTGGCCGCTCTCCACCAGCTTCTTTGCATAGGGCAGATACAGATCCTTCCGGTCGCTCTGCACATAGGGGCCGCAGGGGCCGCCCACATCCGGGCCCTCGTCCCAGGTCAGGCCGCAGCCCTTCAGGGTTTCATAAATGACCTCCGTCGCGCCGGGAACGAACCGCTCCTGGTCCGTGTCCTCGATGCGGAGAATGAATTTTCCGCCCTCCCGGCGGGCATAAAGATAGTTGTACAGCGCCGTCCGCAGGCCTCCCAGATGCATGAAGCCCGTGGGGCTGGGCGCAAATCTCGTTCTGACCTCCATGGTCCGATCCTCCTGAATCATTTGCTTTGTTTGGCGAAGGTATCCCGAAGTCCGACGGTGCGGTTGAAGACAGGCAGCTCCGGCGTGGAATCCGGATCCTTGCAGAAATAGCCCGTCCGCAGGAACTGGAAGGAATCCCCGGTTTCCTTTTCCGCCAGGAACCGTTCGCAGTAGCCCCTGCAGACCCGGATGCTCTCGGGGTTCAACCGGGAGATGAAGTCCTTCTTGTCGGGGGCGTCCTCGCCCTCCTCCTCCAGATCCTCCGTCAGCAGCGGCTCATAAAGCCGGGCCTCGAAGGGAATGCTGTCCTCCGCCGGCACCCAGTGCAGGGTCTTGCCCTTGATCTTCCGGTCCGCTCCCGGGCTGCCGGAGAAGGAGTCGAAGTCCACCGTGCAGTGCACCTCGGTCACCTCTCCCGCCTCGTTCTTCACGCAGTCCTCGCAGCGGACGATGTAGGCGCCCTTCAGCCGCACCTCGTTCCCCGGGAACATCCGCTGATACTTCTTCGCCGGGACCTCCATGAAGTCGTCCCGCTCGATATAGATCTCCCGACCGAAGGAAAGGGTCCGTTCGCCCATCTCCGGATGATCCGGATGATTTTCCAGGGTGACGGCCTTCGTCTCGCCCTCCGGCCAGTTGGTCAGCACCACCTTCAGCGGATCCAGCACCGCCATGGCCCGGGGCGCCTTTTCGCCCAGGTCGTCCCGCACGCAGTGCTCCAGCACGGCGAAGTCCACCGTGGAATCCGCCTTGCTCATGCCGATCAGGCTGACGAAGTTCCGGATGGACTGGGGGGTGTAGCCCCGGCGCCGCATGGCGCTCAGGGTGGGCATCCGGGGATCGTCCCATCCGGAGACATAGCCGCCCTCCACCAGCTGCCGCAGATACCGCTTGCTCATCACCGTGCGGGTCATGTTCAGCCGGGAGAACTCGATCTGCCGGGGCCGGGCGGGCAGCATGTCCGCGCTCTTCTCCACCACCCAGTCATACAGCGGGCGGTGGATCTCATACTCCAGGGAGCACAGGGAATGGCTGATGCCCTCCAGGGCGTCGCCGATGGGATGGGCAAAGTCGTACATCGGATAGATGCACCACTTGTTCCCCGTGCGCCAGTGCTCCTGATATTTGATACGATACATGGCAGGATCCC
>CAZRLU010000282.1:0-3003 GCA_964600995.1 uncultured Oscillospiraceae bacterium | reverse complement strand
TGCGGGAGTCAAAGTCCCGTGCCTTACCACTTGGCTACACCCCAACGTAGGTAATCTGCCAGCTTGACGCCGAAGCCGAGGAAAATGGGGTGAGTAGTGGGACTCGAACCCACGGTCTTCAGAGCCACAATCTGACGCGTTAACCAACTACGCTATACCCACCATCATGGCGCGCCTGGAGGGGCTCGAACCCCCGGCCCACGGCTTAGAAGGCCGTTGCTCTATCCAACTGAGCTACAGGCGCAAGCCGCAGGACGGCTCTCTCCAAGGGCTTTGGCGCTCGCAAAAGCTCTCGAGGAACTTCCGCTGACAGAATTGGATTATATCACGCTGTCCTGCGTCTGTCAACAGTTATTTTTAGTCAAAGTCAGATTCTGATCTCCTGCTGCGCTTATTTTTGCCTGTTCGCGGCCGCCGTGGGGTGTCTGCAGAATGCAGGCCCTGAGAACGCCGGTACTCAGGCCGTGGCAAGGGTCCGCGAATCAGGCTTTTTCCAGCTCAAACCAGAAGGTGGCCCCCTCCCCCGGCACGCTCTCCACCCCGTAGGGCGCGTGGTGGCTCTCCAGGATGCCCCGGCAGATGTTCAGCCCCAGGCCGCTGCCGATCACCGCCCGCTTGTGGCTTTCCTTCGTCCGGTAATAGCGCTCCCAGATATGGGGCATTTCGGAGGCGGCGATGCCCTTTCCCGTATCCTGCACGCAGACGCGGATTCTGGGGCCCCGGTCCTCCTGCCGCAGGATCACCCGCTTGTCCTCCCCCGTATAGGTCAGGGCGTTGCCCAGGAGGTTGTAGACCACCTGCTCGATCCGTCCGCTGTCCCCCAGCACCCGGCAGGAGCCCTCCGCCTCGCAGAGGATATGGTAGCCGTCCTTCTCCGTCATGGCGCTGACCCGGGCGCAGATCATCCGCACCGTCTCCGTGAGATCAAATTCCCCGATCTCCAGCTGCAGGTTGCCCGTCCGCATCCGGCTGAATTCCAGCACCTCGTTCACCAGGGAGGAAAGCCGCTGGGTTTCCTCCACGATCACCTGCATGTTCTCCGGATTCATCTCGTCCGGAATATCCCGCATGGTTTCCGCATAGCCCTGGATCATGGTCAGGGGCGTCCGCAGATCATGGGAGATGTTGGCAATCAGCTCCCTTTCCAGCACCTCGATCTTCTTCAGGTCATCCGCCGCCTGCACCAGGGTATCGTTCAGCTCCGCGATTTCCAGATATTCCCCGCTGTGGGCCGGCCGCTCGTATTCTCCCCGGCTCAACCTCCGGGCCTCGGTGTTGGTCTCGATGATCGGACGGGCGATGCTCCAGGCCATCCGGTATCCCATGATGCAGGCCACGGTGAGGATCAGGATCGCAAGATAGATAAACTGCCGGCGCAGCATGGACAGAATGGTGCCCGTGGGGGTGATCTGGGCGTTGATCATCAGGGTACCCGTGGTGCCGTCGCTGAAAAAAACCTTCCTTGTATAAAGGAGGCTGCGGCCGGTGCTGCCCTCGTTTTCCGGCACGGGGCCCTCGAATTCCTCCGGCCGGTACCGCTCGTTCCGGAAGGGCGACACGTTCCTCATCTCCAGGTGCTCCGTTCCGTCCGGCGGCACGCTCTCCGCCAGGCGCTTCAGCTCCCGGGAGGACATGTGGTGCAGCAGGCAGAAGCGGACATGGTCGATGGAAAGGATCTCCGTGCCCTCCTCGTCCCGGATCAGCATACAGATCTCGTTCTCCGCGCTGATCCGGTCCGCCAGCTCCTCCAGCCCGGCCCGGTCCAGATTCTTGATGATGGTATCCGCCGCCGAGCGCACCTGCCCCGTACGGTAATTCTGATAGAAGCCGAAGAGCAGCGCGATCTGGCAGATCCAGATCAGGGCGATGATGAAGCTCACCAGCCAGGCCATCCGGAGGAGAATCCGGGCCCGGATGCCCACCCGGCCCGCCAGAAAGGCGTCCCGGTAGGCCAGGGCGCCCCGTTTATTCCTTTTCAAAGCGATATCCCACTCCCCGAAGCGTCGTGATCCTGTCCGCCGCGGGGCCCAGCTCCCGGCGCAGCAGCTTGATATGGGTATCCAGCGTCCTGTCGTCCCCGAAGAAATCGTAGCCCCAGACGTTGCTGATCAGCTTCTCCCGGGTCAGGGCGATGCCCCGGTTGCGCACCATGTAGAAAAGCAGATCGTATTCCTTGGGGCTGAGATCCAGCTCCTTGCCCTGGACGGTCACCCGCCTGGCCGTGAAGTTCACCTCCAGATCCCCGAGGGTCACCGTTTCCTCCGCGGCTTCCTGGGCGCCCTGGCTCCGCTTGATCACCGCAGACACCCGCATCATCAGCTCCCGGGGGCTGAAGGGCTTCACCACGTAGTCGTCCACCCCCAGCTCGAAGCCGTGGATGCGGTCATATTCCTCTCCCCGGGCGGAGAGCATGATCACCGGGGTGTTCCGGTGCTTCCGGATCTCCCGGACCGCCGAGAAGCCGTCCAGCTCCGGCATCATCACATCCATGATGATCAGGTCATAGGCCTTGGCCAGGCTCATTTCCACCGCCTGCATCCCGTTCTCCGCGGTTTCCGTCTCATATCCCTCAAAGGCCGCGTATTTCGCGATCAGCGTCCGGATCCTGGCCTCGTCGTCCACAATCAGAATCGTCATACAGCTTCCGCTCCCCGTCTGTTTCATCTGCTTTCAGTATACCCCGAAGCTTCCCGGAGCACAAGAATCTTTCCCCTTCCATTTTACCCTCCTCCATGTGACCGTCAGCTGAAAAGCGCATGAAAAAAACCTGAATTTCCCTTGCGCCTTTCTTCCATTTGGGGTATATTGGACTGTGGTTTTTGAGAAATCGGTTCTCCGGGCCCGGCTCCTTTGCCTGGGCCGGCCCCCAGGGCCTTTCCATGAGAAAGGGATGTTGATCATGGCTGAGTACATGCTTACGGCCTCCTCCACGGTGGACCTGACCAATGATTATCTGGCTTCCATCCGGGTGCCCTATATCTGCTTCCATTATGAGCTGGGCGG
>CAZRLU010000281.1:0-3012 GCA_964600995.1 uncultured Oscillospiraceae bacterium | reverse complement strand
CGATTGGATCTTGACAAGCATGCCCCTCCTGCGCCATGATGACGGGGAAAGGAGCGATTTCCAGTGAAATACGGACGACGCACCCATTCTCTGACGCTGCGGTTGTTCTCCACCATCATTCTGGGCATGCTGGTCCTCAACGTGCTGACGCTGTACAGCACCCACCGGCTGGCGGAGGCGGCCCGGGAGAACACCTGGGGGGAATATCAGCAGGTGCAGACCATGTATGCCGACGAGCTGGGCCGGCAGCTGCGGCAGGCGCAGGAACGGATGGATACCCTCATCTCCTCCTATCAGGCGGATATGGGCACCAGCCCGGAAGCGCTGGGGGACGAGCGGGCCTTTGAGGCGGCCCGCTGCCAGACGGAGATCGCCTCCACCCTGCGGGGCTGGAGCAAGCAGTTCCCGCTGATCACCGGGTATTATCTGTACGGGGAGAAGGCGGATGTATTTATCTTTCAGGGAACGGGATATGAGAGCTCCGCCTGGTTTTCGAAGGCCCTCCGCGGGGCCGGGGAACGGGAGGACAGCCCCTTCCGGCAGATGGCCGGATGGCAGATGCCGGAGACGGAGCTGGGAAATCTGCTGCTGTTCAACACGCTGCGGCGGGACCTGCGGGCGGGGGTATGGATCGAGACCGGCCGGCTGCTGAGCGCGCTGCTGCCGGATCAGGAAACGGCGGGACGCTTTTCCATCCTCCCGGCGGAAGGCGAGCCGGGGGACGAAAGAACCATCGATATTCCGCTGAAGGGGCTGGGCTGCGTGCTCCGGCAGCGGCTGCCGGAGACGGCCCTGGAGCTTCCCGCCAGCGTGCGGATTCTGCGGGCGCTGTCCTATGCCATGCTGCTGATCCTGCCTGTCAGCTGGCTGGTGCTGCATATTCTGGTGATTCGCCCCCTGCAGGAGCTGATGAAGGCCATCCGGGAGATCGAGCAGGGGAACATCTCCTACCGGATTCCGGAGAAGGCCTCTTCCGCGGAATTTGACCGGCTGAACCGGCAGTTCAACCGGTCCCTGGAGGCCATGGCCCGGGCCCGGTCCCAGATCTATGAAACCCGGCTGGACAACGAGCGCACCCGGATCCAGTATCTGACCCAGCAGATGCAGCCCCATTTCGTGCTGAACACCCTGAATCTGATCTATTCCATGGAGCCCTCCCAGTTTCCCCTGATCCAGAGGACGGTGCAGTGCCTCTCCCGCTACTACCGGTACATCGCCCACATCAGCGAGCCCTTTGTGCCGGTGGAGGCGGAGCTGGAGCATGTCCGGAATTACTTTGAACTGCAGACCATCCGGTACCCCGGCAGCTTCTCCTACAGCATCACCTGCCCGGAGGAGCTGAAGCCCGTCATGATTCCGCCGATCGTGATCCAGACCTTCGCGGAGAACGCCATCAAGCATTCCCTGACGGTGGGGGAGCAGAACCGGGTGGACGTGGACATCCGGGAGGAACAGGCCCGGATCCATATTGTGATTCATGATTCCGGGGCGGGCTACCCTCCGGAGGTGCTGGAAAAGATCCGGACCTTCCAGGAGAAGCGGGTGCCCCAGGAGGGCCTGGGGCTGGGCATTCAGAACACCATCGAGCGGATCAGCCTGCTCTATGAGCACAGCGCGGAAATCCTGTTCAGCAACCCGGAGGGCGGAGGCGCCCGGGTGGAGATCCGCCTGCCGAAGGCGGAGAGAACCCGCCACGGGAGAAATCCCCGGCTGCCGGGGGAGCAGGAAGCATCCGGGGGGACGGAGAGAGAAAGATGAGAAGCTTTGATCGTGATCAGCGGGATCGGAAAAGTCCCCGCCGGGGCGGGAAAACGGCTCCGGGGCAGGGCGTGCGGAAAAGGATCTGCGGCTTCCTGGCGGCCTGGCTGCTGCTGGCGGCCGTGCCCGCGGGCGCTCCGGCGGAGCAGCCGGATCTCCTGGTGATTGAGAACGTGATCTACGGCCCGGGGTATCCGGACACCGGAAAGGTGGAGGCGGCCATCAACGCAATCACAGGGCCGCTGATGAACGCGGAGGTGCGGATTCTGAATGTGGATATCGGAACCCACTCCCACAGGATCAATCAGATGATCGCCAACGGGGAGCAGATCGACCTGGTGATGGCCGGCTTGACGACCCCCATGGTGCAGATGGCGCTGGAGGGCAGGCTCCTTCCCCTGGATCAGCTGCTGGAGGCGGAGGGCCCGGAGGTGAAGGCGCTCTTCGGGGAACGGCTGGAGGCCGGACGGGTGGACGGCACCCTGTATGCCATTCCGGCGGACGCATACGCCGCCAAGGCCGGCGGATTTGTGTACAACAAGCAGATCGCGGAAGAGCTGGGCATCACCCTGCGGAACGCGGTCACCATTTCAGAGCTGGAGGAGATCTTCCGCCGGATTGCGGAAGAGCTTCCCGGAATCCACGGAACCACCTTCGGCAACGGGGAGACCTGCAACTTTTCCTATGAATACTGCGTGGATAATTACGGGACGGAGAACTTCCTCTATGGGGCGACCCTGGATCCCCACCGGAGCACCCGGGTGGAAAACCTGTTCGCGACGGAAGCCTTCCGGGACTACGCCCACCGGCACCGGGAATGGGTCCGCTGCGGATTCGCTCTCTCCGGCACCCTGACCGGGGGCGTCCGCTCCTATGAGTACCTGGCGGCGGGGAAGGTCTTCGGGATGACCACCGCCTATTCCCCGATTGAGGAATCGGTGCAGCAGGGAAACTATACCTTTCCCATCGGCATCACCTCCCTGACCCAGGCGGTGAACTCCACCGCCAGCAATCAGGAGCGGATGTGGGGCATCCCGGTGACCAGCCCGCATCCCGAAAAGGCCATGCGCTTTCTGAATCTGATGTTCTCCAGCCCGGAGATCGCCAACCTGCTGTCCAACGGGCTGGAGGGCGTCCACTATGTGGAGACGGAACCTGGCGTGATCACCCACGCGCCCGGCACGGACCCCGCCCGGCAGGGATACGGCAGCGTGTTCTCCCGGTTCGGAGACCAGATGCAGGTCAAACACTGGG
>CAZRLU010000280.1:0-3038 GCA_964600995.1 uncultured Oscillospiraceae bacterium | reverse complement strand
GTGCCGTAGCGCATGGCGATCAGCTGGGTCAGGCCGCAGGGCTCGAAGAGGCTGGGCACCATCAGGGCGTCGGCGCCGGCGTAGATCAGGTGCGCCAGGCTCTCGTCATACATGATGCAGGCGCTGACCTGCCCCCGGTAGGTGTTCTCATAATAGCGGAAGGCGTTCTCGTAGCGGGGATCGCCGGTTCCCAGCACCACCACCTGGGTGTTCTCGTCCAGCATCTGCTGGAAGACGCCGTCCACCAGGTCCAGGCCCTTCTGGTCCGTCAGGCGGGAAACCAGGCCCAGCACGAACTTGCCCGCGTCCTCCTGCAGGCCCAGGCGGCGCTGCAGCTCCAGCTTGTTCTTCCACTTCTTTTCCAGCACGTCCTCCCGGCCGTAGGGCTCCGGCAGCAGGCTGTCCGTCCGGCTGTCCCACTGCTCCACGTCGATGCCGTTGACGATGCCCCGCAGCTTGGCCCGGTGATACCAGAGGTGGCTGTTCAGCCCCTCGCCGTAGAAATCCGTCTGGATTTCCTGGGCATAGGTTTCGCTGACGGTGGTCACCCGGTCCGCGTAGGCCAGGCCGCCCTTGAACATGTTGGCTTCGCTGTCGTTGACCTTGAAGACCGGATAGTCGAACAGCTCCTCCGGCAGGCCGGACCAGTACTTCAGATGATCCAGGCTGCAGATGCCCTGGAACCGCAGGTTATGAATCGTCAGGATGCTGCGGGCCGATCCCACCGGGGTTCCGGCGAAGCGGGTCCGCAGATAAACCGGCGTCAGGGCCGCCTGCCAGTCATGGCAATGCACCACATCCGGAATCCACTCCAGATAGTTCAGCACCGCCAGGGCCGCCTTGGAGAAGAAGATGTACTTGGGAATATCCTCCCAGAGGCCCGTATAGGGGTTGCCCCAGTCAAAGAATTCCCGGTTGTCGATGAAATCATAGGTCACGCCGTCCTGCTCCAGCTCCATGATGCCCACGAAGAAGGAGTGCCCGTCCTGGGTCAGATCCATCATAAAGGAGCCCTTCCAGGTCAGCATATCCTTGTATTTCTGCTTCATGCAGCCGTAGAGGGGCAGGATCACCCGCACCTCCGTTCCCTCCCGGACCAGGGCCCGGGGCAGGGCGTACATCACATCCCCCAGACCGCCCGTTTTCACAAAGGGATAGCATTCTGATCCGACAAATGCAACTCTGCTCATAAAACTCCTCCATTTCCTTTTCCGGAGATCCGCGCCGGGCTCCCGACCGGCTGCCCCGCATTTTCTTCCCTGTTTCATAATATACACGATCGGCGGGTCAAAATCCTGCTTCCGGCAAAATTTCACGGTCCCGCCGGGGAAGAGGCCTCCGCTCCGGCCAGGCCCAGGAGCCTTCCCTCCTTCCCGGGGAAGGCCGCGGCGCCTGCGGATCGGAAAAAACAGTTGCAATCCGCCGGCAACCCATGTAAAATTTCCGGGAATGAAAGCCTTTCTGAAAACCCTGGATCGGAGGAAGATCATGCCTGACGCCAGTTCATTGCGGGATAAGAAGGCCTTTGAGGCCTTTCTGAAGGAGGAGGTCCGGAAGGTCCGGGGCGTCAGCCGCCCGGTCCGGGCCGGTCTGCTTTACCGGCTGACGGTCAGCAAGGCCAGCCCCCGGCACATCCATCCCAACCCGGAGGATGAGTTCTGCGATCCCCGGGTGGGGCCCAACTACAGCATCATCAGCCGCTACGAGCGGGAGCTGGGGAGGTACCGGCAGATGGGCAGCGCAGCCTGGGTCAAAAACCCCGGCGCGGCGGATCCCCTGCAGGTGCAGCGGATCAGCACCGGCGGCTTCCAGCTGCTGAACGGGCATCACCGCTGGGCCGCGGCCCTGCGGATCGGCATGCCCCGGATCCGGATCCAGGTGCTGGACATCACCCAGGAGCGGGACATCCGGGAAATGCTCCGGCACTCCCGGCACGACCGCCGGGTGACCCTGGACCTGGACGAGGTGATTTTCCGGCCCTACGGGGATTCCGGCTTCGAGCCGCAGCTGCCCTTCCTTTCCCGGCGGATCTTCCGGGAGCGGCTCCGGCTGGGGATTCCTGCCCTGTTCCAGTATCTGGCCAACCACGGCTGGGACGTGTGGGTCTATACCTCCGCCTACTATTCCACCGACTACCTGCGGCGCCTCTTCCGCCGCTACAGCTGCCCCGTGGCGGGGGTCATCACCGGCACGGGCCGGAAGGTTCCGGGCGCCGAGGAGACCAAGCGGACGCTGGAAAAAATGTTCGAGGAAAAATACCAGTCCACGCTGCATATCGACAATGAAACCGTGCTGCAGACCCACGCCCGCTCCGGGCAGTTCCGGGAGGAGCCCATCGAGCTCTCCGGGGAGTCCTGGGCGTCGGCGGTCATCCGCGCCCTGCAGCGCTTTCCGAAGGAGGATTGATCTGTCATGGGTCCGGTTTCCCAGAAGATGCGGGTTTCCTTTGACCTGGACGAGGTCCTCTTCGTCAACCCCCAGACCCACAAGACCGAGCCCCCGCTTCCCTTCCTTCTGCGGAAGATCTACACGGAAAGGCTGCGCCTGGGCACGCCGGACCTGATCCGGCAGCTGCAGTCCCTGGGCTATGAGGTCTGGATCTACACCTCCTCCTTCCGCACGGAAAGCTATATCCGCCATCTTTTCCGGTGGTACGGGGTGCGGCTGGACGGCATCGTCAACGGCTCCCGGCATATGCGGGAGGTGCAGGCGAAGAGCGCCTCCACCCTGCCCCAGAAGCTGCCCAGCCGGTATCATATCTCCCTGCACATCGACGACGAGGCGGTGATCTGCTCCGCCGCGGGCCAGTTCGGCTTCCGGGCCTATCAGCTGGAGGCGGACGACGACCACTGGAAGGAAAAGATCATCGCCCGGGCGGACCAGATCCGGAAAATCGAGCATTTTGACGAAGCAAAGCCGTGACGCGAAAGCCCCTCCCCGGCGGGGGAGGGGCGGCGCTGCGGCTTTTTCCATTCCCGGGCTCCGGCCGGCGCCGAGGCCCGTCCATTGTAAGGAGGCGATTGCATGATGCGCGGCGG
>CAZRLU010000279.1:0-3046 GCA_964600995.1 uncultured Oscillospiraceae bacterium | reverse complement strand
TGAAAAAAGCTGCGGCACAGGCCGCAGCTTTTCCGTTTATCCTCAGTTTTTGAATCCGATTTTCTCCGCCAGTTGCTTTTCAATGATCACGGTTGCATCCCGATGCATTTTCATGAAGGTGCACGGGCAATGGGGATCGATTTTATCTTCCATCAGCAGCTTTGTGGCGGCTTCCGCCTTGTTGCCGCTGATGATCATCAGAAGCTTCCTGGCTCTCATGATATTCCCCATACCCATGGTCAGCGCATGCGTGGGAACATCTTCCTTGCTTTCAAAAAACCTTTTGTTCGCTTCGATGGTGCTGTCTTCAAGGGTTTCTTCATGCGCTCCGTCATAAAGCGCGTCGGCCGGCTCATTGAATCCGAGATGGCCGTCAGGCCCCACGCCGAGGACCTGGATGTCTATTTCCGTATGATCCAGCACATCGTTGAATTCCCGAAGGTTTTTCTCAACGTCCCCCGTTCCTTTTGCCACATAGGTGTTCGCCTTGTCAATGTTGATGTGGTCAAAAAGATTGCTGTTCATGAAATACCGGTAGCTCTGGTCATGGGTCCCGTCGAGGCCCACATATTCATCCAGGTTCACACTGTGCACCTGGCTGAAATCCAGCCCTTCCTCGCGATATCTGCGGGCCAGCTCCTGATACATGCCCACGGGGCTGGAGCCCGTCGCAAGACCCAGCGTGCATTTCGGATTCTCGCGTACGATTTTTTCGATCAGGTCTGCGCCTTTCCTGGCGCCGTCTTCATAGTTTTCCGCTACAATGATTTTCATTTTGCTCATCCTTTCATTTGTTATTCTTTGTTTTCGGTATCATAAGGTTACCTTACAGCTCGGTCTTTCTCTTTACAATAACTTCTCCCGTATTCTTCCAGATGCAGCCCTCCGGAACCGTGCCACGGACGCAGCTGGTCGGATAAATATTGGAGTCTCGCCCGATGATCGTTCCGGGATTCAGCACGGAATTGCATCCGACCTCGACCCGGTCTCCCAGCATGGCGCCGATTTTCTTCATGCCGGTTTCCATTCTTTTCTCGCCGCAGCGGACCACAATCAGCTTCTTATCGCTCTTTACATTGGAGGTAATGGAACCCGCGCCCATATGGCTTTTGTAGCCCAGGATGCTGTCCCCCACATAATTGTAATGCGGTACCTGCACGTTGTCAAAAAGGATCACATTCTTAAGCTCGGTACTGTTGCCGACCACGCAATTGTTCCCCACCAGGGCGCTTCCCCGGACGAATGCGCCCGGGCGCACCTCTGTCTCATGCCCGATAATGCAGGGCCCGGCAATATAATTGTTGGGATAAATGACCGCATCTTTCGCAATCCAGACATGCTCCGCCGTTTCTTCGTACTCATCCTTCGGAAGCTTCTCCCCCAGCGCGAGGATCAGATTCCTGATCTCCTTCAGTGCTTCCCAGGGATATTCGCACTTTGCAAGCAGATCGGCTGCCAGCGTATGGGTCAGATCAAAAAGCTCCATTGTTTTCAGCATTTTATTTCACCTCAATCAGATGTCCGCTTTCCTTCATAGCCTGAATGATCGCGTCCACGTTTTCTTCACAGGCCTCAAGGCAGTCCGCTTCCGCCATGACCCGAAGGACGGGTTCTGTGCCGCTTTTGCGCAGCAGCACTCTGCCGCTGTCGCCAAGCTTCTCCGTGCATCTGGAAACGGCGTCCATCACGAGCTGCTCGTTCATGGTATCGTCCTTGCTGTCCACCACAACGTTCTTCAGCACCTGAGGATACATTTTGCAGCCTTCTGCCAGCACGCTCAGCGGCAGCTGGGTATCGATCATAACGCTCATGATCATGATGGCTGTAATCAGGCCGTCGCCGGTTCTGGCGTGCTTTCTGAAGATGATATGACCGCTCTGCTCCCCGCCGATCAGATGATCATACACTTTCATGTTCTCGTACACGTACCGGTCTCCGACCGCGGTCTTTTCATAATTGATTCCCGCTGCATCCAAAGCCTTGTACAGCCCGAAATTGCTCATGATCGTGGTGACGACCGTATTGCTGGGAAGCTGGCCTCTGCTCTTCATGTATTTCGCACAGATATACATGATTTTATCTCCGTTGACCTCTTCCCCGTTTTCATCAATGGCAAGGCACCTGTCCGCATCTCCGTCGAAGGCGAATCCCACGTCCAGCTTGTTTTCCTTCACATATTTCTTGATCTGCTCAAGATGCGTGCTTCCGCAATTCAGGTTCTCGTTCAGTCCGTCCGGGGTATTGTTGATCACGTAGGTTTTTGCTCCGAGCGCATTGAATACCGCAGGCCCGATCATCCAGCTGGATCCGTTGGCGCAGTCCAGCGCAACCTTATGATCGTCAAAGGGCTTTGTGGCCAGGTTCGTCAGATACCCGATATATCTGTTTCTTCCGGTATAGAAGTCCACCGTGCATCCGATACGGTCTTCCGTGGCAAAGGGAATCTCTTCGATGGCCCCGTCAATATAAGCCTCAATCTGGTTCTGCAGATCGTCATCCATTTTTTCACCGTTCTGATTCATCAGCTTGATCCCGTTATCCCAGAAAGGGTTATGGCTTGCGCTGATCATCACGCCGCAGTCAAAGCCTTCCGTTCTGGAAATATAGCTGACGCACGGAGTCGTCGTAACATGCAGGAGATAGGCATCCGCGCCGCTGGCTGTAATACCGGCGGCCAGGGCTGACTCATACATATACGAGGATCTTCTGGTATCTTTACCGATCACGATTTTTGCCCGTTTTCCGGTATATTTCCGGCTGAAATACCAGCCGAGAAAGCGTCCGGTCTTATAGGCATGATCCGCGGTCAGAACAACACCTGCCTTCCCGCGAAATCCATCCGTACCAAAGTATTTTCCCATTTCTTAAGCTCCCTTCTCAAACAGCTTCTGAATACGTCGGTTCAAAAACAAGATGTATTATAATGTCTTATCTTTACTTTGTCAAGCATAAAGAAAAGATCCGCTGCGTAAGCAGCGGATCATATGTGGGATCCGGCAGCGACCTACTCTCCCGGGCCGTCTCCAGCCAAGTACCATCGGCACTG
>CAZRLU010000278.1:0-3050 GCA_964600995.1 uncultured Oscillospiraceae bacterium | reverse complement strand
TGAATTTGTTAAAATAAACCATATGGGCTCAGAAGGAGGCGCGCAGTGGAAAGGCTGGATCCGACGGTCAGGAAGGAAACGGGATATATCGCCGCCTGGACGGGCGGGCTGTCCCTGATCATGCAGGGGGTTTTTCTGCTGCTGGGGGCCTGGGACCTCTCCGTGCTGGGAGGGAACCTGATCGGCGCCGCTGTGGCCATCGGCAACTATCTGCTGCTGGGCATCGCGGTGGCCCGGGCGGTCTCCGGGCCGGCGGACAGGGCGGCAGCGAAGATCCGGAGCTCCATGACGCTGCGGCTGCTGGGCATGGCGGCCGTGTGCGCCCTGGCGGTGGGCGTGCTGCACACGAACGTGTACGCGACGCTGCTGCCGCTTTTGTTCCCCCGGGTGGGGATCGCCTTCCGTCCTCTGTGGGACAGACGAAAGGGACGGAAGGAGCCGGAAACTGAAGGGAGGGACCTGCTTGACTGATGTGAAGCGCGGAAGGGACGCCCGGTTCATCTGGACGGACCGGCTTCTGATCGCGCTGATGATTCTGCCCCTGGCCGGGTGCCTGGCGCTGAAGGCGCTGTTCACCCCCGCCAGCGAGGGCGTGCATATCTCCGGGGCCTTGATCTACCTGGAGGTGGCGGCACCGCTGCAGCCGCTGATCATCACTGAATCCCAGGTGAACAGCTGGGCGATCATGCTGAGCCTGCTGGGGCTTTGCCTGTATCTGACCCACGGCCTGACGGAGAAGGCGGAAACGAAGCGGCAGCTGGCGGCGGAATGGATCGTGGAAAAGTGCGAGGGGCTTGTGAACGCCAACATGGGGGAGCGCTACGCGGGGTATGAATACCTGGTGGCGGCCATCATGGGGCTTTCGGCCTTCTCCAGCCTCAGCTGCCTGATCGGCCTCTTTGCCCCGACCGGGGATGTGAACGTGACGGCGGGCTGGGCCATCCTGGTGTTCTGCCTGGTGACCTGGACCAAGCTGCAGGGCGGGTTCCTGAACTATCTGAAGGGCTTTACGGAGCCCATCCCGGTGTTCACCCCCATGAACTTCATCAGCGAGTTCTCCCTGCCGGTGAGCATGGCCTTCCGTCACTACGGAAACGTGATGAGCGGCGCGGTGATTTCCGCGCTGATCGGCGCTGCGCTGCGGAGCCTGAGCAAAATGGTGCTGGGATGGATCCCGGTGATCGGGAACATCCCGCTGCTGCAGATCGGTCTGCCCGCCATCCTGAGCATCTATTTCGATGTGTTCAGCGGGCTGATGCAGGCCTTCATCTTCGCCATGCTGACGATGCTGAACGTTTCCGGATCCTTCCCCCAGGAGGCCTGGGAGAAGCGGCAGCGGAAAAAGGCCATCCGGAAGCAGCGGGCGGCCATGGCGAAGGCCTGAGGAAACCAAAGGAAAGACGATTCCCCAAACCAAAGGATAAAGAAAAAACATTTCAGGAGGAAAGAAAAATGGTTGAGCTGGCAGTTGGAATTATGCTGGGACTTTGCGGACTTGGAGCGGGCGTCGCGCTGATCGCGGGTATCGGCCCCGGTATCGGTGAAGGCCAGGCGGTGGCGGCGGCTTGCGAGGCGATCGGCCGGCAGCCGGAAGCCAAGGGCGACGTGACCAGCACCATGATCATGGGCTGCGCCATCGCGGAAACCACGGGTCTTTACGGCCTGATCATCGGCATCCTGCTGATCTTCGTGGCTCCGGGCATCTTCTCCGGCGTGCTGCGGGACACGGTGCTGGCGCTGAAATAAGGCCGGTCCGGAAGCAGAGGGCACAGATGTGCCGGCGCGGGCCGGAGCCGGGCGGAACCCCGGAGAGGGGAAGCCGCCGGGAAGCCGGCCGGGACCGAAGGGATCAGGAGAGATACGGGATATGCAGTCTTTGAGCATTATTTCTGTCAACATCTGGCAGATCTTGATATCGTTTGCCAACCTGGCCATTCTGACCTGGATTGTGAAGAAGTTTCTTTTCAAGCCGGTGAAGAAGGTAATGGACGCCAGGCGGGAGAACATTGATTCCGCCTACGCCCGGGCGGACGCGGCGGAGGCCGAGGCGGAGACGCACCGGAAGAACTATGCCGCGGTCATGGCTGCGGCCAAGCAGACCACGGACCAGATGATCTCCGACGCGGCCCGGGAGGCGGAACGCCGGGGCAGCGAGATTGAGACCGAGGCCCGGGAGCGGGCCCAGGAAATCCGCAGGCAGGCGGAGGAAGACGCGGTGCTGGAGAGGAAAAAGGCAGAAGAGGATATGAAGCGGGAAATCGCCGACGTATCCGCGGAGCTGACCGGGAAGCTGCTGAAGCGGGAGATCCGGCCCGAGGATCATCGGGAACTGATCGACTCCTTCCTGCAGGACCTGGATAGGTAAGGGAAGATGACGCATACAAGCAGAGAATACGCCGAGGCCCTGCACGCCCTGGCGGAGGAATCGGGAGAACCCGGCGCCTACCTGGCCGGCCTGGAGCTGACGGAGAAGGCGGTGGAGGAGAACCGCGGGCTGCTGAGCCTGCTGGCCAGCCCCGCCATTCCGCGCTCGGAGCGGATGGAGGTGCTCACCCGGATCTTCGGGGAGGACCTGCCGTCTCCCATGCTGGCGCTGCTGCGGCTGATGGTGTCCCGGGGGCATGCGCGGGAAATTCCCCGCATGACGGAGGAATACCGGAAGCTGGAGCGGGAGAGCCGGGGCGAGAGCACGGCCCGGGTGACCAGCGCCGCCGAGCTGACGGCAGAGGAGAAGGAAAGCCTGCGGGCGAAGCTGGAGAAGCGCTTCGGACGCCGCATGGTGCTGGAATGCAGCGTGGATCCCGCCCTGCTGGGCGGCGTGCGCGTTGAGACGGAAGGACGGGTGCTGGACGGAACGCTGCGGGCCCGCCTGCAAGAAATCAAGGAAGTGATGAATTCATGAGCTCGAAAGCCGGAGAGATCAGCAGCATTATCAAACAGCAGATTCAGCAGTATGAAAACCGGATCGAGATGAAGGAGAACGGGACTGTGATCACCGTGGGCGACGGCATCGCCACGGTGTACGGGCTGCGCTCCTGCATGGCCAACGA
>CAZRLU010000277.1:0-3055 GCA_964600995.1 uncultured Oscillospiraceae bacterium | reverse complement strand
ACGGCTATCTGCTCAGAGGCGAGCTCAAGGACGTGCCGAAAGGCCACGATTGCTACGAGCTCTACAAGAATATCTGAAGCAAAGCAGCAGTCATGACCGCTACGCCACCCTGTCCACGGCCTACGAGGAGGAGCAGCAGAAGCCAGAACCGCCTTGTCAAGGAAGCGCCGGGCAAAGAAATACCGGCGTAACCGTAAGGCCACGCCGATACCACATCAAACATTATTCAAAACAGATACAAGAGCCACCTTGGGGCACCTTCCTTACGGAGGGTGCCCCAAAGGGTGCTTTTTTCGTGCCCTGAAGGACCGCGGCCCCTCACAGGCCGGTGGTGACATAGCTGCCCGGGCCTTCCCCGGCGCAAACGTAGAGGATGGCGTAGGCGTCCTTCGCGTAGTAATACAGGTAGATCAGCGTATCCTCCCCCGCCTTCCAGCCCCGGGGAAGCAGAATTCCCTCGGAGCTGTAGTATCCGGGATAGATCTGATCCATCACCCCGACGATCTCCGCCGGGTCCGCCTCCCGGTGGGTTCCGTAGATGGAATCCAGGGCCCCGGTCAGATAGGCGAAGTCCGATTCCGTGCCCCGGGTGCCGAAGTCATAGGAGATCATCTTCAGCCGGTCGCTGTAGAACATGTAGACCAGGTCCGCCGTATACCGGCTCACCTCCACCCCGTTCAGGGGATAGAGGATGCTCCAGCTGTCCTGGCTCCGTTCTGCCAGCTCCGTGGTTTCCAGACCCCGGACCTGCTCCCGGCTCATGTTCCACTGGGCGCCGCCCCGGAAGCGGAAGCTTTCGCTCTCCGGCGGAACCGTGGGTGTCTCCCGCAGGTTGGGGATCACGCCCCCGGCTCCGGCGGTTGCCCCGGCGCTCCCCAGCATCAGGGCCGCCAGCAGGACACACAGAAACTTCTTCATGCGCTCAGCTCCTTTTCTGATCAGGAATCCCTTCAGCAGTCCGCCTGCACCTTCCAGATGTCCCGGGCATATTCCCGGATGGTCCGGTCCGAGGAGAACTTGCCGCTGCAGGCCACGTTCATCAGGCACTTCCTCGCGAAGGTCTCCGGCTCCCTTCCGCATTCCCGGATGGCCGCCAGCTTCGCCTCCAGATAGGAGGGGAAATCCTGCAGCACGAAATAGTGGTCCGGCGCGTGCCAGCTGGCTCCCTCCAGGATCGCCGTCTTCAGCTCGTGGAAGGCGCCGTCCTCGTCCGGGAAGGTACCGTCGTCCAGGGTGTCCAGGGCTTTCCGGATCACCGGGTCCTTCTTATAGATGCTCCGGGGATCGTAGGTGGGCTTCAGGGCGTTCAGCTCCTCCACCGTGGCCCCGAAGATATACTCGTTTTCTCTTCCCGCCTCCTGGGCGATCTCCACGTTGGCCCCGTCGAAGGTGCCCAGGGTCACCGCGCCATTGAGCATCAGCTTCATGTTGCCGGTGCCGGAGGCCTCGGTGCCCGCGGGGGAAATCTGCTCCGAGATGTCCGCCGCCGGAATGATCTTCTCCGCCCAGGAGCAGTCGTAGTTCTGCACGAAGACCACCTTCAGCCGGTCCGCCGTCTCCGGATCCCCGTTCACCTTTTCGGCGATCAGGTTGATCCAGTGGATGATCGCCTTGGCCCGGGCATATCCCGGGGCCGCCTTCGCGCCGAAGATCATGGCCACCGGCGGCAGGTCCTTCAGCCTTCCCGCCTTCAGCCCGTCATAGATGGCCAGGATGGACAGGGCGTTCATGAACTGGCGCTTGTACTCATGCAGCCGCTTGATCTGCACGTCGAAGACCATCCCCGGATCCAGGGCAACCCCTTCCCGCTTCAGGATCTCCGCCGCCAGCTGCTCCTTCTTGACATGCTTGACCCGCAGGAACTCTTGCTCCAGCTCCGGCCCGATCTGGGGAATCAGCCCCCGCAGCCGGTCCAGGTCCATGATGAACCCCTCCCCGATCCGGCTTTCGATCAGCCCGCACAGCTCGGGGTTGCACAGCCCCAGCCATCTCCGCTGGGTGATGCCGTTGGTCTTGTTCTGGAACCGCTCCGGATACACCTCATACCACCGGGCGAACACATCCTCCCGCAGGATCCGGGAATGCAGCTCCGCCACGCCGTTCACCGCGTGGGTGGCATAGACCGCCAGCTGGGCCATGTGCACCCTTCCCCCCTCCAGGATGCACCGGTCCGGCAGAATCTCCAGTCCCGCCGCCTTCATCTCTTCCCGGAAGCGCCCGTCGATCCGCCGGATGATCCGGACGACCTCAGGGCACACGGAGCTCAGCAGCCGCAGGTCCCATTTCTCCAGGGCTTCCTGCATCACCGTGTGGTTGGTATAGGCAAAGGTTTTCCGCGCGATCCCGAAGGCGGTCTCAAAATCCACTCCCCGCTCCTCCAGCAGCCGGATCAGCTCCGGAATGGCCATCACCGGATGGGTGTCATTCAGCTGCGCCGCGTTCTCCTGGGCGAAGCAGGAATAATCCCCGCCGTGACGGCCTTCATATTTCCGCAGCAGGTCCTGCATGGAGGCTGAGGCCAGCACGTACTGCTGCCGCACCCGCAGCTGCTTCCCGGCCCGCTTGGTGTCGTTGGGATACAGGAATTTCACGATGTCCTCCGCCCGGTTCTTGTCCGCGGCGGCCCTGGCGTATTCCTGGTCGTTGAACTGCGGGAAATCGATCTCGTGCAGGCTCTCCGTCTGCCACAGCCGCAGGGTCCCGATATGCTTCATGCCGTAGCCCACCACGGGCATGTCATAGGGCACCGCCCGCACGTCCCCGGTCTTCATGGGCACGATCACGGCTTCATCCTCCCGGCGGATGGACCAGGGATCCCCGAACCGGGACCAGTCGTCCGGCTCCTCCGTCTGCCGTCCGTCCACAAACTTCTGGCGGAAAAGGCCGTAGCGGAACCGCAGCCCGTAGCCCGTCAGCGGCACGCCGCAGGCGGCCGCGCTGTCCAGGAAGCAGGCGGCCAGCCGGCCCAGCCCGCCGTTTCCAAAGGCGTCGTCCTCCACATCCTCCAGGATGGCTGGATCCGTTCCCTTCTCCCGCAGCAGCCGCCGGACCTCCT
>CAZRLU010000276.1:0-3060 GCA_964600995.1 uncultured Oscillospiraceae bacterium | reverse complement strand
GGGTCAGCTGCTTGTCGCCCTCATCCGCCATCAGCTTGGCGGAGTCGATGGTGTTGTCCGTCAGCATGGCCGCGAAGTATTCCACCAGCGCGCCGCCGATGATGGCGCCCGCCACCACCACGAAGCTGGCGATGTTCAGATCCGGGGCGCCGTTGCTGTAGCTGCCCACGTAGGAAACGATCAGGCTCACCGTGGCGAAGGCCGCGCTGCCGATGGCAAAGCCCTTGCCCACCGCCGCTGTGGTGTTGCCCACCGCGTCCAGCTTGTCGGTGATCTTCCGCACGTCATGATCCAGATGGCAGCTCTCCGCCAGGCCGCCGGCGTTGTCGGCGATGGGGCCGAAGGCGTCGATGGACACCGTGGCGCCCACGAAGGCCAGCATGCCCAGGGCCGCCAGAGCCACGCCGTAGATGCCCGCGATCTTGCCGCTCACAAACAGGGCCAGGCCGATCACCACCACCGGCAGCAGCACGCTGCGGCTGCCCACGGCGTCGCCCTTGGTCACCACGAAGGCCTCGCCTTCGGGAGCCATCTCAGCCAGCTCCCGGGTGGGCTTGTAGTCGGTGGAGGTGTAGTATTCGGTGATGGAGCCGATGGCCACGCCGCTGGCAATGCCCAGCACTGCGCAGATCCAGGGGCTCACCCATCCGGCCACCCAGCCCAGGGTGTCCTTCAGCACGGCGCCGTCCACGCCGCGGAAAACGATCATGGCTCCGAAGAAGCCCAGCACCAGCGTCAGTCCGGCGGAAATCCAAGTCGCCAGGTTCAGCTCCCGGGAGGGGTTGTCGCCCATCTTCTTCACCGCCGCGTAAACCAGGCCCAGCAGGCAGCCCAGCAGGCCCAGGCCCGCCACCACGACCGGATACAGGGTCAGGGCGCGGAAGGTGCCCGCGTCCAGGGCTTCCGCGTGCTGGTTGAACAGCACCACCGCGATCATCAGGGCCGCGGCCACGGTGGCCACGAAGCTCTCCAGCAGGTCGCTGCAGTTGCCGGCGATATCGTTCACGTTGTCGCCGATGAAGTCGGCGATCACGTTGGGCACCCGGCTGTCATCCTCGGGCAGGTCGTTCCGGACCTTGGCCAGGATGTCGGCGCTGATGTCCGCCGCCTTGGTGTAGTTGCCGCCGGCCACGCGGTTGAACATGGCCACCAGCGAGCAGCCCAGGCTGTAGGTGGAAACATGCATGACGGTGGGATTGATCCCCGCCAGGGTGGTGATCAGGCCGCCGCCCGTCGCCTTGGGATCCACGTTGCCGAAGATCAGCAGCACGCAGATGAAGCCCAGCAGACCGAAGGCCTGCACGCTCAGGCCGCTGATGCTGCCGCCGCACAGGGCCACCTTCACGGTCTCCCCGATGCTCATGCTTTCCCGGGCCTTGTTGGCCGTCCGCACGTTGGCGTAGGTGGCGCTACGCATGCCCAGCACGCACACGATGCTGCTCATCAGCGCGCCGAAAAGGAAGGTGATGCCGCTGGTCTTCTCCACGAAAAGGCTCAGCGCCACCGCCAGAATCAGGACCACGATGGCAATCGTCCGATACTCCGTCTTCATGAAGGTATTGGCGCCGCTGCGGATGATTCCCGCCATCTCCACCATGTCCTTCGTGCCTTCGGGCATCTTCCGGATCCGCGCGTAGTTCCACGCCACATAGCCGATGGTCGCGGCAATCACGCACAGAATGAGGATATACCACGTCATTGTAAAAGAACCTCCTTGCTCCCCCGGGAGCGTTTTTTTATAGGTTCCCGGAGGGATTCCCCCCTCCGGCCGCCAACAGCTATTGTATGCCCTTTCCGCCGTTCCGTCAATGACGATTTTCAATAAAAGAGAGATCGTTTTATGCGAAAAGGGAGACCCGTTTTCCGGATCTCCCCCGAAGCTCCCTCAGTATACCGGCAGCGCCCTTCCCGTGGTCTTCAGCTCCTCCCGGTCCAGCAACATCGCCGAGGCCCGCACCAGCGCCGCCAGCTTGATCCGGTTCAGCTTATTCCCCGGGAGCCGCCTCAGCCGCGGGCTCTTCCGCGGTCGCTTCTGCCGGAGCCGCCTCTGCCGCGGGTTCTTCCGCTGCAGGCTCCTCCGCAGGAGTCTCCGCCGCGGGCTCCTCTGCAGCCGCTTCTGCCGCGGGTTCTTCCGCCGGAGTCTCCGCCGCCGCTTCCGCCGCGGGCTCCTCTGCAGCCGCTTCCGCCGGAACTTCCTCTGCCGGCGCTTCCTCCGCCGCGGCCGCCTCCGTCTCCGCCGTCAGGGTCGCCAGCATCTTCTCGATGCTGCCTTCCGCCCCGTCCGTCAGGATGTAGAGCACGCCCTGCAGCTTCTCCTCCGAGGAGGACAGGTTCCGGTTCAGCGCCTCCAGCGTCTCGCTCAGCTTCCCGTTCTCCGCCGTCAGCAGATCCCGCTCCGTCGTCAGATCCGAAACCTGCTGGTTCAGGCCCTCGATGGTCTTTCCGGCTTCGTCGTTCTGTTCCTTCAGGGAGTTCACTTCGGTCTGCATCTCCGCCAGATCCTTGTTCAGCGTATCGATCCGTCCGTTCTGGTTGTTGGTCACCAAGACGAAGGCAATCACGCCCACCGCCAGCACACAGCAAAGTCCGATCAGCCACTTTTTCACCGTCTTTTCCTCCTTATCCCTCAAAGCCCAGATTGTCCTTTGTCTCTTCCGCAGCCTCGTCCACGGCCGCCGGAATCTCCTCCACGGCCTCTTCAGCCGCGTCCTTCACCTCTTCCACAGCCTCTTCGACCGCCTCTTCCGCCTGCTCACAGGTCGCGCAGGCTTCCTCAGAGGCCTCCTCGCAGGCCGCGCAGGTCGCGTCCTTCATCTCTACCGCGGCCTCCTCCACAGCTCCCGCGGCCGTCTCTTCCGCCTGCTCACAGGCCGCGCAGGCTTCCTCCGAAGCCTCTTCGCAGGCCTCGCAAACCTCTTCCTTCACCTCTTCGGCTGCTTCTTCACAAACGTCGCAGGCCGTCTCCGCGACCTCCTCGCAGGCCTCGCAGACCTCTTCCTGCGCCTCCGGCTCCTCCGCGCCGATCAGCAGCTTGTCCCCGGTGTTCTGCCGCAGGCTGTC
>CAZRLU010000275.1:0-3077 GCA_964600995.1 uncultured Oscillospiraceae bacterium | reverse complement strand
GGACCCAGGCGATCCTGTCGGCTTACTTCGGCGAGCCGGTGCTGGTGATGGATGAAGAGCTGGAGGAAGGCGGAGAAGTCACCTTCGACGAATAAGCGTCACGAATAAGCATTCAGACCGGACCGGGGACCGCTTTAGGCGGTCCCCGGTTTTTTCGGAAAAGACAAAAAGATACGAAAACTTTTCATGAAAAATTATTGCATAAAAAATAGAAATACGATATACTCCCTTTTGCGAAGGAGGCGTGACATCCATGCTGCTGTTTCTTAAGCTGAATAACTTCATGATATACAACCGGGAAGTTGAGTTCTCAATGATGGCCAATATGCATTACAGCCGCTTTCCGACAAATGTAGCGTCTGTTCATGGCGTTCACGCATTGAAGTCCGCTGTTCTGCTTGGCCCCAACAACACAGGAAAGACAAATTTCGTGCGCGCGATCGCCATGATGAAGTCGGTTATGCTGAATCAGGCATCAGGGATTGTTCCCAACTTTTTCTCCGGAAACAATATTGTGGAGGCGAGCATTTCTTTCCTGGAGAATGGAGGTGAGTATATTTTCGAAATCCGGTATGACGCTCTTCATGAGGAATATGTCTATGAACGATTTGCTGAGGTTCAGCGGGACCGGCATAAAAACGTAAAGCACAGGACGCTGCTTCTGCGGGATTTACGAAACAGGGAATATTCAGCGGAAGATGAAACGCTGATCACAGCGATGAAAGTCGCGTCCCGCAACAATATTCTGATCTATCTGCTGGACACGGAGAGCTTTCCATCTCTGAACCATATCAGAGAAACGATGATCGCTTTTGCGTCCAGGATAGATGTTGTCGATATGAACAATATCCCCATCAAGAAGACGATCGATATGCTGAAAATGTCCAATGCGGACAGCCAGCGCGTAGCGAAGTTTGTTCTGAATGCAGATCTGTCCCTGGATGACTATCGGTACGCAGGTGACGATGAAATCAGAGTAGTGCTCCGGGAGAGCCATTCAGACAAGGCTGTGCCGCAGGAAAACGTACTTCAGCAGGCCGCTCCCCTGACAGAGATGCTTCACCTGGTTTCCGTCTATCATGGCGTTCCGGTACCAAGCATCATCTATGACTCGACAGGCACGAAAAAAATGGCGGCTCTCGCCAGCTACGTGATCGAAGCACTCAAAAATGGACGGATCCTTGTCATTGACGAGATGGACAACAGCCTGCACTTCAGATTGACTCGCGCTATCATCAGCTTATTCAACAATGAATTGAATGAGAACGCGCAGCTGATTGTCACCGTCCATGATATCTCTCTGCTGGACTGCCACTCCCTGTTCAGAAAGGAGCAGATCTGGTTCACGCATAAGGATCAGGAACGGGCCTACCTATATTCGCTTGCAGAGTTTACAGCCAGTGAAAGCAAGACACGGGATACCTCTGACCTGGTAGCAAAATATCGTGCGGGTGTTTTCGGAGCACTGCCTGAGCCGGAATTATTCGAAACACTTCAGGAGGTGAGAGAATCATGAGTTCTCTGCCTCCGATCCGGAGCATACACAGGGTATGCGTTCTCTGTGAGGGATTCGAGGACTATCATTATTTCAAACGGTTGATTACGCTGAAGGTATGGAATCCTGCATACAGCTTTACGCTGATCAATGTAAAGAGCGCGTCAAATATTCCGGCCCGTTTCCAAAAATGAATTTCAAAATGACCGCTATGAGATTATCCTGGTATTCTGTGATACAGATAAGGAACCATACCGCGAATATACCCGGATCAAGGCAAAAATCAATAGATTCCTTGGAAAGAGAAAGGCCGCGGAAAAGATCATTATCTTCGCAAATCCCTGCACGATGCAGATCATGCTGCTGCATTTTGGCAACATCACGCTGAAAAATCAAGGAAAAAGGACGAACAGCGCTGTCATTGAGCAAATGACCGGCATTCAGAACTATGATGCACATGAAGCACAGATCAGGGAATTATGCAACAGGATTACCCGTACCAATTATCCGGATATGAAAAACCGGAGTGAAAAAATCAATTTTCCAGACACTGTTTCCGGAAGCACCAACATCAGCATGTTCCTGAACTGGTTTGAAGCACCGGATGGCCGGTGGATTACAGAGATCCAAAGAGCAATGAATCCACGCAAATAAAAGGCCTGAGGAATCAAATCCATTCCGTGAGCAGGGGAGGCGCCGGACGCTCCGGCTGCCGGTCAAAGACCATCTCCGTCAGCGCCCGGCCGGCGATTTCCGCGGGATCCGACGCCGGATGAATCCAGGCCCGGGCCAGGTCCGGGGGAAGGATGAGGGGCATGCGGTCATGGAGAAACCGGAGGGAGGGACCGGGCTCCCGGGTCAGAATGGTGAAGACGGGAACGGAGATCCCCATCCGTTCTTCTATCCGGTACAGCCCGGCCATCATCAGGGGCCCTTCAGCGGGGCGGACCCGGTACCGTTCTCCGGTGACCGGCTTTCCCGCAGCGGCATCCGGCCGGTGCTCCCACTCATAATACCAGGAGGCGGGAATCACACAGCGGTGGCGGGCCCAGGCTTCCCGGAAGGTGGGCTTTTCCGGAGCGGTCTCCACCCGGGCGTTGAAGAGAGAGGTCTTCCGCCCGGGGAGGGAGAAGCCCCAGACCATGGGAAAGACGGCCGGGGCAGCGGACCGGCAGGAGGCCAGGACGGGCGCCATGTCCGTGGGACGGACCTCCCCCTGGCACAGGAGGGGGCGGCCCAGCTTTTCCTCCAGCCTGGCTTTCAGGGGAGCGCGGTTCGCCGCCTCGATCCAGGGCCGGAGCTCCGGCGAAAGTTCCATATAATATCTGCAGCACATGGGAAGGCATCCTCCGGACATCTCAGTTTCACCCGCGGCCGACGCCACCCGGGCCAGCCAGGAAAAAGAAAGGGAGACCGCGGACGGTCTCCCTGCAGGCTTCCGGGAATTACATCAGCTTCCGGAACATTTCCTCGAACTGGGCCAGGGTGGCGGGCCGGGGATTTCCGGGAGCGCAGGCGTCCGCCGCGGCGGATTCGCACAGGAAGGGCAGATCCTCTTCCTTCAGCTTCTCCAGCTTGGTGG
>CAZRLU010000274.1:0-3101 GCA_964600995.1 uncultured Oscillospiraceae bacterium | reverse complement strand
ATGTTGCTGACGCCCATCCGCTCCAGATCCTGCAGCGCCAGGGCGCAGTCCAGGCTTTCCCGGCTGGCCCGGCGATGCTGCCGGCCTTCGTAGAGCATCGGCATGATCACGGAGATCCGCCGGGCCTTTCCGTTGGTGGCGGCGATGATCCGCTTCAGGTTTGCGAAATGGTCATCCGGGCTCAGGGGCACATCCACCCCGTACATATTGAAGGTCACGTTGTAGGCGCCGGGGTCGCACAAAATGAAAAGATCATAGCCGCGGATGCTTTCCCGGATCATTCCCTTGCCTTCCCCGTTTCCGAACCGGGGACAGGAAACCTTGATCAGAAAATCCTCCCGTTCCATGCCGGGGGTGGTTCTCATATCCCCGTCCATGGTTTCTTCGGCATGATCCCGCCATTTTTTCAGCCAGCTGTTCACTTTTTCGCCCATGGCCTCTGTGCCGGGCATTGCAATC
The DNA here is from genome assembly GCA_964600995.1 of uncultured Oscillospiraceae bacterium. Taxonomy (GTDB): domain Bacteria; phylum Bacillota; class Clostridia; order Christensenellales; family Aristaeellaceae; genus Aristaeella. Next base: position 2,642 of record CAZRLU010000274.1, on the reverse strand, counting down.
AGTCCCAAAGGTCCGACAGGATAGGTCAGAAAGGATTCGGTATTCCAGGTACTCACGAAATCCGTCATGAAAAGCCTCCCACTAGGTCGCTCACTTCGGGGTGACTGAGTAATTATATATGATTCTCCTCCGCTTGAGAAGGGGATTTTCTTTGTTTTTTTTTACAAAATAAGACATTTCAAGAATCTGGTCGCGATTTTTCCGGTTTCCTGCATGCAATCATTTACATTCCGTTCATATTCCGGACAAAAACCTGGTATATACTGATCCCGAAATCCGGAAAGGAGGATTTTGAAGATGATGAAAAAGATTCTGAGCAAGAAATTTGCAGGATATCTGGCGCTCGCAGTCGCCTGCCTGTTCCTCGGTTCAACCCTGATGGCTTCCCAGCCCGCCAGCGCGGCCAACTCGGTGATGACCGCTTCCAGCTCTTCCCCCTTTGTGGAGCCCATCTCCCGGGTGAAGAGCAGCGTGGTCGGCGTCAACAACTATCAGCTGGTGTCCAATAATTACGGCAACGGCTACGGCAACGGCTACGGCTACTTCCCCTGGGGTGATTTCTTCGGCTTCGGCGGCGGCTATGGCAACGGATACGGCAACGGCTACGGCAACAACAATCCCGATTCCAACCGGGAAGTGAAGTACGGCAGCGGCTCCGGTGTGGTCGTGGCCAAGGAATATGTCATGACGAACTACCATGTGGTGGACGGCGCCAGCAGCCTGGAGGTGGCCGTCTCTGACGACAGCAACGCGGAACCCACCCTGCTGAAGGCCACCGTCGCGGCCGCCGATGAGGATCTGGACGTGGCCGTGCTGTACGTGCCCGGCCTGGAGCTGGAGCCCGTGGCCCTGGGGGACAGCGATGCCCTGCAGGTCGGCGATCTGGTTTTCAACATCGGTAACCCCATCGGCTTCAACGGCACCGTCACCGCCGGGATCATCTCCGGTCTGAACCGGGAGATTTCCACCGGCACCAGTACGGATCGCTACGGCCGCACCACCAAGGTGGTCAATACCATGATTCAGACGGATGCCGCCATCAACAGCGGCAACAGCGGCGGCGGCATGTTCAACCTGAACGGCGAGCTGGTGGGCATTCCGACCCTGAAGTATACCGGCAGCCGGTATTCCTCCACCGCCACCGTGGAATCCATCGGCATGTGCATCCCTGTCAATGATGCCAAGACCGTCATCGAGAAGGCCCTGAACGCCGATGTGGCCGCTCCCGCCGACAGCGGAAAGAACAGCGCCTCCGGAGCGCCCTCGGTGAACAACTCCCTGCAGGGCAAGCCCCGCATGGGCGTCACCATCACCACCCTCACCGGCGCGGCCGTGCAGAGCGGTGCCCTGCCCCGCGGCGTCTATGTGATGGAAGTGGAAAGCGGCAGCCCCGCGGAAGCGGCCGGCGTGAAGCCCTGGGACATCATCGTGGAAGCCAACGGAACCATCGTGTCCTCCACCTCGGAGCTGACCGGTGTCATCAGCGGCCTGAAGGAGGGCGATGAAGTGGCCCTGAAGGTCTACCGCACCGGCGTGGATCTGAGCCAGGCCACGGAGGTTCCCGAAGACGGAGAGTACATCGACCTGACCCTGACCCTGGCCATCGTGGACGCGGTCAGCCAGTAAAAAGCAAACAGAAGTCCGGGTTCCCCGGACGCAAAACGGGAGGCGCCTTCCGAAGGGAAAGCGCCTCCCGCTTTATTATTCCGGACCGGCGGCCTTCAGCCTCCGGTCTTTTCTGTCCATGATCTTTTTTCGGATCACAGTTATTTCTCTCCCGCCGAAGCCTTCCGGCTCCGGCCTTTGCTTTGGTTCGGGGTTCCCGCCCGGATCAAAGCATCTTTTCCATCAGGGTCTTCCGGACGCCGAAGCCCATCTTGCGATAGAAGGCCAGGCCTCCGTCATTTCCTTCCCACACGTTCAGAGTCACATCGTAGCAGCCCTTCCGCCGGCCGTAGGCCATGGCGTAATCGCACAGGGACTTTCCGATGTGTCTGCCCCGATAGGCTTCATCCACGCACAGGTCGTCGATGTAAAGCGTCAGGGAATCCCGCAGGTTGTTGGCGTGCTCCACCTTCTGCAGGATGCAGAAGCAGTAGCCCACCACCTTGCCTTCCTCGTTCTCTGCCACAAAGACGGGCCGGACCTCGTCCTTAAAAATGGTTTTCAGTTCGTCCCCCGTATACTTCACCGTTCCGGAGATGAACAGATCCGGCCGGATCACCGCGTGCACCTCCAGGATCTGTCCCAGCAGATCCAGCACCTGGGGAATATCCTTCTCTTCCGCTCTGCGAATAGCTATCATGCGTTGCTTGTGCCGTTCCTTTCCTCAGTTTGCGGCCGCAATCCGCGCGTTGATGGCCTCCACCACGGGAGCCGCCTCAAAGCCGTGCACCATGCAGGCTTCCTCCAGGCTCTCCATCTGGCTGGCGGGGCAGCCCAGGCAATGCATACCGATGGACAGCAGCACCTCCACCGCTTCCGGATGCTTGTTGACGATTTCCCCGATCAGGGTCTTCTCTGTAACTTCCATTCTCTTGCTCCTCTCCCACGCTTCTTGATCTCCCTTGATATACAGGACGGCTCATTGTATCACTTCCGGCTTTTCGTTGCAACCATTCTTCTCAGAATTCCGCCCAGCA
>CAZRLU010000273.1:0-3106 GCA_964600995.1 uncultured Oscillospiraceae bacterium | reverse complement strand
GGAACCCGTCTTGTGGATGCGTCGGGCGCTCCCTTCCAGGTTCGCGGCATCAACCTGGGCAACTGGTTTGTGCCGGAGATGTATATGTCCGCTGCGGACGTGGGCTCCTTCGACACCGGGGTCTACACCCTGGCCCGGGCGGAGCGCGCCATGCGCGCCAATCCCAACCTGACCGAGGCGCAGATCGACGAGCTTTATCATATCTATATGCAGAGCTATATCACCGAGGCCGATTTCCAGGAGATCGTCGCCCTGGGGCTGAACACCGTCCGCCTGCCCTTCGTCTGGCAGAACCTGACCACCGACGGGGAAACCATCCGTCCCGACGGCTTCCGCTATGTGGACTGGACGGTGGAGATGTGCGAGAAATACGGCCTCTATGTGGTCCTGGATCTCCACGGCGCCGTGGGCTCCCAGAATCAGGATTTCCACTGCGGGGACGACGAGCATTTCGATCTCTACGGCAATCCCGAAAACCGCCGCAAGACCATCCATCTCTGGGAGCAGATCGCCGCGCGGTACCGGGGAAAGGAAATCGTCCTGGGCTACGATCTGCTGAACGAGTGCCGGAAGGCCCCGGGCAAGTTCGGCGGCAAGGTCTGCACCGATTACTATGACGAGCTCTACAAGGCCGTCCGCAAGGTGGATCCGGATCATCTGATCTTCATCGAATACTTCACCTTCCCGATCCACGGCACCGGCGTCCGCAACTACAACTGGGAAAACGTGGCGGCGGAATATCACATCTATAACCTGACGCCCCTCTCCCAGATCAACTGCCTGCGCCTGATCCGGCTTATGCACCTCTTCACGGGCAACACCAAGGTCCCCGTGTATGTCGGCGAATTCAACGCCTGGAACAAGGTGAAGGACTGGGAGGCCACCGTGGACTACTTTGAGCGCCACGGCTGGGCCTGGTCCTCCTGGTGTTACAAGGCCAACGAGTATCCCTACAAGCATGAGTACGCCCAGGAGCACGCCGGCCGGGACTGGGGTCCCTACGTGCTGGATCAGAAACCCGTGGATCTCTCCACCGCCACCTTCGAGGAGATCGCCGCGGCCTACCGGGCCACCGAAACCTCCCATGCGAAGAAGACCTATATCTATGATTTCTACCGCGGCCGGTTCGGAAAGTAAGCCTACCGCCGCCGACCCTTCCCCGTTTTTCCGGAACAGAGCAGGCACGCTTCCGGGCGGCGCCTGCGTTTTCATGAAGTAAAGAATCAGGAGGACCCACCATGAGGAAAATTGACTTTAACCGGGACTGGACCTGCAAGCCTTTGAGCCGGGAGGGGGACGCCGTCCCCGTCACCCTGCCCCATGACGCCATGCGCACGGAGGCGCGGGTTCCCACCAGCCTCGGCGAAGCCAATATCGGCTGGTTTGAGGGCGGCGACTATGAATATGTGAAGCATTTCACCCTGCCGGAGGAGCTGCGGGGAAAGAAGCTGATCCTGGAGTTTGAAAGCGTCTACCATAACGCCGAGGTCTGGATCAACGGGGAGCAGGTGGCCTTCCGCCCCTACGGCTACACCAATTTCTACGTGGACGCCGGAAAACTCCGCCCCGAAGGGGACAACGAGATCCGCGTCATCGCCCGCAACGCCGATCAGCCCAATTCCCGCTGGTATCCCGGCACGGGCATCTTCCGCCCCGTGTGGCTCTGGGCCGCCGACGAAAAGCACATCCTTCTCAACGGCGTCCGGATCCGGACCCTGGGCATCCGCCCCGCCCGGATCTCCGTGGAGGTGAAGACCTCCGTTCCCGGGGAGGTGTCCCTGGAGATCCTGGACGGCGGAAAGGCCGTCGCCTCCGCGAAGGGCGAAGGCCGCTTCGAGCTGGAGATCCCCGGTGCGAAGCTCTGGAGCCCGGATTCTCCCCATCTCTACACCGCCCGGGTCCGCTTCGGCAGCGACACGGTGGAGGAGATCTTCGGCATCCGCACCCTCACCTGGGACAAGGAAAAGGGCCTCGCCCTCAACGGGGAGCGCTGCGTCATCCGCGGCGCCTGCATCCATCATGACAACGGCATCCTGGGCGCCTGCACCTATCCGGAGGCGGAGGAGCGCCGGATCCGCATCCTGCAGGAGGCGGGCTACAACGCGGTCCGCTCCGCCCACAATCCCTGCTCCAAGGATCTGCTGGACGCCTGTGACCGCCTCGGCATGCTGATGATGGACGAGTATGTGGACTGCTGGTATATGCACAAAACCCAGAACGACTATGCCTCCTATGTGGGGGAATGGTGGAAGCAGGACATGAAGGACATGGTGGACAAGGATTACAACCATCCCTGCGTCATCATCTATTCCACCGGCAACGAGGTGGCGGAGACCGCACAGCCCAAGGGCATCGCCCTGCAGAAGGAGTTCACCGAATATCTCCACGGCCTGGACGACTCCCGCCCCGTCACCTGCGGCATCAATATCTTCTTCAACTTCCTCTCCTCCATGGGCATGGGCGTCTACAGCGATGAGAAGGCCAAGCAGCAGGCGGAGGCCGCCAAGAAGGCCGCCCAGGACAACGCCGCCGCAAAGCCCAAGAAGAAGGCCGTGGGCTCCGAGTTCTATAATATGCTCGCCGCCAAAATCGGCACCAACTTCATGAAGTTCGGCGCCTGGCTTCCCCCCTGCGACTGGAAGACCCGGGACGCCTTCGCCGCCATGGATATCGCCGGCTACAACTACGGCAACTGGCGCTATCGCAAGGACGCCCGCAAATATCCGGACCGGCTGATTCTCGGCTCCGAAACTCTCATCGGCGACGCCTATGATTTCTGGGAGATCTCCAAGGAGGTTCCCCAGCTGGTGGGCGACTTCGTCTGGGTCGGCTGGGACTATCTCGGCGAATGCGGTCTTGGCGGTCCGGAGTTTCCGGATTACAGAACCGACGCCCCCGAGGACAGCATCCGCGGCGGAACCGGCCGGATCGACATGACCGGCAAGAAGACCCCCGAGGTGGATTACACCCGGATCTCCTTCGAGCTGGAGAAGGGCCCGAAGATCGCCGTCTTCCCGGTCTATGAAAAGGAAAAGCCCGCCATCACCGGCTGGCAGCTGACCAGCGCCAAGCGCTCCTGGACCTGGCCCGGCTGCGACGGCCAGGA
>CAZRLU010000272.1:0-3110 GCA_964600995.1 uncultured Oscillospiraceae bacterium | reverse complement strand
CCGGGAAACAAAGCCGGCGGCCCGGGAAGCGGAGGAAGCGGCGGACAGGCCGGAGGAGACCCCGGCGGTCCGGGAGCGGGAAAACCCGGCGGCGGACAGGTCTGCCGTGACGGAGGAAAACAGCCCCGCCCCGGAGGAAAGCCTCGCCGTTGCGGCGGAGGAGGTACCCCACCACCGCAGACGGCGGACGGAGCGTTTCGCCGAGGAGGAGCGGATGGCTGCGGAGCCTCCGCGGCCGGCGGAGATCCGGGGAACCAGCGAGACCGCCCGGGAGGTGGCGAACCGCTATGCCCAGCGGCAGCCGGATTCCATGGGCGATACCATGCGGATCCCGGTGCGCTCATCGGGAAGGCCGGGCGCCGCACGTCCCGCCTCGGGAAGAGGCCGGGAGCAGGTCGGCTATGCCTCGGGCCGGATGGGCATGAGCGCCGGAGACCGGGCCCGGATGAGCGAAGCCGGCCGGGCGCGGCTGGCGGAGGAGATGCAGGAGCGGGGAACCAGCGCGAGAAATCCCCGGGAAGCCATTCATGTGACGCCCCAGTGGGATGACGGGCGGGATCCCGGATACGGGGGACGGCCCGCGGTTCCCGCGAAGCGGAACGCCCAGGCGCCCCGGAAGAGCCGGAAGGGCCTGACCGTGGCGGTGGTGGCGCTGCTGGCGGTGGGAGCGCTGCTGGCCGGGCTTCTGCTGCTGCCGGAGGAGGGGCCGCTGGGCTCCGTGCGGCGGCTGCTGAATCCGGTCCGGGAGGAGCCCCACGAGGTGCTGGCCTTCTCCGAGAACGGGCAGGAGACCCGGGAGGATGGAACGGATGTGCTCTTCTACGTGCAGACGGAGAGGGGTGTTTCGGATGTGCGGCTGCTGGATGCGGAGGGGAACATTCTGACCACCAGCCGCTCCACCAGCTGGGGGGAGACCCCCGTCTGGGATCTGATCTGGCATACGGACGCGGAGTTTTCCGGCGTGATCCGGCTGCAGATCCTGGCGGGAGAAAACTGGATGGACACGGACCGGAGCCTGGAGGTGCGGGTGCTGCCCCGGGTGACGACGGAGCCGGAGCTGCCGGAGGTGGTGGCCACGGAGACGCCTGCCCCGACGCCGGAGCCCACCCCCACACCGGCGCCCACGGCCGCTCCGGAGGTTCCCGAGGATGAAGAGGACGGGGACGCGGAGCGGGAAGGAACCGGAGAGGACGCCCCTGCGGCGGCCTATGAGGAGGAACCCGCCCAGGCGGAGGAGCCCGCCGCGCCGGGGAATGACGGAGCGGAGGAGGCTGCCCTGACCGCGGAAGCGGCGGAGGAAGAGCCCGCCTGGTTCCCGGAGGACGCGGAGGGAATGGCGGAGCCTGCTGAGGAAGCGCCTGCCGAGGAAGCACCCGCGGCGGAGCCTGCGGCCGCAGAGCCGGTGGCCGGCGGAGAGACCGCGGATGGGGGAACCCCGGAGGAAACGCCCCGGCCGCTGCTGACGGTTTCCGCGGCGGAGAGCGCGGATCCGAAGCTGATCTCCGCGTCGGTGATCTACAACGGCACCAAGAAGGTGGCGGAATACGCCCGGTCGGACAAGGAAAAGATCCATATGCCGACCCTGGGAGAATACACCAAGCAGAAGATCGGCGTGCTGACCTTCCGGTCGGATGCCTTCCGGCAGAACGCCGCGGTGGGAACGGTCACCGGCACGGACAGCCTCGCCGTCAGCTGGAAGGCGGAGGCGGGCTCCGTGCGGGGCTCGGGCCAGACCTATTACGGCATCGGATGGGTGGGGCAGCCCGCCATCGTGAAATGGAGCAAGGAGGTCCGGGAGCAGAGCGACCTCTATACCTCCAAGCAGGAGAAATCCGGCCTGAAGGAGGTCATCGTGGCCGGGCTGGACGGCCGGATCTATTTCCTGGATCTGGCGGACGGCACCGCAACCCGCAACTCCATCAAGCTGGGATATCCCATGAAGGCGGCGCCCAGCGTGCATCCCGGCGGCGCCCCCTACCTGACCGTGGGGCAGTTTGCCCGGAAGATGGCCTCGAAGACCGGCACCATCGGCCTGCGGCAGTACAACCTGTATCTGATGAAGGAGCTGAGCCTGATCGACGGGCTGGACGCCAAGCGGAACCGGCCCTACAACAAGGTGGGATCCTTTGAGACCTCGGCCCTGATCGACCGGACCACGGGCACCCTGGTGACCGCGGGCACCAACGGCATGCTCTATGTGATCAACCTGAACGCGGAGTTCGACTACAACTCCGGCACCTATAACCAGAGCCCGGCCACGGTGCTGATGAAATCCAAGGCCAAGGGCGAGAAGGACACGGCCACGGCGGTGGAGGCCTCCGTGGCGATGTACGACCGGTATGTGTACTATGCTGACATGGGCGGCTATCTCCGCTGCGTGGATACCAACACCATGACCACCGCCTGGGCGGTGGCCCTGGGAGACGCGGTGGAATCCACCCCGGCGCTGGACTGGCACGGGGAGGACGGGCTGGATCTGTATACGGCGACGCTGCTGTCCAGCCGGAAGAAGGGGGACGCCGAGGTGAAGTGCTTCGACGCCCTGACCGGCGAGGAGCGGTGGAGCGCGGCCTTCGGCGTGAAGAAGGATACCAAGGGCAAGACGGTCAGCGGCTTCCGGGCCTCCCCGGTGGTGGGCCAGAACGGCCTGGCGGACTATGTGTACTACGCGGTGAACAACCTGAGCGACGAGGGCCGGGAAAGCCTGGGCCTGGGCGAGGGAACCGCGGCGCTGGTGGCCCTGCGGAAGGAAGACGGCAGCGTGGCCTGGGCGCATGAGCTGACGGGGCTGGCCTATTCCTCCCCGGTGGCGGTGTATGACGAAGCGGGGAACGGCGCGCTGATCCAGTGCGCCGGGGACGGCACCGTGCGGATGTTGGACGGCCTGACCGGCGAGGAGAAGGCCTTCCTGCAGATCGACGGGGCCATTGAGGCAAGCCCCGCGGTGTATGACGGCATGATGGTGGTGGGCACCACGGAAAAGAATAAAAACAATATCTACGGCATCCGGATCGAATAAGAGGCCGGAACCGTCCCGGCGGACGGGAGGAAAGGATGCTCCTTTTGCCGGCTGTGCTATTGCAGAAGGATTTTTAGCAGAAGGTAAACAC
>CAZRLU010000271.1:0-3155 GCA_964600995.1 uncultured Oscillospiraceae bacterium | reverse complement strand
CCCTGGAAGACTGGAATGCAGACGCACCCGTAGGCGGGACTTACTGGCTGTGGATTGAAGCCGGCGCGGATGGCTATGCCCCCAGCAGCAGGGGATTCTACAACCTGACGATTCATGAACCCCAGACCCTCATCCCCGCTCCCATTGGCCTGTCGGTTCCCACGGAATGGCCCGCAGGCAAGGATCTGACCCTGGAGTGGGTATCCCTGCCCGGCGTGGCAAATCAGGACGGCACCCTGTACTTCGACCGGCTTGGCGTCGGAGACGACGACTGGGATCGCTGGTACATGAGCAGCTATCTGCACCTGAAAACCGATACCTCCATTATCCTCAACGGTTACAAGCTGGAGGAAGGCGAGTATAAGGTAACCGCCGTACTGCAGGCGGACGGCTACGAAACCAATACCGTTACCTATCCCCTGACGATCACCGCCAACCCGGATCAGCCGGCGGCGCCGGTGCTGACCCTGGAGGCCGATCCTCTGTATGTCAATATTCCCGCATGGATCACCCTGAACCGGGAGTATGACGAAATCTACTGCAAGTATCTCTCCACCGAGGGCGGCTTCGGCGACGACCGGAGCTCCAGCGGAGACTCCTTCCGGATTCTGGCAGAGGAAAGAGGAGATTACCGGGTAACCGTCAGCGGACGGATCGGAGACGTATGGTCCCCGGCAGGCCGGCTCATGGTTACCGCGCAGGAAACTCCGGCCATCTCGGCCATTCAGGTGCTGCGCGCTCCGGAAACCATCCAGGTGGGCGACGGCATGATCCTGGAGGTGCTCTGGCCCGACGGCTGGGATACGGCCTTCGTCGGAATCGAAAGTGATGGATTCGGCTCCCTGTATGCCAATACTTTCCATCAGGATATCTACATGCCTTCTCCCTACACCTACGTAAGCGTCCAGCCGGACAGCCTGGGCAAGCACAAGGTGATGGCCGGAGACACGCTGAGCGTAGAACTCTTCTGCCTGGACAACAAAGGCAGGGAGATGGAATCCATCACCCTGCAGGTTAAGGTTACGGGCGAGGCGGTCCGGACCATGACGCTGCCGGCGGCTCTGACGGAGATTGAGGCGGAAGCCTTCGCCGGCACGGGCGCCCAGCGAATCGAGATCCCGGCCACCTGCACCGCGGTGGGCTCCAGAGCCTTCGCGGACAGCGATTCCCTGTTGGAGGTCGTCGTCCGCGGCGCCGACACGGTCATCCCGGCGGACGTCTTTGACGGCTGCAGCCAGAAGATCAGCCTGTGGCTCCCGTCCCGAAACTCCTCGTGGGAAGCCTTCCGGGGCAACCCGATGGTCGCCGTCTCCTTCCTGAAGTGAAATAATGGTACATTGGGGGTCAGTCCCCAATGTACCAAATCCAAAACAAACCCGGAGCCGGGGCAAACGCCCCGGCTCCTTTCTGTTCCCGGTCCCGGCCGGGCAGATGCTTCCCTTCAGGTTTCCCTTTTTATTCCGCTTTTTTGCCGTAATACTCCGCGTACCATTCCGCGAAGGCCCGCAGCCCCTGCCGGATCCCGATCCGGGGCGTAAAGCCGTAATCCCGCTCCAGGGCCGCAGAATCGGCATAGGTCACCGGCACGTCCCCGGGCTGCATGCCCACCAGCTCCCGGTGGCCCTCAAAGTCATAATCCGCCGGCAGCACCCCGGCCCGCACCAGTTCCTCCTGCAGCGTCGCGACATAATCCAAAAGATTCTCCGGCGTCCCTCCGCCGATGTTGTACACGGCGTAGGGCGGAATCGGCAGGCCGTCCTCTCCGACCGCCTTCTCCGGCGCGCCCTGCATCACGCGCCACACCCCTTCCACGATGTCATCCACAAACGTAAAATCCCGTTTCATGTCGCCGTAGTTGAAGATCCTGATCTTCTCCCCGGCCACCAGCTTCTGGGTCGCGCTGTAGTAGAACATATCCGGCCGCCCGGCAGGGCCGTACACCGTGAAGAACCGAAGCCCGGTGGATGGGATATTGTAAAGCTTCGAATAAGCATGCGCCAGCAGCTCGTTGGATTTTTTCGTCGCCGCGTAAAGCGACACCGGATGATCCACCGGATCGTCCGTTGAGAACGGCACCTTCCTGTTGCCGCCGTAGACGCTGCTGCTGCTCGCGTACACAAGATGCTGCACCCCGGCGTAAACCCCGTCGGCGCGGTCATAGCTGTGCCGGCAGGCCTCCAGGATGTTGTAGAAGCCGATCAGGTTGGAACTGATATACACGGCCGGATGATCAATGCTGTACCGCACGCCCGCCTGCGCCGCCAGATTCACCACCACGTCAAACCGGTACTCCGCAAAAAGCTGCCCGATCAAAGCCGAATCCGCCAGGTCGCCCCGAATGAAGCAATGCCGAACCGGAGAAGCCTTCGCGGCCTCTTCAATCAGCCCAAGCCGGTATTCCTTCAGCCCGGGATCATAGTAGTCGTTCATGTTGTCGAGCGAAACGATCGTTCCCCCCGTCATCTCCCCCAAAAGCCGCAAAACCAGATTCGCCCCGATAAACCCCGGCGAACCCGTAACGAGGATTGTTTTGTTGTTCAAATTGACTGATGTCTTCATGCTGCTGTTCCTCTGCTCCTATTATAATACTCAATGTGGGCCTATGGCCTATGGGGCGCAGGCTCCGTGGGCCTATGGGGCGCAGGCCCCAGTGGGGCCTGCGTTGGTTTCGATTCTTTTCGGCCCACTTTTCTTTCTGTCTTTCTTCTTTTTCGTTTCCCAAACTCCCATACCTAATCCAGACAAAACGAAAAAGCCATTGCGAAAAATGGACCTATACCCTAAACCCTATACCCTAAACCCTTCAAACCCAGGGTACCGCGCGTAGCTCGGGTCCGCGGCGATCAGCTCCATAAAATTGTCGATCTCAATAATGTCCGACTTGCGGCATTCCCGAATCTCCAGCCGGTAATTCTTCCGCATAATCTTCAAAGGCACCTGTTCCCACAGGTTTTCCTTCCCGCCGCGCATGCCGTAAACCTTCCGCAGATCCGCCTTCAGCTTCTCCGAGTCCTCCCCGTTCCAGTAGGAAATGCCGAACGCCTGATAGCAGTCCGTCCCGCCCATCTGGTATCCGTCGGCCACCCCGTTCCGCTTCCGGAAGCACCAGTCGTCCGTCTCCGTTACCTTCGCGCCCAGATAGTTGCTCCGGTATT
>CAZRLU010000270.1:0-3184 GCA_964600995.1 uncultured Oscillospiraceae bacterium | reverse complement strand
CCCGGGGCTGCGGAGATCCGTTTTCCCCGGGACAACCGGGAGGACTATGATCTTTTCCTGGCGGTGGACGTGAGCGACCCGGCCCGGCTCGGGAAATGCGGCGCGCTGAAGGCCCGCTGCGCCCACAGCGCCCAGATCGATCACCACGGAACCAATCCGGAGTATACGGAATGCAACAGCGTGGACGGGGAGGCCTCCGCCACCTGCGCCCTGATCCGGGAGCAGCTGCGCGTGATGGAAATCCCGCTGACGCGGGAAATCGCGGAATGCCTCTATACGGGCATCAGCACGGACACGGGAAACTTTTCCTTTGACTGCACGGACCCGGAGGCCTTTCGGGTGACGGCAGAGCTGGTGGAGGCCGGGCTTCCGCTGGCGGATCTGAGCATGCGGCTTTTCCGGGAGAAGGATAAGCTGCATCTGAAGGTGCTGGGAAGAGCCATCGAGAGGACCCGCTTTGAGGCGGAGGGAAGAATCGCCGTGATGACGCTGACCCAAAGGGACCTCGACGAGCTCGGGGCCCTGGGGGAGCATGCGGACAACGTGGTGAACTACGGACTGGAAACCTGCGGCACCCGGATGGCCCTGCTGGCCCGGGAGGACGGCGAACGGATCAAGTTCAGCCTGCGCAGCCGGGCGCCCCTGGCGGTGGACGGCATTGCCGCCGCCTTCGGCGGGGGAGGCCATGCCCGGGCTGCGGGGATCAGCATCTCCGGGAGCCTGGAGGAACGGGTGGAGCAGGTGCTGCAGGCCATGAAGGATTACCTGGCGAAGGAAGAGCAATGAACGGTTTTTTGAATATCAGGAAGCCCGTCGGCATGTCCAGCGCAGCGGTGGTGGGAGTGCTGAAGCGCCTGACGGGGGAAAAGCGGATCGGCCATGCCGGGACGCTGGATCCGGAGGCCGCGGGGGTGCTCCCAGTGATGCTGGGAAGAGCCACGCGGCTCTTTGATTATCTGGTGGACAAGGAAAAGGAGTACGAGGCGGTCTGCGCCTTCGGAACGGCGACGGATACCCAGGACGCTACGGGAAATGTGACCGAGCGGGGAGAAGGCTGGCCGGACGCGGAGAAAATCCGGGAGATGCTGCCCCGGCTCACCGGGGATATTCTGCAGAAACCCAGCATGTACAGCGCCATCAAGTTGGGAGGAAGGCATCTCTACGACCTGGCCCGGGCGGGGAAAACCGCGGAGGTTCCGGAGCGGATGGTGCATGTGGAGCGCATCGAGCTGACGGGAGAGGAGCCGGACCACGGCTTTCGCCTCCGCATCGTCTGCGGCAAGGGGACCTATATCCGCTCCATCTGCCATGACCTGGGACAGCTGTGCGGCTGCCCCGCCCATATGCGCAGCCTGGTCCGGACCCGCAGCGGCTTCTTCCGGCTGGAGGAGGGCCTGACGCTGGAGGAGGCCCGGGAGCTGGCCGCGGCGGGAACGCTGGCGGAGCGGCTGACCCCCATGGACGCACCCCTTGGACATCTGCGGCGCATGCAGGCGCCGGGCTGGATGGCGAAATGGGTGAACGCAGGTGCAAGGATGCCCCTGGAAAAGATGCAGGGGGATGCCCCACCGGAGGGAGGAATCACCCGGGTTTATCTGGGAGACAGCTTCCGGGGAATTGCCCAGCGGCAGGGGGCGGAGCTGGCCTGGAGAATGCAGATTCCGCCGGAGGCTTTCCCGGCGCCGGAAGAGGATCCGCGGGACGGGGCGGCGGAAAAGACGGAAGAACAGGGGGAAAGGGATGCAACTGATCCAGACAGGGACCCGGACGGGGCCGAGAGTCATTGCCCTGGGGACCTTTGACGGGGTTCACCGGGGGCACCGGGAGCTTTTGCAGCAGGCGCGGAAACTGGCGGACAGCCTGGGCGCTGAGCTGAGGGCCTGCACCTTCGACCGGCATCCTCTGGAGATCCTTCGGCCGGAGGCGGCGCCGGGCCTGCTGCAGACGGCCGCCGAGCAGGCGGAGCGCATGGCGGAGTGCGGGGTGGACGAGGTTCGGGTGATTCCCTTCACCAGGGAAACGGCGGAAACGGAGCCGGAGGACTTTCTGCGGGCCCTGGAGGAGGAATGCGAAGTCCGGGGCCTGGCCGCGGGCTGGAACTACAGCTTCGGCAGCGGGGGCCGGGGAAATCCGGAGCTGCTGCGAAGGGACGGGGCGGAGCACGGATATCAGGTGCTGATCGTGCCCCCGGTCCGGACGGAGACGGGGGAGATCATTTCCTCCAGCGCCATCCGGGAGCATCTGAAGCGGGGAAACCTGGAGGCGGCCAACGAGATGCTGGGCTATGCCTACGAGATCTCCGGCCCCGTGGTGGGGGGAAAGCATGAGGGAAGCCGCCTCGGATTTCCCACCGCCAACATTCAGACCTCTTCCCGGAAGCTGCTGCCGGCCTTCGGGGTGTACCTGTGCCGGATGGAAAGCGGCGGAAAGAGATGGAACGCAATCGCCAACATCGGGAACCAGCCGACGCTGCCCTCCGGAAGGACCACGGTGGAGGTTTTCATTCCGGACCAGCGGGTGGACCTGTACGGACAGGAGGCCCGGATCGGTCTTCTGGAATTCCTGCGGCCGGAGCGCCGGTTCCCTTCCAGGGAGGCGCTGCAGGCTCAGATCAGCCGGGATCTGGCCCGGGCCGCGGAATTTTGGGAAAAACAGCCGGAAAACTTGTCAGAACCAAGGAAATAAGATATACTGGACAACGCGAGTTTTTCGCAAGGCACTGGAAACTGAAGGAGGAGCACATGCCAACCACCAAGTTTGACAAGGAATCCATCAAAAACTCCATCGTGGGGAAGGTACAACGGTATAATGGGCTGACCATCGAGGAAGCTTCCAATCATCAGATCTATCGGGCCGTGGCCTCCACGGTTCGGGATCAGATCATGCAGAAATACATGATTTCCCGGGAAGAAAGGAAAAAGAGCAAGAAGAAGCGTCTGTATTATCTGAGCGTGGAATTCCTGATGGGCCGCAGCATGTATACCAATATGCTGAACCTGGTTTCCAGCAAGGAATATACGGAAGCTCTGAAGGAGCTGGGCATCGATATCCGGGATGTTCTGAAGGAGGAGCCGGAACCCGGTCTGGGCAACGGAGGTCTGGGACGGCTGGCCGCCTGCTTCATGGACAGCCTGAGCAGCCTGGATCTGCCGGCCATGGGCTGCACCATCCGCTATGAATACGG
>CAZRLU010000269.1:0-3194 GCA_964600995.1 uncultured Oscillospiraceae bacterium | reverse complement strand
CCCAGGGGGTGTTCGGGGCTCCCGGCCTGATGCTGGCCAGCGTGTATCTCGTCCCTCAGCGGATCATGATGTGGTCCAGGGGCCTGGCGGTTTATTCGGGGGAAACCGACCGGAAAAAGGCCCTGCGGAAGATTGCCACCCATCCCTGCGTGATCGCCTGCCTGCTGGGCGTGGTTTTCATGACCACCGGCATCCCCTTCCCCGCCTTTCTGCGTCCGCCTCTGGAAAGCCTCGCTGCCTGCAATACGCCCCTGACCATGATGATGATCGGCATGATCCTCAGCCGGATGGATCTGCGGCGCCTGGTGGACAGGACCATCCTGTGGTTTACCCTGCACCGGCTGGTGCTGATGCCGCTGCTGGTGTTTGCGTTTTGCAGGCTCCTGGGGATCAGCAGCCTTGTGACCGGCGTCAGCGTGCTGCTGGCGGCCATGCCCGCCGGCGCCACCACCACCATGCTGGCGGCCAAGTACAACCGGGATCCGGAGTTTGCCACCCAGCTTGTGGTGTTTACCACCCTCTGCTCCGTTCCCGCCGTCTTCCTCTGGATTCTGGTGCTGACCTGATTCTTCCACACGCTCAGCCGGTTCGGCTCCTCCTCCCAGGTGCAGAAGTGGATGGCGTTCATGTCGCTGAGGCTGTTGGCGCAGTCCAGCACAGCCTTGTCGCTGGGGGTGACCCAGTCTCGGTACTCCTCATAGGTGAAACGGCTGACCTCGCCGTTCTGCACGCTGTAGAACACGCCGTCCGCTCCGGCTTCCTGAATGATTCCCTGCACCAGTAGCTTCACATCGTCCGCCACGATTTCGCAGGCGTGCTTCATGGCGTTTGGGTTCTCCCGGATGAACTTTCTTCTGTGTCAATTTCTCTTTCCCGAGTTGAATAAAGGAGGTATTCGCATGAATCACACCATGAGAGCCGTCAAAGCCCACGCCCGGGACCGTTATATCCTGGAAACCGTTCCCCTTCCGGAGCTCCGGGACGGGGACATGCTGATCAAAGTCGAAGCCTGCGGCATCTGCGCCGGGGATGTGAAGGCCCGGGACGGCGTCTCTCGCTTCTGGGGCGGCGACGGTATGCCGGCCTACGTGGAGCCCCCCTTCACCCCGGGTCATGAATTCTTCGGCCGGGTTGTGGAAATCCGGGGCGAGGTGCCCGGCGGCTTCAAGGTCGGCGACCGGGTGATCTCCGAGCAGATCGTTCCCTGCGGCGAATGCTGGTACTGCAAGCGCGGCCTGTATCACCTCTGCGATCCCCATAATGTGTACGGCTTCAAGCATTTCCTTAACGGCGGCATGGCGGAATACGCTGTCCTGCCCCGGGGCTCCCGCAACTACCGGGTGCCGGAGGAGTTCACCCTGGAGGAGGCCGCCCTCATCGAGCCCTTCGCCTGCTCCCTGCGGGGCGTACGTCAGGCAGGCATCACCCCGGAGGACACCGTGGTGCTGGCCGGCGCCGGAACCCTGGGCCTCGGCATGATTCAGGCCATCCGCGCCTTCTTCCCCTGCCGCTGCCTCATCGTGCTGGATCTGATGGATCACCGTCTGGAGCTGGCGAAGAAGTTCGGCGCCGATGTGGTCCTCAACCCGAAGGAAACCGATGCCCTGAAGCAGGTCCGGGACCTGACCGGCGGCGTGGGCTGCGATGTCTATATTGAAGCCACCGGCCACCCCTCCGCCGTGCAGCAGGGTCTGGATATGATCCGCAAGGGCGGCACCTTCGTGGAGTTCTCCGTCATGTCCGGCCCCTCCACCATCGACTGGAGCATCATCGGCGACGCCAAGGAGATCGTCATCCGCGGCTCCCAGCTCAGCCCCGACTGCTATCCCACCGTCATCGAGGGCTTCCGGAAGAAGCTGTACCATGCCGAGGGCGTGGTGTCCCACCGCTTCCCCCTGGAGGAGTGGGACCAGGCCTACCAGGTCGCCCACTCCAGCGCCTCGGTCAAGGTGATTCTCGTTCCCTGAGGAAAGGGACGCTTTCCCGGGGCGTCCGAAAGGAGGCTTCCCCGGGCACGGTCCCCCAAAAGAAAACGGCCCTTCCGGCTTCACGCCGGAAGGGTCTTCATCTGTTTTGGATTTCTTCTGCAGTCCGGAGCGGAATAATCCGGAAAGGCTCAGATCAGCCCCAGGCGCTCCAGGGCGTGGGCGATCCCGTCCTCCTCCGGCCGGTCCGTCACATAGGCGCACCGGGCCTTGACCTCCTCCGGCGCGTTGCCCATGGCCACCCCGTGGGGCACATGGCACAGCATGGACAGATCGTTTTCGCTGTCCCCGAAGGCGTAGCAGTTTTCCAGCGGCACGTCCAGCGCCTTCCGGATCACCTCGATCCCCAGGGCCTTGGAGCAGCCCTCCGGCACCAGCTCCCACCCGAGATCCCCCCGGGGAATGGCCTCATAGGGCGCACCCAGATCCCGCAGGCTGTCCAGCAGGGCCTTCACCCGCTTTTCCTCCCCGAAGACGAACATCTTCACGCACCGGAACTCCGGGTCCCCCTCCCGGATATCCCGGGAGATTCCCCGCTGGTCCGCGAAGGCCCGGAAGCCTTCCGCCGCCGGATGGGGCGGGCACTGGGGGTCAAAATACATGGCGGTGTCGCACTCGTAGACCGTGGGCATGCCCGCCTTCCGGAACACCTCCAGCATGGCCCGGGATTGCTCCGCGTCATACTCCAGAGCCCGCAGGGTCCTGCCCCCCAGGATCACCCGGGTGCCGCAGCCCATGCTCCAGCCGTCCACGCCCATTTCATCCAGCCGCTTTTCCCCGTTGCACAGGGTGCGCCCGGTGTTGATGATAATGCCGCAGCCCTTTTCCCGGGCCCTTCTGAGGGCCGGGGTCACGGAGGCGGGAAGCCGGCGCTCGTCATCAAACAGCGTTCCGTCGATATCAAAAAACAGCAGCTTCTCCGGCAAGGGCATCTTCTTCTCCCCGTCTTTATTTCTCATACACAAAATTGCAGTCGCTTTCCGCCAGGGTCGGAGCCTGGGTATCCTTCGCGCTCAGCAGCTCCCGTTCCACCTCGCCCCAGTCCACGCCGATTTCCGGATCGTCGAACCGGATGCCCCGGTCGCATTCCTTGTTGTAGAGCCGGTCCACCTTGTAGATGAACTCCACGTCGTCCGTCAGGGTCTTGAAGCCGTGGCCGAAGCCCCGGGGAATCATCAGCATCCGCTTGTTCTCCGCGCTCAGCTCCAC
>CAZRLU010000268.1:0-3195 GCA_964600995.1 uncultured Oscillospiraceae bacterium | reverse complement strand
TCTTCTGGGCCAGGGTCTTGACCGCCAGCTTGAAGGTCATGATGTTGTCCGCCGCGGTCAGCGCGTCCGCGTAGCGGAAGTCGATCTCGTGCTGGCCGGCCGCCACCTCGTGATGGCTGGCCTCGATCTCGAAGCCCATCTGCTCCAGCGCCATGCAGATCTCCCGCCGGGTGCCCTCCCCGTGATCCAGGGGGCCCAGGTCGAAGTAGCCCGCTTCGTCGGAGGTGGTGGTGGTGGGCCGGCCGTTGCCGTCGGTCTGGAAGAGGAAGAACTCCATCTCCGGCCCCACGTTGAAGGAATAGCCCATATCCTCCGCCCGCTTCAGCACCTTCTTCAGCACGCCCCGGGGATCCCCGGCGAAGGGGGTTCCGTCGGGATTGAACACGTCGCAGATCAGGCGGGCCACCTTCCCGTGCTGGGGCCGCCAGGGCAGGATCGCGAAGGTGTCCAGGTCCGGCCGCAGATACTGGTCGCTCTCATTGATGCGCACGAAGCCCTCGATGCTGCTGCCGTCGATCATGATCTCGTTGTTCACCGCCTTCTCGATCTGGCTGGCGGTGATGGCCACGTTCTTCAGCTGGCCGAAAATGTCCGTAAACTGCATGCGGATGAATTCCACGTCATCCTCCCGTACCATGCGGATGATGTCTTCCTTCGTGTACCTGCTCATCACTCTGTCCTCCCATCAGCTTGTTTCTTCCCGGAAATACCGGTTTCTTTCATTCCGGGGAAGCCGTCCGCGCCTTCGCGGCCTTCCTCCTCCGGGGCACGTCCGCCCTGAGTTTCCATAAAAAGAAAGAGAGCAAGACGCGCCTTCTCACGGCGCCCTTGCCCTGTTGCGCGTATCCTACCATCCTGCCCCGCCCCTGTCAAGGGGGCAGATTGTATTCCCTTTGTTTTAGACTTGGGGACGGTTCCCAGTCTCATTTTCTTCTTCCCTCTCCCCATCCGGCTTCAGCGCTTCCTTGTATTCTCTTTGTTCTGAGTCCTTCCTCTGCTTGACACGCCGGCTTTCCCGGTGCTACCATACCCTCGAGGCAAGGCAAGGGCGTCCTGCGGAAGGACGCCCCTGCCTCTTTTTTATTTCATCCGTATTCCCGCGGAAAATACTCGGAGGTGATCCCATGCTGACCCCCAATCTCAGCTACGCGAATCTGAAGGAGTCCTATCTTTTTCATCATATTGCGGAGAAGACCCAGGCCTGGCTCCGGGCCCATCCCGGCGCCCGCCTGTACCGCATGGGCATCGGCGACGTTTCCCTGCCCCTGGTGCCCGCCGTCATCCAGGCCCTGCACCGGGCCGTGGACGAGCAGGGGGAAAAATCCAGCTTCCATGGCTATATGCCCGAGTGCGGCGCTCCCTTCCTGCGGGAAGCCATCGCGCAGCATTACGGGAAGCGGGGTATCACCCTCTCCCCGGAGGAGGTCTTCGTCTCCAGTGGCGCCAGCGACGAGCTGGGGGACATCCTGGATCTCTTTGACCGCAGCAACCGGGCCCTGATCATGGAGCCGGCCTATCCCGCCTATGTGGACGCCAACATCATGGCGGGCCGGGAGATTCTCCATCTGCCCTCCGGGCCGGAGAATCAGTTCCTGCCCCTGCCGGAGGAAGGGCTGGAGGCGGAGCTGGTCTATATTTGCTCCCCGAACAATCCCACCGGCGCCGCCTACAGCCGGGAGCAGCTCTCCCGCTGGGTGGACTGGGCCAACGCCCGGGGCGCCTTGATTCTCTTCGACGCCGCCTATGAAGCCTTTATCGAAGAGGATCTGCCCCACAGCATCTTCGAGATTCCCGGCGCCCGGACCTGCGCCATCGAGATCTGCTCCCTGTCCAAGACCGCCGGCTTCACCGGCACCCGCCTGGGCTATACCGTGATTCCGAAGGACCTGGAGCGCCGGGGCCTCTCCCTGAACGCCATGTGGGTCCGCAACCGGACCACGAAAACCAACGGCGTCTCCTACATCCTCCAGCGGGGCGGCGCCGCCGTCTTCACCGAGGTGGGCCAGAGCCAGATTCAGGAGAACATCCGGGTCTACAAGGAGAACGCCCGGGTGCTGATGCAGGCCCTGGACGAGGCCGGCGTCCGCTACTGGGGCGGAAAAAACGCTCCCTATATCTGGATGAAATGCCCGGAGGGCCTGGGCAGCTGGGAGTTCTTCGACCTGCTGCTGAATGAAATCCAGGTCATCGGCACCCCCGGCGCCGGCTTCGGCGCCTGCGGCGAGGGCTTCTTCCGCTTCTCCACCTTCGGCGATCCCGCCAATACCCGGGAGGCCGCCAGCCGGCTTTCAGGGCTTTTGAGGAAAAAAGACTGACAGAATTGACAGAAACCGGAGGAAAAAAAGATGTGTTCAATCTTGGGAATGACCGGCGCCCGGTTTCCCCGGGACCTGGTGAAAACCTGCTTTGACCGGACCCTCTCCCGGGGTCCGGATATGAGCCGCATGGTGGAGATCCCCGGCGGCCTCCTGGGCTTCCATCGCCTGGCCATCATGGGCCTGCACGAGGAGGGCATGCAGCCCTTCCGCCTGGAGGACGACTGGGTGGTCTGCAACGGCGAGCTCTACGGCTTCCGGCCCCTGCGGGCCCGGCTGATGGAAACCTATCCCATCCAAAGCGAATGCGACTGCGAAATCCTGCTGCCCCTCTACCGGGAGTACGGGGTGGAGATGTTCAAAACCCTGGATGCGGAATTCGCCCTGGTGCTCTGGGACGGCCGGCAGCAGAAGCTCATCGCCGCCCGGGATCCCATCGGCATCCGGCCCCTCTATTACGGGGAGGTCCGGGGCGGGGGCATGGCCTTCGCCAGCGAGCCGAAGAACCTGATCGGCATGTGCGACACCATTCTCCCCTTCCCGCCCGGGCACTACTGGATAGACGGCGAATTCGTCCAGTATGCCGATCCGGCCTATGTCGGCTATTTCACGATGAAAACGGAGGAGGAGGTCTGCCCGAAGCTTCGCCGGCTGCTGATGGACGGCGTGGAAAAGCGGCTGGACGCGGATGCGCCGCTGGGCTTCCTCCTGTCCGGCGGGCTGGATTCCTCCCTGGTCTGCGCCATCGCGCAGAAAATGCTGAATCACCCGATCCGCACCTTTGCCATCGGCATGGATGTGGACGCCATCGACCTGAAGTATGCCCGCATGGTGGCGGACTATATCGGCAGCGACCACACAGAGGTCATCATCTCGGAAG
>CAZRLU010000267.1:0-3195 GCA_964600995.1 uncultured Oscillospiraceae bacterium | reverse complement strand
CGCCGTACTTCCTCACAAAGCCCTTGATCAGCCGGGCGGAGGCGGCCTTGGCGGCCTCCTGCCCCGGCAGGGTGAAGTGGCCCACGCCGGTATCCAGCACCTTGCCGTTTTCATCCACCACCGCCAGCTTGCAGCCGGTGCGGAAGCCCGGGTCCACCCCCAGGGTCACCTTGCCCTTGACGGGAGGCTGCATCAGCAGCTGGTGCAGGTTCTGGGAAAAGACCCGGATGGCCTGGACGTTGGCCCGGTCGGTCAGCTCGTTGCGGACCTCCCGCTCCAGGGAGGGAAAGAGCAGCCGCTCCCAGGCGTCCTCGCAGGCGGCCTCCACCTGGCGGGAGGCGGGGGAGCCGGGGCGGACGCAGCTGCGCTTCACCTCGGCCACCGCCTTTTCCTCCGGGGCCAGGAGGTTCACCTTCAGGAACTCCTCCCGCTCGCCCCGGTTCACCGCCAGAATCCGGTGGGCGGCCATGCGGGCCACCGGCTCCCGGTAGTCATAATACATGGCGTAGACGCTGTCCTCTTCCTTGGCGGCCTTGGTTTCCACCACGCCCTCCCGCAGCAGCAGCTCCCGCAGGACCTTCCGCAGGGCGGCGTCGTCGCTGACGGATTCCGCCAGGATGTCCCGGGCTCCGGCCAGAGCGGCCTCGACGTCGGGCACCTCCTTCTCCGGATCCACATATTTCGCGGCCTCGGCTTCCGGATCCCCCTTGGGCAGCTGCATCATCAGCCACAGGGCCAGGGGCTCCAGCCCCCGCTCCTTGGCGATGGTGGCCCGGGTGCGGCGCTTCGGCCGGAAGGGGCGGTAGATATCCTCCAGCTCGGAGAGGGCGGAGGCTTTGGTCAGATCCGCCCGCAGCTCCTCGGTGAGGACGCCCTGATCCGTCAGGGCCTTTTCAATCTCCCCGCGGCGCTTGTCCAGATTCCGCAGGTAATCCAGCCTTTCGGACAGCTCCCGCAGCACCTGATCGTCCAGGGAGCCGGTTTTTTCCTTGCGGTACCGGGCGATGAAGGGGATGGTGTTCCCCTCGTCCAGCAGGCCGATGACCGCGGCCACCTGCTGGGGCCGCAGCTTGAATTCCTCCGCCAGCAGGGCGGTGTTTCTTTCCTGATCCATGCTTCCACTCCGTTTCAGAAATTCAGGGGACCCGCTCAAAGGGTCCCGGAAGATTATATCCGAAGCGGCGGAAAATTCAAGCCGGCTCCATGGAGAACCGGGACGCGCCCGGCGGGAAACGGGGAAAATGCCCGCCTGCAGCCGGAAAAAGGCGGCCGGAGGCCCTGAAAAAATTCTTGCTTTTCCGGGGCTTTGCCGATACAATTGAAGGGATGGCTAACCTGGAATTTCAAAGTACGGGAGGGTGCGGCGTGAAACGGTTTCTTGCGGTGGATATCGGCGCCTCCTCCGGCCGGCATATCGTCGGCTGGAAGGAAGCGGGACAGCTGCGCACGGAGGAGGTCTTCCGCTTTCCCAACGGGGTGAAGGAGCGGGAGGGCCACCTGGTCTGGGATCTGGAGGAGCTGGAGGGCTACGTCCGGGAGGGAATCCGGCGGGCGAAGGCGGCTTTTCCGGACATTGTGAGCCTGTCGGTGGATACCTGGGGGGTGGACTATGTTCTGATGCAGGGGGACCGGGAGGTGCTTCCCGGATACGCCTACCGGGACGGGCGCACGGAGGCGGTGATCCCCGCCGTCCATGAGAAGGTGCCCTTCTCCACCCTGTACCGGCATACCGGAATTCAGTTCCAGCCCTTCAATACCGTCTATCAGCTGATGGCGGACCAGGCGGCGGGCCGGCTGGAGGGCGTGACGGATTTCCTGATGCTGCCCTGCTGGCTGATGTACAGGCTCTGCGGCGTGAAGGCCCATGAATACACCAACGCCACCACCGGCGGGCTGGTGAGCGCGGAAACCGGGGAATACGACCTGGAGCTGGTGGACGCCCTGGGGCTGCCCCGGCATCTTTTCCAGAAGCTGCGGCAGCCGGGAGAGGTCCTGGGGGAATACGAGGGCATGAAGGTGGTGCTCTGCGCCACCCATGACACCGGCAGCGCCGTGGAGGGGATCCCCATGGAGGGGCAGGAGCTCTATATCTCCTCCGGCACCTGGAGCCTGCTGGGGGTCAAGACCCCGAAGCCCCTGACGGACGAAAACAGCGAGGCCGCCAACTACAGCAACGAGGGCGGCGTGGGCTACAACCGGTATCAGAAGAACATCATGGGCATGTGGCTGGTGAACCGGCTGCGGAGCGAGCTGTGCCCGGACAAGCCCTGGGGAGAGATCACCGCCGAGGCGGAGGAGAAGCATTTCGACCATCTGGTGGACGCCAACGATCCCATCTTCCTGGCGCCGGAGAGCATGAAGGAAGCCTTTGACGCGAAGCTGCCCCATCCGCCCAAGTGCACGGCGGGGTACTTCCGCTGCGCCTACCGGTCCCTGGCCCAGGGATACCGGCAGGCCATCGAGGAGCTGGAGCGGAACACGGGGCGCAGCTATTCGAAGCTGTACATCGTGGGCGGCGGCGCCAAGAACGGCTTCCTGAACCGGCTGACGGAGGAGGCCACGGGCAAGCAGGTCATCGCCCTGCCCATCGAGGCCACGGCCCTGGGCAACCTGGCGGTGCAGATGCGGACTGCCGGAGAGGATTAAAAAGCGAAAGAACGGAGCAGATCCGAAGAAATAACAAAAAAAGAAATGCAGAAGGAGGCGGTTTTCCATGTTGGTTGAGACCAAGGCAAGAATCGGCGTTTTCGCCATCGCGCTGGGAGCCTATCTGCCCCAGTTCCCCGGGCTGGTGCCCGAGTTCCAGGGCCAGTACGAGGTGTTCAAGAAGCGGATTCCGGGCACCGTGGAGCTGATTGACGGCGGCATCGTGACCACCAAGGAGCAGGCCATGACGGCGGGGGACAAGTTCCGCGCCGCGGATGTGGACCTGGTGATCCTGCAGCTTCTGACCTATGCCACCAGCTACAACATGCTGCCGGCGGTGCGGGATCTGGACGTGCCGGTGGTGCTGGTGAACGTGCAGAAGATGAAGGCCCCGGACTATCCCAACACGGACAACGAGACCTGGCTGGGCACCCTGTATGCCTGCGGCGCCGTGGGCGAGATGGTGGCGGACCTGGAGCGGGCCGGCAAGCGCCACGCGGTGATCACCGGCGTGGAGGAGGGCGGGGATCCCGCCCTGCAGGCGGAGAT
>CAZRLU010000266.1:0-3207 GCA_964600995.1 uncultured Oscillospiraceae bacterium | reverse complement strand
TTTCATACAGCGCCTGATGGCCCATGCTGCGGGCATAATAGGTCACGGGGTTCTCGGAGTTGCCCTGGCCGAAGATCACGCCGTAGCCGCCCTTGGCTTCAAAAATCTGCCTGGTGATGGCGACGAATTCGTCCCAGGTGGGGCTGTCCGGCACGGTGATGCCCAGTTCGTCCGTCAGAGTCTTGTTATACAGCATGGCGGGGGCGTTCACGCCGGCGCACAGCGCATACAGACCTTCGCCAACCTTGCCGGTGTCCACGATGCTCTGCGGGATGTTGCTGATATCCAGCGCGCCGCTCGCCACATAAGGGGTCAGATCCAACAGATCGCCGGATTCCACCCACTGCTCCAGGAACGCGTAGTCCTGCTGCATCAGATCCGGCAGGCTTCCGTCGCCCGCGGCGGTCTTCATGATGGACCAGTAGTTATTCCAGTTCTGGGCGTTCAGGTTGAAGGTGATGTTCGGATAATTTTCGGTAAAGAAATCCAGCGTGTTCTTGGTCACTTCGTCCCGGAGCTGATTGCCCCACCAGGCAAAGTTGACTTCCACATTGCCCGCGCCGGCCACATCGAAGGTTCCGACCTTCAGGCCTTCCGCCACCGCAGACGCCATACCCAGCACCAAACAAAGCGCCAGAACCAGGGAAATCAGTTTCTTCATAATCCCGTTTTCCTCCTTATGCACTTTACGACAGTTTTTGTCGTTTTCTTACTTATACCATAACAGTTTTTGCAAGTCAACCATAAAACACAAATAATTCGCTTTCGGAATACCTTGTTTTTTCGCCTTCTCTTCGGCTATAATTCCCTTGATATCACACTCTTTGATCTGCTTGCTTGAAGGAGGAATCCCCCATGTCTGAAAAAATCCGTCTTGGCATTATCGGCATCGGAAACCAGGGCTCCACCTATGCCCGCCGCCTGGTTCTGGAAAACTGGGTGCCGGAGATTCAGGTTACCGCCATCGCGGACATGAATCCGGACCGGCTCCGCTGGGCCCGGGAGAAGCTCTCCCCCGATATCGCTCTGTTTGAGGACGCCATGGCCATGCTGGACAGCGGGCTCATTGACGCCTGCGTGATCTCCGTTCCACATTACGATCATCCCCGCTATGCCATCGAGTGCATGAAGCGAGGGATCCACGTCCTGTGCGAAAAGCCCGCCGGCGTCTATACGGAGCAGGTCCGGGAGATGAATGAGGAAGCGAAGAAGCATCCGGACGTGGTTTTTGCCATGATGTTCAATCAGCGGACCAACTGCGTCTACCGCAAGATGCGGGAGCTGATCCAGAGCGGAAAATACGGCCGGGTGCGCCGGGCCAACTGGCTCATCACCAACTGGTACCGGAGCCAGTATTACTACGACAGCGGAGACTGGCGGGCCACCTGGTCCGGAGAGGGCGGCGGCGTGCTGCTGAACCAGTGCCCCCACCAGCTGGATCTGTGGCAGTGGATCCTGGGCATGCCCAAAAAGGTCCAGTCCTTCATGCATTACGGCCTTTGGCACGACATCGAGGTGGAGGACGATGTGACCACCTATATGGAATATGAGGACGGGCATACCGGCGTCTTCATCACCTCCACCGGCGACCCCCACGGAAGCAACCGCTTTGAGGTGCAGATGGACGGGGCTCAGCTGATCGTGGAAAACGACAAGCTGTATCTGGCGGAGCTGGAGCAGCTGGAGCAGGACTGGACCCGCACCAATACGGCTCCCTTCGGCGCCGTGCCCGCCACGGAGATCGAAGTGGAAACCGACGGCCTGAATCCCCAGCATCAGGGCGTCTTCCAGGCCTTCGCCGGGGCGGTGCTCCGGGGCGAGCCCCTGATCGCCGGCGGCGAGGAGGGCATCAACGGGCTGACCCTCTCCAACGCCATGCACCTGTCCGCCTTCCTGGGCCGGCCGGTGGAAATCCCCTTCGATGAGCATCTGTATCGCGAGGAACTGATGAAGCGGGTGGCCGTCTCCCGCAGGAAGACGCCCTCCAAGGCCGTCTTCTCCGACACGGAAGGAACTTACTGATGAAAGAGCTGCTGCGCACCGCGGTCATCGGCATCGGCAACATGGGCACCGCCCATGCCTCCTGTATTTTCTCCGGCCAGATCCGGGGCATGGTACTGACCGCGGTCTGTGATACGGATCCCGCCCGGCTGGCCTGGGCGGAAGAAGCCCTTCCGGGGGTGCCCCGGTTCGGGGATGCCGCTTCCCTGCTGCGCTCCGGCGCGGCGGACGCGGTCATCCTGGCGGTGCCCCATCCGCTGCATGCCCGCCTGGCGGAGGAAGCCATGGCCGCCGGGCTCCACGTGCTCAGTGAAAAGCCGCTGGATATCCGCGTTTCCGATGCCCGGAAGGCTGTCGCCGCCGCGAAGGAAACCGGCCGGGTTTTCGCGGTGATGCTGAACCAGCGCACCAACCCCATCTTCCGGCGGGCCCGGGACATCGTTGCCTCCGGAGCCCTGGGCAGCCTCAAGCGCAGCGTGTGGATCATCACCAACTGGTACCGGACCCAGCATTACTACGACAGCGGCGGCTGGCGGGCCACCTGGCAGGGGGAAGGGGGAGGCGTGCTGCTGAACCAGGCGCCCCACAACCTGGACCTGTGGCAGTGGATCTGCGGGATGCCCGTGGAGGTATCCGCCCGGTGCGAAATCGCCAAATACCACCATATCGAGGTAGAGGATGAGGCGGCCCTCTTCGTCCGCTATGCCAACGGCGCCACCGGCGTCTTCCTGACCTCCACCGGGGAATATCCCGGCACCAACCGGCTGGAAATCAGCGGTACCCGGGGAAAGATCGTGCTGGAGGAGGGAAAGCTCCGGTACTGGAAGCTGCGGGAGGACGAGGAGGAGGTCCGTTTCAGCTCCGGCGAGAGCTTCGCGCAGATTCCCCTGGACTATTCGGAATGGACGCCCCCGGATCCCCCCGCCTCCCACGCCGGGATTCTGCAGAATTTCACCGACGCGGTGCTGCATGGGGAAACCCTGCTCTCTCCAGCGGAGGACGGGCTGGCGGAGCTGACGCTTTCCAACGCGGCCTACCTGTCCGCCTGGGAGGGCGGCATTCCCGTGGCCCTGCCCCTGGAAGAGGAGCGCTTCGACCGGCTGCTGGCCGCCCGGCAGGCGGCTCCGGCTCCGGAGAAGAAGCAAACCCAACCCCGGAAAATCACCGGGGAATACAGCGTCCGCTGGCAGACCAACTGGTAAAAAA
>CAZRLU010000265.1:1771-3229 GCA_964600995.1 uncultured Oscillospiraceae bacterium | reverse complement strand
CATGGCGGATGATTATCTGTTTTTCCATGAGGACGGCACGTTTACAGCAAACAACATGCAGTGGGAAACCGGGGACGTATGGCAGGAGGACAACACCGGCGAAACCCGGGGCACCTGGTCTGTGACGAAGTATCATCCCTTCATGAACCTGTATTGGAATAAGCCCCCCTATCAGCTGACCCTGCTGTACAAGAATGGCCGTGTGCTGATGCGGGGTCTGGAGATCACCGAGGAAGGCTTCAGCCTGACGGATGAAGAAGGCGGAGGCGGATATATCCCGGTAACAGAGGAAAACATCGAACTGTCGGATGACCATGGATAATGGTACATTGGGGACAGTCCCTGATGTACCATAAAACGGTCCTGATTGCGCAGAGGTATAAAAAACGACCGGGAGGGAAGTCCTCTCAGTCGTTTTTTCGTCAGGGATCCTTTAGGATCTGCCGTATACTCAGTCCAGCCCCATCGCGGCGCGCTGGGCGGCCTTGATGTTCATTTCCGCGTGGTTCAGTCTCATGGCAGCCTTCAGGGCGTCATCAGCGGCCCGCATCCGGATATCCGCAATCCCCTCCATCTTCTGCTTCTCCTTGCGGACCCATTTCTGCCACTCTTCAAGGCGGTGCATTGCATCAATTCTCACGCGCTCTTCATGGGTCGGAGGGGTATAGCAGAGGATTTCGCCGCTCGCAAGGCTCATTTCCATCTCGTTCAGCATTTTCATGGTTTATATTTCCTTTCTTTTTCTCATCTTTATTTTCCGCTTTCCGCTTCTCTGCGGAATGTTTTTTGCGGTGCCTGCCGGGCTTTCATCCGCCCGACACAGATGATACGCCCCGGAGTTCCCGGGTGGCAGTAACCTGCAAAAATTCCCGGCAAAAATTCCGGCGCCGGCCGGATGCCCCGGCCCGCCAGCCCGGCGGCGGATCCCGGTGCCCCGCGAAACTTCAGGATCCGGAAGATGGAATCCGGGCTGCCGGGAACCCCTCCCGATGCTCCCCGGATTGTAACAAAACCGGTCCCCGCATTGACAAAGGATGTAGACGCGTGTATACTCCAATTATGTAAACAGATGTTTACCTTTGCTGGGAGGGAAAAGCATATGGCGATTCAGGTGACCGAAGCGGAATGGAAAATCATGGAATGCCTGTGGGATCATGCGCCCCAGACGATGACGGAGATCACCGCGACCCTGGCGCCCGCCACCGGATGGACCCGTCACGTGGTCATCACGCTGCTGAAGCGGATGGTGGAGAAGGGGACCGTCAGCGTGGATGATTCGGAGAGGGCCAAGAAATATACCCCGCTTGTCAGCCGGGAGGAGGCCTCCACCGAGGAGACCCACAAGTTCCTTTCCCACGTTTTCCGGGGAAAGGCCGCCCTGCTGGTGAACCATCTCGTGGACGCCGGCGACATCTCCACCGACGACCTGCAGGAGATCCTGGACGTCCTGCAGCGGAA
>CAZRLU010000265.1:0-1671 GCA_964600995.1 uncultured Oscillospiraceae bacterium | reverse complement strand
TTCGTCTGTATAGATGGGAGGGTTGAGAAGCGATGCGCTCGGCGATGATTTACAATTTCCTGATCGAAGCCAACCTCATGGCTTCCATCGCGATTCTTCTGATGATTCCCCTGCGGAGGTTCTTCCGGAGGCAGGTCGGCAACACCGCGATCTGCTTCGGCTGGCTGCTGGTGGCCATCCGGCTGCTCTGCCCGCTGTCCCTGGTCAATCCCTTCATCCACGAGATCCGCTCTCCTTTCGCGGCGGACACGGCGATCCGCCCCATTGCCGGGCAGATCAAGGTCCGGGTGACGGACGCCCTGGGGGATCTTTCCATGCTCTTCTTCCGGGCGGACAATCAGCCGGCCTACGAGGTGACCAGCCGCTTACGGATGGAGATGGAAAACGCCCAGGCCAGCATTACCCTGGCCAAGGTCTGGCTGATCGGGGCGCTGCTGGTGCTCCTCTGGTTCCTGATTTCCAATCTCAGCTTCCGCCTGCGCCTCCGGGCGGACCGGATCGCCCCCATCGATGGAGAGCTGCTGGATCAGTACCGGGAGCTCTGCCGCCAGCGGGGGATCCGGCCCATCCCGGTGATCTTCACCGATCCGCTGCCCAGCGCCTGCCTGGTGGGGGTGTTCCGCCCCTGGATCGCCCTGCCCCTCAGCGCCTCCCCCCAGGACGCGATTCATGTGCTGACCCATGAGATCTGCCACGTGAAAAACGGGGATCATCTCTGGGGCGTGCTGCGGCTCCTTTGCTGTGCGATCCACTGGTTCAATCCCCTGGTATGGCTGGCGGCCGCCATGAGCCGGACGGACAGCGAGCTGCGCTGCGACGACCGGGTAACCGGCCCCATGAACCGGGAGGAGCGGAAGGCCTATGCCGGAGTCCTGGTGCTGGCCGCGGCCCGCCGGAGCGCTCCGGGACTGGGGGTCCTCGCCACGGGCATGACCATGACCGGAAAGCGGCTGAAGGCGAGGGTGACCACGGTGCTGGAGGGCCGGCATCCGGTCCGGGCCCTGGCGATTCTCTTCGGCGCGGTGGCGGTCATCTGCCTGATGGGGGCCTTCAGCACCCGGGAAAGGGATACGGACCTCTGGGCCCTGGCCGGGGATGCGGAGATCGTTCACCTGGTTCCCGAGCATGACGTCCGGGAGATGCCCGAGGACATGGAGGCCTATGAAAACCGCCTCTGGCAGCTGGCCGGATACGATCCCGGGGAGCTGTCCTCCGCGGAGGTCACCTTTTTCCCGGACGGAAAAATGATGCGGGTCAGAGTGGATCACCACTGCCTCTTTGACGTGGACGGAACCCTCCTGGAGCTCCAGGATGAGGCCGTGCCGTGGCTGAGCGAAACGATGCAGGAAAGCGTGAAATACGCCCGGGACAAAGCGGCGCTGCAGCAGATTTCGGACCGGGTGATCGCCTTCCTGGACGCGGTGAATCCGGGCATGAGCCGGACGATTGAGACCATGGAGGTGGGCTGGGAGGAAGCCCTCGACGGCCAGATCTGGATGCAGATCTCCGGCATCCCGAAGGACCGGGAAAACGGGGAGTGGATCACCTTCGTGGTCCGGCTGGAGCCGGAATGGCAGATTCAGTATTTTGCCTGCATCAGCAACGGATGAGATGATTCATATAGGAAAGGACAACTGCGATGAGACGGAACTTGGTGCGGATGGCGGCGCT
>CAZRLU010000264.1:0-3254 GCA_964600995.1 uncultured Oscillospiraceae bacterium | reverse complement strand
TCTTCCATCTGGTCCACGATACGCGCCGCGCGGGAATAGCCGAGCTTGATGCGCCGCTGCAGCATACTGACCGAGCAGGAGCCCATCTCGATCACGACCTCCGCCGCCTGGGGCAGCATCTCGTCGTAATCGCCGGCGGGACCTTCCGACGCGCCGGACTTCTCTTCCGAAGCGCTGTTCTTGTCCTTGGTGGCCTTGAGCATATAATCTTCGATCTCGGCGTTCTTCTCCGCCTCGATGTTGTTGTGTTCCTTGATAAAGGTGATGACGTCCTCGCGCTCCTCGTCCGAGACGAAGGAGCCCTGGATGCGGGTCGGTTTTCCGCTTCCGATGGGCGAATAGAGCATGTCGCCGAAGCCGATCAGCTTCTCCGCGCCGCCCTGGTCGAGGATAATGCGGCTCTCTAGCGCGGACGACACCGCAAAGGCGATGCGGGACGGGATGTTGGCCTTCATGAGGCCGGTGATGACGTCGGCGGAAGGACGCTGCGTCGCAATGACCAGGTGCATGCCCGCCGCACGGCCCATCTGGGCGACGCGGCAGATGCTCTCTTCCACATCCTTGGAGGCCACCAGCATCAGGTCGGCCAGCTCGTCGATGACGATGACCACCCGCGGCAGGGTCTCCCCGCCCTGTTCCTTCTGGATGCGGTTGTAGGCGTCAAGGTCTCTCACGCCGATTTCGGAGAATGCGCGGTAGCGCTTGAGCATCTCCACCACAGACCACTGCAGCGCGCCGGCGGCCTTCTTCGGATCGGTGACGACAGGGACATAGAGGTGCGGGATGCCGTTGTAGATGCCGAGCTCCACCATCTTCGGGTCAATCATGATGAGCTTCACCTCATCCGGCCGTGCCTTATACAGCAGGCTCAGAATCAGCGAGTTCATGCAGACCGACTTACCGGAACCGGTGGTACCGGCGATCAGCAGATGCGGCAGTTTCGAGATGTTGCCCACGATGCAGTTGCCGCCGATGTCCTTGCCGAGGGCAAAGCTCAGCTTGGATTTGGCGCCGGAGAAGTTCGAGGAATCGAGGATGTCCCGCAGGAAGACCGTGCTCACGGTCTTGTTCGGGACCTCGATGCCCACGGTGGAAATCTTGTCCGGGATCGGGGCGATGCGGACATTCACCACGCCCAGGGACAGGGCAAGGTCGCCCGCCAGATTCGTGATCCGTGCAAGCTTCACGCCGCGGTCCAGCTCGATGTCATAGCGCGTGACCGTGGGTCCGCGGATCACGCCCGATACCTGGGCGCTGATGCCGAAGCTCTGGATCGCCTCTTCCAGACGAATGCGGTTGAGGTTCACCTCATCCGTGGCGTCCGCGGTCACGCCGCTGCTTTTCCGCAGAAGCGTAAGCGGCGGAAATTCATAATCGCTGAGATCCATGCCGGCACCGGCGATCTCTTCCTCGATCTTCTGCCGTGCCTCGGAGATCTCGTCCCGCTTCACCGTCTCGACTTTGGCCGGCTCCTGCTTTGTGGGCTTCGTTGAAGCGCGCTTCGGCTGCGGCGTGACGGTCTTCGGCGGTTCCGCGGCCGTCTCTCTCTGTGTCGTGCGTTCCGCGGTCTGCCGTGCGGCCGTGGCCTTCTCGGGATGGAGCGGCGTCTGCATCATGGCCTCCACCTCGGAGAGCACCGAGCCCTGGGATGAAATGGGAGCCGCCAGCGGCGGGGTCAGATAGTCCTCGTCCGTGAGCGGCAGATCCCGGATGATCTCGGTCTTTGTCGTTTTCCGCGCGGAGGGGCGCGGGGCGGCGGTCTTCTTCACCTTTCCGGCCGCGGCGTTCACGGTAAGCTCGTCGTCCTCATCCCCCAGCGGGATATCGACGTTGAACATTCCCTGCCGCGTTCCCTGCACGATTTTGGTCGGCTGCTTCTTTGCCGGCGTGCGGAGATTCGCGATGCCGCGGGCCGCCGCCTTCTGCTCGATCTTCTGGTGCTCCTGCTCATAGCGGACGTAGGCGTTGTGGGAGCGGGTGATCACCGCGACCAGGCCGCGGAAGCTCCCCCAGCAGCAGACGATAAAACAGTACAGGAAGCCCAGCACCAGCAACGGCAGAGTTCCGTACATGCTGAGCGTCCGGTTCATCACGTGCGCAATCAGGCCGCCGATCACGCCGCCCGACTTCATCACGTTGCCGAGGTCGAAGAGGTCGTTCACCGCGTCGCTGATCGCCGTTCCCTCGCGGATCTCCGGCCCCAGCATCAGGGCCGAAAGCGCCGCCAGCAGCACGGGCAGCATCACCGTCGCGAATACCCTCGCGCCGATGGGCCGGTCCCCGCAGGTGAACAGCATCACCGCCGCGACGGCGAAAGCCGGGGCCGCCAGATAGAAGCCCCAGCCAAGCAGGCCTCTCAGCCAGGTGGAGAAGAAATTGACAAAACTGCCTTCGGTGTTGAAGTAGCTGATCGTGGAACAGATCGCCAGGACCAGAAAGATGACTCCGCCGATGATGTTGCTGCCGTAGGCCGGACCCGGTTCCGGCAGGCTCTGGGCCGAGTTGCGCTTCGGCGGCGGGGGCGGAGCCGGTTTTGTTGTGGATTTTTTGGATTTTGTGGTGGTTTTTTTGCTCGTTGTTGCTTTTCTTGCCATGAATATTTTCCTGTTCTTCGGGTATTACCAGTAAAAGAAATAATTCGTTATACTGTCTCCCCGCCTCCGGCGGGGAGACAGTATGGTTTTTCTGTTCTTCGGGTCTGCCGGTAATAGTAATAAGCGGTTATGCTGTTCCCCGCCTCCGGCGGGGAGACAGTATGGTTTTTCTGTTCTTAGGGTATTAAAAAATGAGTGTCAGGATAATGGTCAGCACGCCGATGACCCAGCTGTAGTAGGCCAGACCGCCGTAGCCGCGTCTTCGTACCAGGCGCCGGAAGCCGTATACGGTGAAAAAGCCGGTAACCAGCGCGGCGCCCGCGCCGGCGAGATAGGCCGTCATGTATGCGGTGTCGATCCCGGCGATCGCCGCGTCCGCCAGGCTCAGGATGAAGGAGCCGAACATCGCCGGAATCGCCAGCAGCATACCGAAGCGGATACAGATCGGCTTCTGAAAGCCCTCCGCCTCCCCCGCCGTGACGGTCAGGGCCAGCCGGGAGAGCCCCGGAATGACGGCGACCGCCTGGCAGATGCCGATGATCAGCGCGTCGGGAATCTGCATTCTGCCGAGGCCCTTCTTTCCGGGGAGCATCCTCTCGCAGATGTACAGCACCGCGCCGTTCAGGACAAACATCACGCCCACAAAGGACGTGCTGTTCC
>CAZRLU010000263.1:0-3279 GCA_964600995.1 uncultured Oscillospiraceae bacterium | reverse complement strand
CATAATCCGGCGACTCCAGGCTCTCCGCCCCCGCCGGGAACAAAACGCAGCTCAGCATGAAAACCGCCGCCAGCATCCCTGCCAGCTTCCGCATAAGATTCCCTCCTTCAGCTTTCAATCCTTTCCATTATACGCAAACCGGGACCGGATTTCAACCGTTCCGGAAATCCCCGGGTCAGTTCACGCCGTACCAGGCGATCTTCGTACAGTCCGCCAGGGGAAACACCGTCAGCGGAGATCCGTCCGCCAGGAACCAGCCGAAGTACCGGCCCCAGGGGGCTTCGCCTCCGTGGGGCGCCTCCTCCGCCGTCCTCCGCACCACCGACACCGTCACGCCTCCGTCCGGCGGGAAGGTGTTCGTATAGCCCATTTCCTGAATATAGGCCTGGTATCTGTCATGATAGAAGGGGTTCTCCCCGCAGTGGATCACCAGGGGCGCGTCCAGGATTTCCGCCGTCTCCCCGCTGTCCTCCTCCGTCCAGCCGAACTGCCGCAGGGTGCCCAGATACATCAGGATATGCAGCGTCCCGTGCTGCAGGGCGATCAGGTCCCCCGGCCGCAGCAGCGCCGGCCATCCCTCCGGGGCGTTCCCCTCCAGGGCCTTTGATCCGATGC
This sequence comes from uncultured Oscillospiraceae bacterium, assembly GCA_964600995.1. GTDB lineage: Bacteria > Bacillota > Clostridia > Christensenellales > Aristaeellaceae > Aristaeella. Next base: position 2,664 of record CAZRLU010000263.1, on the reverse strand, counting down.
CTCGCTGCAGCAGGGTCGGGATGGAGGGATGCTCCTCCAGCCCCCGGGCCTCCCAGGCCAGGTAGGTCAGGCCGATGCAGTCCAGGCCGCAGAAATACATATGGTCCGGCCGGTAATAGTCCGTGGTGGACCGGGGGAAGTACCGGTGCAGGAACTTCTCCGGGTTCCGCCCCGCGAAGTAGTAGGGCACCCCCAGCGGCAGCTGGGCCTGCAGCAGGCTGTCCGCCGTCTCGTCATACCGGGCGATGAAGGGGCTCTCCTTCTCCAGCAGCGACAGGGTGGCGTCATAGAGGGGATCCTCCCGGATCCGGTCCGCCGGGAAGGCCGGCAGCCGGGCGGAGGTGGAAAAGACGATCTGCAGGCAGGCGGAATCCGGCTCCACCCGGAAGCCCCGCTGGTTCTTCCGGTAGTCCGGCTCCAGGCACAGGGGCTCCGCGCCCTCCGCCAGCCAGGCGGTCGCGGGGCCCTTCGCGTCCCAGAGGTTCCGGCCGTCCAGCACCCGCTCTCCCCCGGTCCGGGCCGTTCCGCAGCGCAGGGCGTATTTCAGCTTGGTCCCCCGGACCTCCTCCGCCGTCCACCGGAAGCCCGCCCCCAGGATCCGGAAATCCGGCAGCGCCCGGAGGCGCTCCACCGTCCATTCCGACCCGTCCGAAGCCTTGACCGGCTGGCATTCCGAAAGGGTGACCGTCTCCCGGACCCCGTCCCGGAAGCCCACATAGCCTCCGCCCCGGAACCGCAGCACCAGGGTATGGGTTTCCTCCGCCAGCCCCGCTCCGGAGAAAAGCGTCCACAGCAGAAGAAGCAGCAGAAGCAGCAGCCCCGGCCATGCGCGCCCGGGGGCCGTTCCCTCCCCAGCCCGTTTCCTTTCCATTTTGCTTCCGTCCCTTTCTCCCGGATTTCAGCGTCCCCGTCCGGCATCCGCCAGCCAGGCGTTGAAGAATCTCCCCGCCAGCCGCTCCGGATCCAGCTTCTCAGCCGCCTCCTCCGGGGCAAACCATCCGAAGGAGTCGATTTCCCCGTTGGGATGGAACTCCCGATCATCCTCCACCGTCGCGGTGAAGTTGCACATCAGGGTATTGGAGGGCTCAAAAAAAGAGGTCCGGTTGAAATGCAGGCCGGAGACGCGCATCCCGGTTTCCTCCCGGATCTCCCGGGCGGCCGCATGCTCCAGGGTTTCCCCCCGGTTCACGTATCCGGCCACCAGACGGTAGAAATCCTTTCCGTATTGCTTGATCAGCAGGGTTTTTCCGTTCTCCCGGTTCAGGATCACCATGCTCACCGCCACGCTGTAGATGGGGAACCGGAATTCCCCGCACCGGGGGCAGAAGGGCACCCTCCCCTCCTGCTCCAGCTCCCTTTCCTCCAGCCTGCAGCCGCATTCCCAGCAGTGTTTCATTTCCTTCCAGCTCCCATCCGCTTCCGGGAGGGCCTCTCTCCGGAAGCCCTTTCCCGTTCTTACATCTCCCGGGCCATCTCCTCGGGCAGCTTCTTCCTCCAGAATCCGATCCGGTAGGCCGCCACGGACATCAGCATGCCCATGACCCAGGAGATCAGCAGCGAGGCGAAGATCGCCTGGGGGGACCCCTGGGGGAATTCCGCGCTCCGGGTCAGGCCCGCCAGCAGATAGGCCAGGGGCATCCGCAGGATCACCGTGCAGATGATGCTGATCCACATGGGCACCAGGGTATCCCCGGCTCCCCGCATCACGCCCTGCAGCACCTGGGTCACCGCGAAGCAGATGTAACCGAAGCTGAGCCACAAAAGCCCCTGCCTTCCCAGCTCAATCACCTCCGGCGTCTGGGTGAACAGGGAGATCAGGTTCTTTCCGAAAAGAATGATCCCCAGCACCAGGATCACCGAAACCGTCAGCGCCAGCTTCAGCATATCCTTCATGCCGCTCTTCAGCCGGGCGGTTTCCCGGGCGCCGATGTTCTGGCCCGTATAGGTGGTGGCCGCGGTGCCGAAGGTGAAGTTGGGCATCATGGCAAATCCGTCCACCCGCATCACCGCCACGTTGGTGGCGATGACGGCGGTGCCCATGGAGTTCACCAGCCCCTGGACCAGGATGGCGGAGGCGGAGAAGATGGCGGAGGTGACCCCCGCCGGAATCCCCAGGCCGCAGAGCCTCCGCAGGATCGTTCCCTCGGGGCGGAGGGTCCGGCGGCTGATCTCCATCAGGTCCCGCATCCGCAGCACCCGGAGGACGCAGAGCAGCCCGGACAGGGCCTGGGCGATGATGGTGGCCCAGGCCACCCCGGCGATGCCCATGTTCAGCCGGGCCACGAAGTACAGATCCAGCGCGATGTTCAGCAGGCTGGCCAGGATGAGGTAGATCAGCGGATTCACGCTGTCCCCCACCCCCCGCAGCACGCCGGAGATAATATTGTAGGCGCCGCCCCCCAGGAAGCCGATAAAGATGATCCGGAGGTAGATGACCGCGCCCTCCGCCACCTCGGCGGGGGGATTGGTCAGCCCGATCAGGAAGGGCGTCAGCAGGTATCCGATCACGGACATGCCGATGCCGCTTCCCAGCACCAGCAGCAGCGTGTTCCCCACGGTCCGGGAGAGCTGCTCCCGGTCCCGGGCGCCGAAAAACTGGGCGGAAAGGATGCTGGCGCCCGTGGCGATGCCCATGAACAGCACCAGCAGCAGGTTCAGGATCGG
>CAZRLU010000262.1:0-3325 GCA_964600995.1 uncultured Oscillospiraceae bacterium | reverse complement strand
CCCGCTGCACCAGGTTGCTCTGCCGGATCACCATGTTGTCCCGCAGGTAGTCGAAGCCCAGCTCGTTGTTGGTGCCGTAGGTGATGTCGCAGGCATAGGCCGCCCGCCGCTCCTCGCTCTCCAGGTCATGGACGATCAGGCCCACGCTCAGCCCCAGGAACCGGTGCACCTTGCCCATCCACTCGCTGTCGCGCCGGGCCAGGTAGTCGTTCACCGTCACGATGTGGACGCCCTCGCCCCGCAGGGCGTTCAGGTACGCCGGCATGGTGGAAACCAGCGTCTTGCCTTCACCGGTCTTCATCTCGGCGATGCGCCCCTGGTGCAGCACGATGCCGCCCAGCACCTGCACGTCGTAGGGCCGCATGCCCAGCACCCGGTCCGCCGCCTCCCGCACCACCGCGAAGGCTTCCGGCAGCAGCTCGTCCTCCGTCGCGCCGTCCTGCAGCCGCCGGCGGAACTCCTCCGTCTTGCCCCGCAGCTCCGCGTCGGAAAGCGCCTTCATCTGCGGCCCCAAAGCGTTCACCGCGTCCACGGTCTTCTGCTGCTTCTTCAGCTGCGCCCCGTTGTCGACGCCCATCAGCTTCTTCAGAAATTCAAACATATCGCTCAATCCTCTTCCAAAGAAAATAAAAACAAATCGTAAATCCCGTCTTCAGCAATGGAACCAAATCGAAAATCCCGGCTCTCACCACTGAACCCAAATCGAAAACCCCGGCCTTCAGCTATGAAACCAAATCCTCAGGGCATTGCCCCCAAACTACCTTCCATCTGGACACGGCAATACAGTTTAGTATACCACTTATATCCCAGCCCACGCAAGCGCTAATGCTCGGTGGTACAAAAGGGACAGTCCCTAATGTACCAAACGCAGGTCGGTACATTAGGGACTGTCCCTTTTGTACCATCCGCCGACGGACTCCGAAAAAAATGGTACATTAGGGACAGTCCCTAATGTACCATTTTAACTTATCTGCATTCCCCTGAGGAATGATCCTTACTTATTCCGCCTCCGGTGCGAAGCTTCCTCCACACCCTGCGCCGGCGCTTCCTCAACCGCCGCTTCCACAGCCTCCGCCGCGTCCGCCTGCGCGTCCCCGGCTTCCGCCGTTCCGGCCGTTTCCGCCGCATCGCCCGTCTTCCCGTTCTGATACAGCTTCCGCAGCGTCTCCGCCATCAGCTCGCTGTCCTGGGCCGGGCTCTCCATCTCGAAGGTCTTCCCGTCCTTCTCCGCCTTCTTCGGCTCGTCGCTGCTGGGGTTGATCTCGCTCCGCCGGTTCCGCCGGGGCTGAGTCCCGTAATCCCGGTAGTTCGCCCCGTCCAGATGATCCATGGCCTTGGCGCTCTGGCTCTTCCGCATCGCCCGGCGCACCGCGCCGATCAGCAGCAGGCACAGCAGCACCAGCGTGATGCCGCCCAGCACCCACCGGGCCGGCCCGGCGATGCCTTCCACCTGCTCCGTCCACTCCGGCAGCTTCTGGGCTGGGGACAGCTCCTCATAGCTCTCCGGCACCGTCTCATACCGGGGCGCCGGCGGCGTCACGATGGGCGCCTCGGTGGGTTCCGGCGTGGGATGCTCCAGCGCCACCTGCAGCAGGTTGCTGGTGAAGTTCAGCACCTGGTCCAGCTGATCCCGGCACCGGGCCGTGAACTGGAAGGTGCCCGGCATGCTGATGGCCATCTCCCGGGTGAAGGAGCGGCTCTCGCCGGCGGGGATGCTGTCAAAGAAGTTGATCTCCGTGTCCACCGCCCGGATGCTGATGTCGCTCACGTCCACCGCGCTCTCGTTGGTCACGGTGATGCTGAACCGCACGCTCCCGGGGATGCCGTACACCACGTCCCGGTCCGCCTTCGCCTCCAGGCTCAGCAGGATCTGCTGGGAGGGGTCGGTGGCGATGATGTTCACCCGCCCGGTGGCCGTCTCCACCGGCTCGCCGGTGGCGTCGTCCGCCGTCACCGTCAGCTGCACGTCCTGGGTCTCGGTGATGGTGATTTCCTTCTCCAGGGTCACGGTTTCCTTGGCCTTCACCGTCACGCCGGAGAACACCTCGCCCAGGTTCTCGTCCGTCAGCGTCACGTTGTTGAAGTCCACCGTGCCGCTGTTCTTCAGCGTCGCCGTCAGCTTCACCGTGTCCCCGGGGGCGCCGCCCTTCTTGTCGGCCTTCAGGGTGGCGGAGAGCTTCACCTCGCCGTACTTGACCGTGGCGGCCTCCACCTTCTGGCTGTAGGTCTTGCCTCCCGCCTTGTAGGAGATGGTGGCGGCGGACTTCAGGTCCTTCTTCCCCATCTTGGTGGTGAAGGTATAGCTCTCCTTCTCTCCCGCCGCGATGGACGGGATGGAGCCGCTCTTGGAGGAAATGCTGCTGTTCTCCTTGATGGTGACCCCGGTCACCTCCACGCCGCCGGTGTTCTCGATCTCGTAGGTCACCGTGACCTCCTGATCCTTCTGGGCGGTGGTGGGCCGGATCTCCCGGTTCACCTTCAGCTCCGGCGCGCCGCCGGTGTAGATGATGGTCTTGGAGAAGTTCTTGGTCTTGTTCTTCAGCACGCCCTCTTCGTCATAGAGGGAATATTTCAGCTTGAAGGTAATCCGGCCCGCGTCCAGCTCCGCCTGGGTCACCTTCCATTTGCCGCTCCAGGTCTTGACCGTCCCCACGCTCAGGGTGGGAGAGCCGAACTCCTCCACCTGCTTGCCGCTGGGATAATACAGCGTGGCCGGGCCGGGCAGATCGCTCTCGCCCACGTTGGTCACGGAAATGGAAACCGTGATCTCCTTCGGCTCGGTGAACTTGTTGGTCTCCAGGGCCATGCTCACCTTCAGCGGATCCGGGATGCTTTCCGCCATCGCCGCCGCGCCGCAAAGCAGAACCAGCAGCATCGCCGCTGCCAGCGCGACCAACCAATGCTTTCTGTTCATAGTCTTTCGGAATCCGGTCCGGATTCCTGCCCCCTTCCCTGATATCAGGAGATGGTCATGCCTTCCCGCGGGTTTGTTACAAAATTATATACTCACAGGAAGTCTAGACTATTGTATTCGAAAGTGCCATTTCTGTCAAGAAAATGTTACGTTTTTGTTTCAAATCAAAATGGTACATTGGGGGTGGTACATTGGGGACAGTCCCTAATGTACCAAACGCCAGGTCGGTACATTAGGGACTGTCCCCAATGTACCACTTGAGCCCCGCTCCCAATTTACCAAAGTGACTGAGACGGAAGGGACCATCCCCTTCCCTCTCAAAACGAGACAAAAAGTGCCTGGCCCCTTCCTTTCCGCCAAAAACCTTCAATATAATCATTGACAAAAAGGGAGAAAGGGCATATAATCAGG
>CAZRLU010000261.1:0-3349 GCA_964600995.1 uncultured Oscillospiraceae bacterium | reverse complement strand
AGGCTTCCCTGGCCACGGAAAGCTTCCTGAGCGCCGCCTCCTTCCAGGAGACCACCCGGGTGCTGACCGAGGCTGCCATCCACGGCAAGGTGGATCCGCTGATCGGCCTGAAGGAGAACGTGATCCTGGGCAAGCTGATCCCCGCCGGAACCGGCATGAAGCGCTACAAGGACATCCAGCTGAAGGATTCCTACAGCTTCTGATGAACCCTTTCCCCTCCGGAGCAATCCGGAGGGGATTTTATATCCCCCGGAAAAAGGAGAAGTCTGCACTTGACTTTTTACCCCGGAAAGGATAGAGTTAAAGAAAAAGCTCTTTGGAGGAATTTCAGATGCGGATACTGTTCGTGACCAGCGAATGCGCGCCTTTCAGCAAGAGCGGCGGGCTGGCGGACGTCGCCTTTTCCCTGCCCCCGGCCCTGATGAAGCAGGGGGAGGAGATCAGCATTTTCACGCCTCTGTACCGCTGTGCCCTGGACCGGTTCGGGGAGGAGATCCGGCCCGTCCGGCAGGTGACGGTGCGGCTGGGGGAGACGGAATACCCCTGCGCCCTGTACCGGGGAGACCGGGAAGGCGTGCCGGTGTGGTTCCTGCGGTACGATCCCTTCTTTGACCGGCCCACGCTGTACGGATACGACGACGACAAGCTGCGGTTTGCCCTTTTCAGCAAGGCGGCGGTGGACCTGCTGCCGGAGATGGGGCCGATGCCGGACATCCTGCACTGCAACGACTGGGAAACCGCCATGACGGTGATCTATCTGAAGAACGACCAGGTGACGAAGCCGGAGCTGAAGAAGATCAAGACGGTTTTCACCATTCACAATATCGCTTACCAGGGGCAGTTCAGCGCCTGGGAGCTGCAGACCACCTTCGCCCTGCCTGCGGGCTGGTATGACGGCGGCCTGGGCTACGAGTATGAGGGACGGCACGACGTGAACCTGATGAAGGGCGCCATGATGATGGCCGACGCCGTGTCCACGGTTTCCCCCACCTATGCCCGGGAGCTGCATCACCACCGCTACGGCATGGGGCTGGAAGGGGTGGCCTATCTGGTGGACAACAAGCTGCGGGGCATCCTCAACGGCATCGACATGTCCCATTACGACTCCCGGACGGATCCCCGGCTGACCGCCCATTTCGACCCGGAGCACATGGAGGGCAAGGCGGCCTGCAAGGAATACCTGCAGGAGACCTTCGGACTGGAGAAGGAGGCCCGGTTCCCCCTGTTCTGCCTGGTGGCCAGGCTGGTGGAGCAGAAGGGCGTGGAGCTGATCCGGGAGCTGCTGCCCCGGATGATGGACCTGGGCTGCCAGGTGATCATCTTCGGGCAGGGCGAGAAACGGTACGTGGATTACTTCAACGAGTGCACCCGGCAGTGGAAGGGCCAGTTCGGCTTCTCCTCCGACTATACGGAGGACATGGCGGCCCGGGTTTTCGCCGGATCGGACTTCTATCTGATGCCCTCCCGCTTCGAGCCCTGCGGCCTCAGCCAGATGATGGCCATGCGGTATGGCACCGTGCCGATCGTGCATGAGACCGGAGGACTGAAGGACTCCGTCCGCTCCTACAGCAGCTTCGACGGCATCGGCGACGGCTTCTCCTTCCCGGAGTACACCGCCCAGAGCCTGATGATGAGCATCATGAGCGCCCTGCGGGTCTACTTCTGCGACGAGGAAACCTTTGCGCTGCTGCGGAAACGGGACATGGAGAAGGATTTCTCCTGGGACCGGAGCGCTCAGCGGTATCAGCGGATGTACCGGCGGATCGCCCCCGGAACCGGCGTGGAACAGATCCCCTACCGGGACGCCTATCTGCAGCTGAAGGACGCCTACGTGAAGCTGGAGAAGGAGAACCGGAAGATCAACAAGGAACGGTTCCCGGATCCCTACCACCGGGTGATCCAGGTGCATATGACCACCCAGACCGACGGCTTCTTCTTTCTGCGGTTTGACCGGGAGGGGGAGGAGACCCGCTTCCAGATCGAGCCCTTCACCTTCCATGACGCGGACGCCTTCATCTCCGCCAGCTTCGAGCATCTGATGGAGATGGCCCAGGGGCGCACCAGCTTCGACGAGCTGTATCTGAACGGACTGTTGCGGGTCAAGGGAAACCTTTCCAAGGGCGCGGAGATGCGCCTGCTGCTGGGAAAGCATCCCGGGTGATCCCCAGGAAAAACAGGACCGAAGGCTGCCGGAAATTCCGGCGGCCTTCTTTTTTTCCGGAAGGGAACAGCCTTCGCCTTTCTGAAAAAACCGGAAAAATCTTTCAGGTTTTTGCTTGGAAACATTGACAAAGCAAGGCTCCAATGATATGATATCCAAGTTGTCGCATGCTCCGGGAGGAGTGCGCTCTTTTTGAGCCGCCCATTTCGGAGAGAGAGGAAGGAGGTTCGCGCGATGGAAATGCTGCGGTCCGCATCACGGAAGGTGGTCGGGACGAAACAGGTCACCCGGGCTCTGAAGGCCGGGAAGGCCGCGCGGGCCTACGCGGCCAATGACGCGGATACCTTCATCTTTCAGCAGGTGGTTCGGGCGGCGGAGGAAGCCGGCGTCCCCTGCGTGCGGGTGGCAACGATGAAGGAGCTGGGGATTGTCTGCGGCGTGGAGGTTCCCACCGCGGCGGCCGCCGTGCTCTGGTAAACCGCCGGACCGGAAACCGGGACGGCAACCAATCTGCCTTATGGATCCTGAGGGTTGCAGGATCTTGAGGATATTTTTCAGGAGGTGCGCAAATGCCCACAATTAATCAGCTGGTCCGCAAGGGACGTGAACGGGCAGTCAAAAAATCCACCGCTCCCATTCTGCAGGGATGCCCGCAGAAGCGCGGCGTGTGCCTGAGCGTGAAGACTCAGACCCCCAAGAAGCCCAACTCCGCTCTGCGGAAGATCGCAAGGATCCGTCTGACGAACTCCATCGAAGGTACCTGCTATATCCCCGGTATCGGCCACAACCTGCAGGAGCACAGCGTGGTGCTGATCCGCGGCGGCCGTGTGCGGGACCTGCCCGGCGTTCGTTACCACATCATCCGCGGTGCTCTGGATACCGCCGGTGTGGCCAAGCGGATGCAGGCTCGTTCCCTGTATGGCGCAAAGCGCCCGAAGAAGTAAGCCTTCACGCTGCCGCCGCAGCCTGAAACGGAATTCCCGCATACCGCTGCCTTTTCGGTTCTTCGGAACAGGAGCCGCTGAGGCACGGCATACCGACAGGGATCTCCGCCCGGCCTGATCGTGGCCGGCGCCCGGGATGCTGACCCGGGACGACAGGGAGAGGCAGCCGACAACTTACATCTTGAATTGAATTGAGGAGGGAAACCTATGCCCCGTCGCGGTTTTGTACCGAAACGTGAAGTGC
>CAZRLU010000260.1:0-3349 GCA_964600995.1 uncultured Oscillospiraceae bacterium | reverse complement strand
CCTCGACCTCCAGCGTGACAGGCTGGCGCTCTAACCAACTGAGCTACCGGGCCATAAGAACTGTGGGCCTTCAGGGACTTGAACCCGGGACCAACCGGTTATGAGCCGGCCGCTCTAACCAACTGAGCTAAAGGCCCATACCAGTTCAGGAAGAAAAGTGTGACCCCGTCGGGATTCGAACCCGAGTTACCGCCGTGAAAGGGCGATGTCTTAGGCCTCTTGACCACGGGGCCACATAATCCGGAGTGGAGCTCCGAGTCGGGGTGAAGGGATTCGAACCCCCGGCCTCATGCTCCCAAAGCACGCGCGCTAGCCAGACTGCGCTACACCCCGGTGCAACCTTCCCACGGTCTCTCCCGCAGGCGACTCGATTAATATACACGATTCTCTTCCGTTTGTCAATCGTTTTTTTCAGCTTTTTTCAAAAAAATTTCGCAGAGTATTTTCGTGCTTTCCGGCGCTGCTGTTCCCCGGGTTCCAGACCTTCTCCGCCATAAAAGGAAGGGAGGAGAGTCTCCCCTCCTCCCTGTGCTTTTCACGCCCGTTTCTCCCAGGTCTCTGTCGTCCCCGGCTCCGGAAAGCCGGATTTCTCGTCAGAGCTTGGCCACGTCCGCGTCGGAAATCATATGGAAGCCCGCGGCGGTCAGCACTTCCTCCGCCTTCAGGTTGTCCGCCACCCGGATCACCAGGTAGGCATGCTTATCCGTCCTGGCGCAGAAGGCGTACAGGTATTCCAGATTGATCTCGGCCAGATCCAGAACCTTCAGGGCCTCCGCCATCTTTCCGGGCTGATCCCCGATCTTCACGCCCACAACTTCCGTTTCCTTGACGATATAGCCCTTTGCTTTCAGGACGGAGATGGCCATCCGGTTGTCGCTGACGATCATCCGAAGAATGCCGAAGCGCTCCGTATCCGCAATGGACAATGCTCTGAGATTGATGTCCGCGTTCGCCAGCACTTCCGCGATATCCGAAAGGGCGCCCGGGGTATTGTCCACAAAAACAGACAGCTGATTCAGTGCCATGTTATTCACTCCCTTCCCTGTTCTTTTATAATTCCCCGAAGACCGTCCGGATTCCTTCTCCGGACGGGATATTTTCCCTGTTTCCCGTCAGCCCTTCCACTGGCTGTCCGTCACCAGCTGCCGCTTGTCCACCACGCGGACGGCTTTTCCTTCGCTGCGCTGGATCGAATGGGGCGCCACCAGATGCACCGCCGGCCCGATGCCCAGCATGGCCCGCATGGCGGCCACAAGGGCCTTCTCCCGGGCCGTGATGGAGGAGACGGTATCGCCGAACATTTCGTCGTCCATTTCCACCAGGATGTCGAAGGTATCGTTGTTGTTCACCCGGTCCACGATGATCTGATAGTTCGGCGAGTAGCCTTCCTTCAGCAACACCGTCTCAATCTGGCTCGGGAAGACGTTGACGCCGCGGATGATCAGCATGTCGTCGCTGCGTCCCATGGGCTTCGTCATGCGGATAAAGGTCCGGCCGCAGGAGCACTTCTTCCGGCTCAGGATGCAGATGTCCCGGGTCCTGTACCGCAGCAGCGGGAAGGCTTCCTTGTCCAGGCTGGTGAAGACCAGCTCGCCCTTGCTGCCCTCCGGCAGCACCTCTCCGGTCTCCGGATCGATGATTTCGGCGATGAAGTGGTCCTCGTTGATGTGCATGCCCTGCTGCTCCTGGCACTCGAAGGAGACCCCGGGGCCGGAGGTTTCCGTCAGGCCGTAGATGTCATAGGCCTTGATGCCCAGAGACTTTTCAATGGCGCGGCGCATTTCCTCCGTCCAGGGCTCCGCGCCGAAGATGCCGGCCTTCAGGGAGTTCTGCTCCGGGGTATAGCCCCGATCCTTCAGGCTCTCCCCGAGATAGGCGGCATAGGAGGGCGTGCAGCAGAGGATCGTGGCACCCAGGTCCATCATGAACTGAATCTGCCGGTCCGTGTTGCCGGAGGACATGGGCAGCGTCAGGCAGCCCACCTTGTGACTGCCGCCGTTCAGTCCGGGGCCGCCGGTGAACAGGCCGTAGCCGTAGGAAACCTGGACCACGTCCTCGTCCGAGCCGCCCGCGGCCACGATGGCCCGGGCGCAGCACTCCTCCCACAGGTCCACGTCATGCTGGGTATAGAAAGCAACCACCCGGCGGCCGGTGGTGCCGCTGGTGGACTGAATCCGTACGCAGTCCTTCTGGGGCACCGCCAGGAATCCCCGGGGATATTCATCCCGCAGATCGCTCTTGCTGATGAAGGGGAGCTTGTGCAGATCCTCGATGCCGTGGATGTCCTCCGGCTTCACGCCGGCGGCGTCCATCTTCCTGCGGTAGGGCTCCACATGGTCGTACACATGCCGAACCTGCTTCACCAGCTTCTCGCTCTGCAGCTTCCGGATTTCGGAAACCGGCATGGTTTCCGTTTTTTCCTGAAAGTATCTCATCTTTCTTCATTCCTTTCTGCCGGGCTGTGATTTTTTGGTGTGGAAATGCTGTGGAATCTGGATGTGCGCTGTGGTCTGTATCCTTTTATGGGCCCGGCGTGCTCACGCGCCGTATCCCGCTTCAAAGGCCTTGAGATTCATCTCCAGGAATCTGGCGGGTACGGTCCGCTCCAGGGCGGCCAGCCAGTGCTCCTTCGGAATGCCGGAGCCGGCCGCGAAATGCCCCATCAGGACGATGTTCACCGCCTTGGCGCTTCCGGCCTCCATGGCCGGGCTCAGGGCGTCGAAGGCGTCGATGTCAAAGCCCTGGGACTTCAGGCCCTCCAGCACGTTTTCCGGATATTCCGCCGCGCCGGTGATCACCGGCATGGGGTCGATCTGCTGGGTGTTGGTGATGATTTTTCCGCCCTTCCGCAGGCATCCCGCGTACCGGGCGGCCTCCAGCTTTTCAAAGCTGATGATGAAGTCGCATTCTCCCTCCGTCACGATGGGAGAATACACCTTTTCTCCGTACCGCACATAGGTCACGACGCTGCCGCCCCGCTGGCTCATGCCGTGCACCTCGCTGACCTTCACGTCGTAGCCTTCCTCCGTCAGCAGGTTGCCCAGCAGCTTGCTGGCCAGCAGGCTTCCCTGGCCGCCCACGCCCACAATCATGATGCTGATGGTTTTCATTCCGCGGCTCCTCCTTCCCCGATGGCGTCAAAGGCGCAGAGCTGGGCGCATACGCCGCAGCCGACGCACAGCGTCCCGTCGATCCGGGCCTTGCCGTTCTTCATGGAAATGGCCGGGCATCCAAGCCCCATGCAGCGCTTGCAGCTGCGGCACTTCTCCGGATTCACCCGCAGCGGCGCCTTCGCCTTCACATACTTCAGCAGCACGCAGGGCCGCCGGGAAATGATGACGCTGGGCTC
>CAZRLU010000259.1:0-3351 GCA_964600995.1 uncultured Oscillospiraceae bacterium | reverse complement strand
TCCACCCGGGCCGGCGTGCCGGTCTTGAACCGGCGCAGCTCAAAGCCCAGGCTCCGCAGGCTCTCCGACAGCCCGGTGGCGTTCATCAGCCCCTGGGGGCCGCCCTCGTGGCTGTGCTCCCCGATGATGATCCGGCCCTTCAGATACACGCCGGTGGCCACCACCACGGCCTTGCAGGCAATCCGCGCGCCGGTGGCGGTGGTCACGCCGGTCACCCGGCCGTTTTCGGTTTCAATGGAAACCACCTCGCCCTGCCGCAGCACCAGCCCCGGCTGGGTCATCAGGGCCTTCCGCATCCGGTTCTGATAGGCCTGCTTGTCCGCCTGGGCCCGCAGCGCGTGCACCGCGGGGCCCTTTCCCGTGTTCAGCATCCGGCTCTGCAGAAAGGTATCGTCAATCGCCAGGGCCATCTCGCCCCCCAGGGCGTCCACCTCCCGGACCAGATGCCCCTTGGCGGAGCCGCCGATCACCGGATTGCAGGCCATCAGGGCCACGCCGTCCATGTTCAGCGTCAGCAGCAGCGTATCCATGCCCATCCGGGCCGCCGCCAGCGCCGCCTCGCATCCCGCGTGTCCTGCTCCGATCACCACCAGGTCCGCCATGCCGTTTTCGCTCCTTGTCTGAAAAAAATCTTATCCGTTGCCGTTCCCGTAGTAGCCTCCGGGCACGCTGCCGGGAACAAACCGGTTGAAGGTCTGGCTCGGCCGGTCCTCCTCCGGGATGTTCCGGGTATAGCCCTCCGTATCCCGCCATCCGGTGACCGTCAGCCGCACGGTCATGATGGGCGTCAGGGGCTGCACATAGTCCCCGAAATTGAACACGTAATGCTGGGAGCGTTCCTCCGGCCCCAGCTGATACCGGTAGGAGCCCTCGAAGAAATTGCTCACCCCGTCGGCGTTGCACACCAGGGGCTGCCCCTGGTCGTCGAAGGTTTCCACGGTGAAGTAGACCCGGTCCACCGTGAAGTTGCCCCGGTTCCGCAGGGAAATCCGGATATTGTCCCCCTCCAGGTACAGGTCGTCCACCACGATGGCCCGGTTGAAGTCGGCCACCCGGACCTCCGCCGTGGCGGAGAAGCCTCCGTCCTCGGAGGTGCCGGTGATGGTGGTGGTTCCCTCGTGCCATCCCCGGACGGTGCCGATGTTCTTCCGGTCCTTCACTGTGGCGATGTATTCATCCCCCATGGTGAAATGCACGTTCTGGTTGTTGGCGTTGCTGGGGGAAAGAATGGCCTTGATGTTCAGGGACCGTTCCAGCTGCACGTGATAGACCTGATACTGGATGGAGATGCCCTCCACCGGCTGGGTCACCGTCACCCGCACCTGTCCCTTCCGGTTGGATCCGTCGGTGGCCGTGGCCGTGATGGTGCTGGTGCCCCGCTTCAGGCCGGTCACCAGGCCCTTGCTGTCCACCGTCGCCACGTTCCTGTTGGAGGAGGAGAAGGTCACGCCCTTGATGGTGGCGTCCTCCGGCAGCACCTGCCAGGTCAGCTGCGCCGTGGTCCGGATCGGCAGGGAAACCTGTCCGCCCGGGAACTCAATGGAGGTAACCCGCTGGATCACCTCCACCGGCAGCTCCGCGTAAACCTCCGGATTGGTCTTGCTGGCGGCGATGATGGTGCATTCACCCCGGCGTAGACCCTTCACCTGGCCTCCCGCCGTCACCGTGGCAATCTGATTGTCCGTGGAAGACCATACGATGCCCTTGTCATTGGTGTCCATGGGCAGCACCGTGGCGTGGGCGTAGCCCAGCTGGCCCGCCGCCAGATACAGGCTCTCCTCCCGGAGGGTGATCTGCTCCGCCAGCTGGGTCACTGTGATGGCCACGGCGTCGCTCCGCCCGGATCCGTCCGCCGCGTCCGCCTCGATGGTGACGGTGCCCTTCTTCTTCCCGGTGACCACGCCGTTTGCGTCCACCGTGGCCACCTGCTCGTTTCTGGACCGCCAGGTCACCTCAGAGATGCTGGCGTTGGCCGGGGATGTTTCCGCCTTCAGGGCCAGGCTCCGGCCGATACCCACGGTTTTCCCCTCGGGGCTGGTCACGTTCACCTTCGTCACCGGCTGAATCACCAGCACATGGAACACCTGCCGGACCTCCGGATTCTGCTCGCTCTGTACGGTCAGCTCACATTCCCCCGCCTGGATCGCCCTGGCGGAGGTGTTTCCGGCCTTCAGCACCCTCTCGTCCGAGGAGATGAAGTCCACCTTCCGGCTGCTGGCGTCCTCGGGGGTGCAGGTGGCCCGCAGCTCCACGGATCTGCCCGCGGGAATCACGATCACGTCCCGGGTCGTTTCCGCCCGCAGCAGATCCTTCACGGCGGGATCCTCCGGCCGGTAAATCTGCAGCCGGCCGGTGTTCAGCGTCACCGCCGTCACCCGCCGCAGCACGTTCACCGACAGGTTCGCGCTCCAGGACCGCTTCTCCGTCTTCAGCACCACCTTCACGGTGGCCTTTCCCTTCTTCAGGGCCGTCACCAGCCCCTCCTGGGAAACGGTGGCCGCCTTCTCGTTGGAGGAGCTCCAGGTCAGGGTGCCCTCCTCCGCAGGGCCCCCTTCCCGGACCAGAACCGCCTGCAGGCTGTCTCCCTCAAAGAGCTCCAGGGATTTGTCCTCGAAGCGGAAAACGTCCGCCGCCAGGGCGCCGCCCATGCACAGGGCCAGCGCCGCCAGCACAGCCAGCGCCGTCAGAATCTTCCTTTTCATGTTTCTCCTCCGTCCTGCGTGTTTCTTCACGAAAAAAGGCGCCGGAACCGGCGCCCCTTCTTTACTCATTCATGGGTTTCCAGATAGGAACGAACCAGCTCCTCGATGATCTCATCCCTCTCCAGGCGGCAGATCATGCTCCTGGCCGATTGATAGCTGGTGATGTAGGTCGGATCCCCGGAATAGATGTATCCGACCAGCTGGGTGATCGGATCGTAACCCTTGGCCTGAAGCGCTTTGTAAACATACAGCAGAATATCCTGCGCCTCATTCCCGGATTCCTCGATGGGCTTAAACTTCATCGTTTCAAACCGTTCCGTCATACCCGATCCCCCATTTCTCTGCAAAAACCTTTATACATTTTGGTATTATACATGATTCCGGAAAGTTTGAAAAGAGGATTTTTCATATAATTGTAACATTTTTAAGAATTTTTCCCTTCCCCCGGAAACCGGCGCAAAAAAGGAGGCCGGTTCGGGCGGGCTCCGTAACACAGTATTAGGTTCCATTCGACGAAGACGTAATGTTTTCAAGGCTTACGGCGTGATTTAGGTCACGCCGTTTGCTTTGCCTTCAGTTCATGGATCGGAATACAGAACTACGTATTACGGATCATGATCAACGCTGGGAGACAGTGAACAGCGAATAG
>CAZRLU010000258.1:0-3363 GCA_964600995.1 uncultured Oscillospiraceae bacterium | reverse complement strand
TCATAGACCAGGAGGGAGAGGGGCTCTCCCCGGAGGAGGCGGAAGCCGGTGCGGCCCCGCTCCATGCGGATCCGGAGCAGGCGGCCCCGGTAGAAGAGGGAGAAGGTGAGGCCCTTCCAGCGGTCCGGCAGCCGGGGGGCGAAGCGGAGCTCCTCCCCGTCGCTGCGGAGGCCGGCGAAGCCGTAGACGATGTTGGTCCAGGCCATGGCGATGCTGGTGGTATGCAGGCCCTCCCGGGTGTTGCGGTTATAGTTGTCCAGATCCAGGCGGGTGGCGAAGCCGAAGAAGCGGACCGCCTCCTCCATGCGGCCCAGCTCCGCCGCCAGGACGGAATGAATGGCCGGGGAGAGGGAGGACTCATGGATGGTGCGGGGCTCGTAGAACTCATAGTTGACCCGCTTCACCGAATCGGAGAAGGAGGTGTTGTAGAGATAGAGCATCATCAGCACATCCGGCTGCTTGATCATGTCGGAGCGGTAGATCCGGTCATAGGACCAGTGGTCATAGAGGGGGAAGTCCGTGACCGGGATGCGGTCGATCTCCGTATGGGGCAGGCGGAAGAAGCCGTCGTGCTGCTCGATGAGGCCGGAGGGGGTGACGGGCAGGTACATATTGCCGGCGATCTCCCGCCAGCGGGCGGGCTCGGAGGGATCCAGGGCGGTTTTTTCCGCCAGGGCCGCGAAGGCCTCCGGCCGGTCCCGCTCCATGGAGGCCAGGGCCTCGGCGGCGTATTCCAGGGTGCGCTGGCCCATATAGTTGGTATAGGCGTTGTTGTTCACCATCATATGGAACTCGTCGGGGCCCATGACGCCGAAGAAGCCGTACTGGCCGTTGTCGCCGCCGCGCTCGGCCCGGCTGGCCAGGAAGCGGGCGATCTGCAGGAGCATCTCGGCGCCGTAATCATAGAGGAAATCCAGATCCCGGGTCAGGAGGACGTAGTGGCGGATGCCGTAGGCCACGGCGGTGCTGGGCTGGAGCTGGAGGCTGGCGTGCTGCCAGAGGGAGCAGGCCTCCTCGCCGTTGAGGGTGGCGATGGGATAGCAGGCGCCTTCGCAGTCCAGCATGCGGGCCCGCTCCAGGGCCCGGGGAAGGGTATTGTAGCGGAAGAGAAGCAGATCCCGGGCGGTGGCCGGGTCGGTGAAGAGATAGAAGGGCAGGCAGCAGGCCTCGGTATCCCAGAAGGCATGGCCGTTGTAGGCCTCGCCGGTGAGACCCTTGGCGCCGATGTTGTGGCGCATGCTGCCGCCGTGATAGGTCTGGGTCAGCTGGAAGCTGCAGAAGCGGATGCCCTGCTGCTCGGCGGCGACCAGGGCGGCGGAGGCCTCGTCCGCCGGCTCCAGGACCATGTCGGAGGTGGTCCAGTAGGCGCCCCACCAGCTGCGCTGTGCGGCGAGGGCCTCCTCCGGGGAGGTCTGCTCCCAGGCCTCCAGGGCCTCCCGGCCGGCCTGCCAGAGGGCTTCGCCCTCGGAGCCGTCAAAGAGGACCACGGCCCGACGGCTTGCGGCGACGGGCTTTCCCTGCTCCAGGGTCAGACGGGCCCGGAGGCGGGCGGACCTTTCCGCCGGGGGAAGCTCGGCGCGGATTTCGGCGCCGGCGGGGAGATCCGCCAGGGCCCCGGCGAAGACCTCCTGGCCGGAGCGGAGGGTGCGGGACTGGAGCATCAGGGTGCGGGAATCCGCCTCCCGGCGGGTTTCGCCCCAGTAGCAGCGGCCGGTGCCCTCATGGACCGTATCAAAGGAGACGCCGAGGGAAAGCTCCAGATCCCCGGAGAAGTTCAGGGCCTCCAGGGTCAGGCGCTGGCAGCCCCGCTCCGGGTGGCGCATATCCAGGAAGCGGAGGAAGGACAGGCGCAGCTCCTTTCCGGAGGCGGCCTGCCAGACGAAGGAGCGCTCCAGGGTGCCCCGGCGCATATCCAGCTCCCGCCGGAAATCCCGGAAGCGGACCTTTCCCAGGTCCAGCTTTTCCCCATCCATCAGAATCTCCGTCTGCAGCCAGTCGGCGGCGGGGATCATGAAATGGGTATGATCGATGATGCCCCGGTAGGAGCGGGGCAGGGGCTCGAAATCGTAGACGCCGTTGAGGTAGGCGCCCCGGAGGCTGTCCAGGGTTCCGCCCTCGTCGAAGAAGCCCCGAACCCCCATGCTTTCATCGGCCAGGGAGAAGACGGACTCGCTGACCCGGGCATGGGCGGGATCGAAGCCCTCCTCGATGATTTTCCAGGGATCGACGCGAAAATAGACATCGGCTGTTTTGGCCATGGAACGGTTCCCCTCTCTGCACGGGCTCAGCCCTTGATTCCGACGGAAACCGCGTTCTCCGTCAGCTGCTTCTGGAAGATAAAGAACAGGATGATGGGCGGAATCATGGAGAAGACCACGGACCGCATCATGGTGTCGGCGTTGACCGTCTGCTCGGTGCTGAAGACGAAGAGCCGCACCATGACGGTCTGGAGATTGCCGCCCCGGAGCACCAGATAGGGCAGCAGGAAATCGGACCAGGCGGCGTTGACCGCGAAGATGGCGATGACGACGCAGATGGGTTTGGACAGGGGCAGGACGATGCGGAAGAAGGTCTGCAGCTGGCTGCAGCCGTCGATGCGGCCGGCCTCGATGATGGAGGCGGGCAGGGACTCGAAGAACTGGACGAAGAGGATCACATACATGGGGTTGGCCCCGTAGGACAGCCACAGGGGCAGGAAGGAGTTCCCCAGGCCCAGGTTCTGGATGTTCATGAAGAGGGGCACGATGGAGATGGTGGTGGGCATGAGGAGGGAGAACATCACCAGGCGCTTTACCGCCTTGTGGCCCTTCGGCTTCAGGATGCCGATGCCGTAGCCCAGGAGCCCGTTGAAGATCAGGGCGCAGACCACGCTGCCCGCCACGAAGAAGAGGGAGTTGAGGTAGTTTTTCGCGATGCCCAGCTGGTCCCAGGTGAGGGCATAGATGGCGGGGTCGAAGGACCGGGGGAGGAGGGAGGTGCTGGAGACGAACTCCTTCAGATCCTTGAAGCCGGCCAGCACCACCCAGACCAGGGGGAACAGGGCCACCAGCACCACCAGGGCGCAGAGGAAGAGAATGAAGCCGTAGCCCACCCGGACCGAGGGGGAGTGCATGTCATAATCCCGGATGACGCCGGTGCGGGGAATGTTTTTCATGGCTGCTCACCTCCTCAGTCCCAGTCGGATTCTTTCCGGTTGAAGTAAGAATAGACCGCCGTCATCCCCAGCAGGATCAGGGTGACGATCACCGCCACGGCGGAGGCCTTGCCGTAGTTCATGGAGCCGCCGAAGGCGTACTGCCACATGAGCTGCATCAGGGAGAGGGAGGCGTTGTCCGGCCCGCCCTTGGTGAGCACCATGGGCTC
>CAZRLU010000257.1:0-3395 GCA_964600995.1 uncultured Oscillospiraceae bacterium | reverse complement strand
GGATACGGCAGCGTGTTCTCCCGGTTCGGAGACCAGATGCAGGTCAAACACTGGGTTCCCACAACCCCCGATTTCTACCGGGAGCTGGCCTCCTTCAATGAACAGGCCCAGGATTCCCTCAGCCTGGGCTATGTGTTCAACGGGGAGGGGGTGGCCAGCGAGATCGCAGCGGTCACCGCGGTGGTCTCCCTGTATCTTCCTCCGCTGGAATGCGGCATGCTGGAGGATGTAGACGGAGCCCTGGCGGAGTTCAACGAAAAGCTGCAAAGCGCCGGCATCGACCGGATCATTGCGGAGAACCAGCGCCAGCTGGACGCGTGGCTGGCGGAAAAAAACGCGCACCCGGAAAGCTGAGCGGATGGGATTCCCGCAGACCGGAATCCTGAAGAAGATGGAAAGCCGTCCCGGAACGGGCGGCTTTTTCGTCGCGCCGGGGAGCGGCGGAGGAAAAGCAAGAAGTCATTTTTGATCACCGGATGGGTCATGATCGTTGCATTGATTTCAGCATGATTATGATAAAATAACCCCAGAAGCCGTATCAAAACGGCAAAAAACAGGAGGAAAGCGCACATGGCCGGAAAGAAGAAGATGGCGAACAAAACCTTTGCGGCAATCTGGGGCACGGTGCTGGCAGTTCTGCTGATTGCCACCATCGTGGGAAATTATTTCGGAAACAAGTATCAGACCCTGATCACCCGCTCCCTGGGCCACAAGACCAACAAGGTGGTCGTGACGGGAGAGAAGGGGGACAGCGAATACTTCAAGAGCGACTACGCCAGCCATGAGGAGCTGGTGGCCCATCAGACGGAATTCAGCCGGCAGCTGGAAGGCGAGGGCATCGTCCTGATGAAGAACGAGAACAGCCTGCCCCTGAAGGAGGGTGCAAAAATCACCCTGCTGGGCACCGGAACGAAGATGTTCCAGTACAGCGGCGGCGGCTCCGGCGCCATCGACGTTTCCAAGACCATGAAGCTGAAGGACGCCTTCGAGGCCGAGGGCTACGTCGTGAACCCCGAGGTGTGGGATCTGTACAGCAAGACGGATCTGAAGGTGGGCAAGACCGACATCAAGCCCGCGGATTATTCCGAGGCGGTGCAGGCCTCCCTGGCGGATTACGCCGACGCGGCGGTGCTGGTGATCTCCCGTACCGGCCACGAGGCCAACGACATTGACGAGAAGTTCCAGGTGCTGACCAAGGATGAGAAGGAAGTGCTGCAGTACGCCAACGAGCATTTCGAAAACATCGTGGTGCTGCTGAACATTCCGAACCCCATCGCCATGGGCTGGCTGGAGGAATACGAGCATGTGAAGAGCTGCATGTGGATCGGATACCCCGGCCAGGAAGGCATCATCTCCGTGCCCCGGGTGGTGAAGGGCGTCATCAATCCCTCCGGCCGCCTGGTGGACACCTACGCCTATGACACGCTGAGCGCGCCGGCAGCCCAGGTGTACGGATCCGGCACCATCTCCAACTTCCTGAATGACACGGGCGCGAAGAAGTACTACACCGTGTACTCCGAGAACATCTATGTAGGCTACCGGTACTACGAGACCCGGTATGAGGACGTGGTGCTGAAGCAGGGCAACGCCGCTTCCGCCGCCGGCATGAACGGCGCGGAGACCTACGACTACGCCAAGGTGGTGCAGTTCCCCTTCGGACACGGCCTGAGCTACACGACCTTTGAGTACAGCGACTTCGCCCTGACCGAGAACGCCGACTCCTTCACCGCCAGCGTGAAGGTCACCAACACCGGCAGCGCCGCGGGCAAGGAAGTGGTGCAGCTGTACTTCCAGAGCCCCTATACGGACTATGACAAGCAGAACCTGATCGAGAAATCCGCGGTGGAGCTGTGCGGCTTCGCCAAGACCGGGGAGATCGTTCCCGGCCAGGCAGAAACCGTGACCATCGAGGTGCCGAAGGAGACTCTGCGGACCTTCGACAGCAAGGGCGCGGGCACCTATATCGTGGACGCGGGCACCTACTACTTCGCCCTGGGCCGCGACGCCCATGACGCCCTGAACAATATCCTGGCCGCCAAGGGCAAGACCGAGGCGGACGGCATGACCGCCGCCGGGAACACCGCCTTCACCGCCACCTATACCCAGGCGGAGCTGGACACCACCACCTACAGGGCGGACAGCAAGACGGGCACCGAGATCGTGAACCGCTTCGACAACGGCAGCCTGACCTATTATGACGACACCTTCGTGTATCTGACCCGCAGCGACTGGGAGGGCACCTGGCCGAAGTTCTACGGCACCCCGGACGCCAAGGGTAAGAAGTATTCCATCACCGGCAGCGATGCACTGATCCATGACAGCCAGGAGAACCTGTTCACCGAGGATCCCGACGCCGTGATGCCCACCTTCGGCAGCGGCCAGAACATCAACCTGATCACCATGCGGGGCAAGGCCTATGACGATCCCGACTGGGAAGCGGTGCTGGACTGCATTACCCTGCAGGAGATGGTGGACATGATCCGGCTGGGCGGCTGGCAGACCATGGCCATCGACAGCATCTCCAAGCCCATGTCCTCGGACCAGGACGGCCCCGCGGGCATCTCCGGCGAGCTGATCATGTCCAGCGTGGAATGCATGGGCTATCCGAACCAGATGGTGCTGGCCTCCACCTGGTCCACGGAGCTCTCCGAGGAATTCGGCCGGTGCATCGGCGAGGACGGCCTGGCGGTGGATGTGCACGGCTGGTATGCTCCCGGCGCGGGCATGCACCGCAGCAACTACGGCGGACGCAACTTTGAATACTACGCGGAGGACAGCTATCTCTCCGGCGCCATGTGCGCGGCGGAGGTGGCGGGTTGCCAGAGCAAGGGCATGTATACCTACCTGAAGCACATGGTGCTGAACGATCAGGAGGATCACCGCTACGGCATCAACACCTTCGTCACGGAGCAGGCCCTGCGGGAATTCTACCTGGAGCCCTTCGAAATGGCGGTGAAGCAGGCGGACTGCCACGGCATCATGGCCGCCTTCAACGGCATCGGCGGCATCTGGTGCGGCGCCAACAAGGCCCTGCTGACGGATGTGCTGAAGAACGAGTGGGGCTTCCACGGCATCGTGGTCACGGACTACGCCACGGCCAACGGCGGCTACATGTGGATGGATATGGGCACCCAGGCGGGCTGCGACCTGTGGCTGAACAGCGACGCGGAAGCCTACAGCGGCGACACCTCCAAGATCTCCGCCACCTATGCCCGGGCGCTGCGGGACGCCACCCATGACATCCTGTACACGGTGGTGAACTCCTCCGCCATGAACGGGGTGGACGAGAACGTGAAGGTGGTCAAGGTCACGCCCCAGTGGAAGATCTGGCTCTACTGCCTGGACGGAGCGGTGGCGCTGATCGTGCTGGGCGGCGCGTTCCTGATCTGGCGCCG
>CAZRLU010000256.1:0-3426 GCA_964600995.1 uncultured Oscillospiraceae bacterium | reverse complement strand
AAAAAGATCATTGCCGCTCTGATGACTGCCATCCTGATGCTGACCGCCTGCACCTGCTGCTTCGCTGAGGAAGCCGCCCCCAAGCAGATTAATTGGAGTGATTATACCGAAGCCGCTTCCAAGGTGGATGGAAAGTTGCTTGCCGTTTCCAGCATCGGCCTGGATATGTTCGTTCCCGCCAATTTCGCGGATCAGCCCCTGGATGAGGCTGCCATCGCCGGCGGCAAGTTCCTGCTGCTGAAGGCGGAAGACAACTCCGTCATGGTGACCGGCCTGACTCTCCCTGTGGCCTTCGACTCCCTGGCCTCCGTCATGGCGAACAACGGCGCCACCGAGATCACCCCCGTCGTGCTCAACAACCGTCGCGCCGTGAACTTCAACCTGCACACCGACGGTCTGCTGACCCCCTGCGTCGCCATGGCCACTGATCAGGGCGCTACCCTGATGTTCAGCTTCACCCTCGTCGATCCGAGCAACGCGAACAGCGTGCAGCTGGTCAAGCTCATGGCCGCCTCTCTCCAGACCTCCAGGTAATCGCTGCGAGGGCTGTAAAAAACGTCTGCGGGAAATGCTCCCGCAGGCGTTTTTGCTGCGTCTTATGCTGTCCTTTCCTCTTCCGGAAACAGCTTCCGCAGGAACTCCCCCACCTGCTCCCGGTACATTTCCGGCGCCGTCAGCACCGAGGCCGCGTGGCCCGCTCCCGGAATCAGCCGCAGCTCCGCGTAGCCCTTCGTGGCCTCCTTCATCCGCCGGCTGTGCTCCGGAAGAATGAAGGTGTCCTCCGCCCCGTGGATAAACAGGATGGGAACCCGGTTCTCCCCCAGGGCGTCGATGGGCCGCATCTCCGAAAAGGAATATCCGTAGCGGATCTTCGCGCACAGGGAGGCGACGGAAACCAGGAAGTCCGGCAGGTGCATGCTCCGCATCCCGCCCTTCAGCACCGGGATGATCTCGCTGAAGCCGCAGTCCGCCACCAGGAAGTCCACCTCCGGCTTTCCTCCCAGCGCCGCCACCGAGGAGGCCGCTCCCAGGGATTCCCCGTGCAGGCCCAGCAGCTTCATCCCCGGGAACCGCTCCCGGGCGTCCCGGACCATGGTCTCCACATCCTTCCCCTCCCGCACGGAATAGGTGCAGAAGGTGGGCTCGTTCTCTCCGTGCCCCCGCAGATCATACACGATCACGTGGAAGCCCCGGTCCAGATACAGGGAGGCATACTTCAGCGCCCCGAACCGGTTGTCCGTATATCCGTGGGAAATCAGGACATATTTGTCCCCGCCCCCGGGATTCT
Source organism: uncultured Oscillospiraceae bacterium (assembly GCA_964600995.1). GTDB lineage: Bacteria > Bacillota > Clostridia > Christensenellales > Aristaeellaceae > Aristaeella. Next base: position 2,138 of record CAZRLU010000256.1, on the reverse strand, counting down.
TCAGGAGCTGGGCGTGCAGCCGGTAGCCGTCCCAGCTGGAGACGGTATAGTCCGTCTTCTCCAGGGAATCATACCAGGATAGGTCGTAATGAGCCTCCTGCCAGGCCCGGGCCTCCTCCAGGGTCTGGCGCTTTCCGCCCATGGCAAAGCCGGCGAAATAGAAGCCGAAGCCCGCCAGCAGAAGCAGCAGCAGAAGAAGGATGATCAGGATCGCAGTCATCAGGCGTTTCTCCCGTTTCATTTTATGGTCTGTTTGCTGTCCGTTTTCCCGTCGGCTTTTCTCAGAACAACCGGCCGGACAGCAGGGTCTCCAGCAGCGCCTCCAGCTGATCCGCGCTGCTGCAGCAGCCCTCCTCGGCATACCGCCGGGCCACGCAGGCGATGCCCCCGGCATAGAAGCTGGCGGCATAGCTGCGGGTGCAGGGGTCCGCTCCCCGCAGGAAGCACTCGCAGGAATCCATGGCGTCAAAGAAGCTGTCGTAGAGCAGATAATCGATCCGGTTGTCCACCAGCATCTTGATCAGGCCCCGGTTCTGCAGAATGTAGCCGCTGTAGCTGCGGCACAGCTGGGACAGCGGGGTCTCCTCCCGGCCCCGCTCCGGCGCCGCAATATCCAGGCCCTCGCAGTACCGGGCCTGCAGGGCGAATTCCATCACGCTTTCCCGGCTGCTGAAGAGGGAGTAGAAGGTCTGGCGGGAAATCTCCGCCTCCTTGCAAAGCTCGCTCACCGTGATCCGGGCAAAAGGCTTCTCCCCCAGCAGGGCCATCATGGCCTCGGCAATCTGCTTCTGGGACTGCAGGGCGACCTTGTTGGTTCCGCAGTACAAACGCCTCACCTCATTTCCGGAAAAAGTATAGCAAAAACCTTGACAGCTGTCAAGGTATAGGGTATGATATCCATGCCGCCTTGACATTTGTCAATGCAGTAAGGAGGAATCAGCCATGACCATTTTGCCGATTTATCAGATCATCGCCCTGCCCGGAGCCCGCATGTGGCTGCAGACAGAGATTTTCCGTCAGTTCTCCGAGGAGGATCCCGTGGCCGGCGAGCGGGTTTCCCTGCTGGCCCAGCGGGAGGAAAAGGCCAAAGAGGACCTGACGGCGGAGAATTTCTACCCCATCGCCGTCACCGGCGTCGTCACCGAGGTCAACGCCTCCGGCTTTCTCTGCATCGAGCTGCAGAACCGGGTCAACGTGGAGGAAATCATCCAGCTCCCCGGCGGCAGCTTCTCCATGACCGTCTCCCGCCGGCCGGATACCGACGATCTGGACCGGGAGGACGCCCGGCGCCGCCTCTCCGAGGTGAAGAACCGCATCCTGACCTTCTCCCGGGGCCAGCAGTGGGAGCCGGTGATCCGGGCCTACGCCGCCCACTGGGATAATCTGTGGACGGTGGGCTCCGCCGTGTCCCCCTGGCTGAGCCTGTCGGAGGAGGAGCGCTATGCCCTCATCGCCGAGGACAGCCTCCAGAAGCGGTTCGACGCCCTGGAGCGCCTGCTGATGGAGGGGCTGGAGCGGGTGGACGTGCAGGTGGCCGCCCAGTCCGCCCAGAAGGAGGATTACGAGAAGCTCTACCGGGAGTCCGCCCTGAAGAAGCAGATTGAGTATCTGCAGAAGGAGCTGGACGAGATGCACCCGGAGAACGTGTCCGAGCTGCGCCGGCTGGAGCTGAAGCTGGAGGAGGCGGGCATGAACGAGTCCGCCCTGCGGGAGGGCCGGAAGGTGCTGAACCGCCTGAAGGGGGAAAGCGCCAACAGCCCCGAGGCGGGCATGCTCACCGACTGGCTGGATCTGCTGACCAGCCTCCCCTGGAAGAAGGCCGAAGCGAAGAATATCTCCATGGAGGAGGCCCGGGCCGCCCTGAACGCGGAGCACTCCGGGCTGGAGAAGGTGAAGCAGCGGATCCTGCAGCAGATCGCCGTCATGCGGCTGAAGGGCCGGCAGTCCGGCTCCATCCTCTGCTTCGTGGGCGCCCCCGGCACCGGCAAGACCAGCATCGGCGAAAGCATCGCCAAAGCCCTGGGCCGGGAATACGTCCGGGTGTCCCTGGGCGGCGTCCGGGACGAGGCGGATATCCGCGGCCACCGCAGGACCTATATCGGCGCCATGCCGGGCCGGATCATCGACGGCATCCACAA
>CAZRLU010000255.1:0-3426 GCA_964600995.1 uncultured Oscillospiraceae bacterium | reverse complement strand
CGGAGCGTCTGCGTTTCCGTGGGATAATGCCCGCGCAGGGTGGAATCGCTGCGGCTGATCAGGATATAGTCGGTCCCCGTCTCCCGGGAGGCCGCGGCGATATTCCGCGCGATTTCCGTATGCACCTCGATGGTCTTCTGCCGGGAAAAACCCCGGGAGTTGGTCAGGACGAAAAACATGGATTCCGGCGCCCGGAAGGCATTCCGCAGGGTTTCGGCGCTCCAGTCCGTATAGACATAGACATCATGAACGGTCTGGATTCCCGTCGGATCGTCGTCCAGGACGACGATTTTCCGGTTCAGACCGGCCAGCTCCAGCGACAGCTGTTTCCGGACCGCGTCCCGGTCCGGACAGGCCTGCCACTGATCCAGCGCGCTCAGGGGCAATTGCTTCTCATTCATGTACGTATCTCCCCATCAAATCAGTTCAAAGGCGGCGCTCATACCCTGTCCGCCCCCGATGCACAGGGAGGCCAAGCCCAGCCTGCCCCCGCGCCGGCGAAGCTCGGAAAGCAGTTTCACGGTGATGATCGCGCCGGTCGCGCCGAGGGGATGTCCGAGGGCGATGCCGGATCCGTTGGGATTCACCCGTTCCGGATCCGCTCCCAGCTCCTGGATGCAGGCCAGCGCCTGGGAGGCGAAGGCTTCGTTCAGCTCAATCACATCGAAATCATCAATTGTATATCCGGTGCGCTGCATCAGCTTTCTCGTGGCGGCAATCGGGCCGAGACCCATGTAGGCGGGATCCACCCCGGCCACGGCGTAATCCACAACCCGGGCGATGGGCTTCAGGCCCAGCTCCGCGGCATGCTCCTCGCTCATCAGCACCAGGCAGGCTGCGGCGTCATTGACCCCGGAGGCGTTGCCGGCGGTAACCACATGGTCCGGCCCCAGCAGCGGCCGGAGCTTCGCCAGCTTCTCCATGCTGGTCTCCCGGGGATGCTCGTCCATGTCGAAGACATATTCCTTTTTCCTTTCCTTCACGGTGACCGGAACGATTTCCTCTTTGAAGTACCCTTCCGCGATGGCGTGCAGGGCTCTCCGGTGGCCCTCCAGGGCATAGGCATCCAGCTGCTCCCGTGTAAAGCCGAATTTCTTCGCGATATTCTCCGCCGTGATGCAGATATGCTGGTTGGGTCCGCTCAGCGGCTCGCACAGGGCGGTGGTCAGCGCGTCCTCCAGCATGTTCAGCCCCACGCCCATCCGCATGCCCCACCGGGCGCCGTTGAGCATATAGGGATAATTGGACATGCTCTCGGCGCCGCCGGCCAGCACGGTGTCCGCATCGCCCGCTTCAATCAGCATGGATCCGGTGATGATGGCCTGGAGGCCGGAGGCGCACATGCGGTTCACGTTCTGGGCCGTCGCCGTTTCCCGGATTCCCGCGTTCAGGCTGACCATCCGGGCCAGGAAGGCGGTTACGCCGAACTGCCCTACGCAGCCGAGCACCACCTCGTCCACATTCCCGTCCTCGATGCCCGCGCGTCTCAAGGCTTCCTTCGCAGCCACGGTGCCCAGCTGGATGGTGTCCAGCGGCTTCAGGCTTTCTCCCAGATTGCCCACCGCCGTCCGGGCCATGGATACAATAACCGGTTTATGAAACATTGCCTTCGCCCTCTCTTCCTTCTGCCTTCCATCAGAACTCCACCTTGTCTCCGCCCTTCAGATTCAGCTGCTCGCGCGCTTCATCCGGATCGGCGATTTCATAGTCCAGGTCTTCCAGGATCTTCCGGATCTTTTCCACCTGCTGACCGCTGGAGCGGGCCAGCTCGCCGTTGGGCTTGTAGTAGAGGCCGTCCTCCATGCCCACGCGAACGTTTCCGCCCTGCAGGGCCATCATGGTGGCGATGCGGAACATGCGGCGACCCGGCGCCACCGTGCAGTACTGCACATCCGGCCCGAGGATCTTCTTCGCCTGGTCCACCATGAACATCAGCTGCTCGTTGCTGATGGGCATGCCGCCCATGATGCCGGGCACGAACTGCAGATAGATGGGCTTGCGCACGATGCCCTTCTTCACGAAATAATTCAGGTTGGCGAGCTGGCCGTAGTCGAACAGCTCATACTCGGGCAGGGTGCCGCACTTGTTCATGATGTTGATGCAGTACTCGATGTCCTTGAAGGTGTTCTTGAACACGTTGTCATAGGTGCGCTCGATGAAGGGCCGCTCCCAGTCGTATTCAAATTTCTCCACATTCTCGGCCAGCCGGGAGAAGCAGAAGTTGATGGAGCCGCCGTTGGCGGAGGCCATCTCGGGCTTGAACCGCTCGATGACCGCGAAGCGCTCCTCGGTGGTCATGCCCTGGGCGCCGCCGGTGGTGATGCCGATGATCACGTTGCTGCGCTTCCGGATATTGGAAAGAATATACTCAAAGGTGTCGAAATCCGCGGTGGGGCTGCCGTCCTCCCGGCGCGCGTGGATGTGTACGATGGCCGCGCCCGCCTTGGCGGCGTTGACAGCGTCCTCAATGATCTGGTCCGGAGTCTTGGGCAGATAGGGTGACATGGTCGGGGTATGCACGCCTCCGGTGACCGCCGCGGAAATCACGATTTTTCTCTGAGCCTTGCCTGCCATTTTATGTTCCTCCTTCTTCCTGCACTGCCTTTCGCAGTATGTGTATCGATTTTTCAGCCTTTTCCCTGTCAAAGGGAAGATCCGTTTCCAGGGTTATGCCGCCCGTGTATCCGGCCCGGATCAGGCCGCGCACGCGGCGGAGATGCGCCTCGGCCTTTTCCGGCCGGAGAAAATCCCGCCTGCGGGGGGATCCGTCGTCATCGGAAATATGGGCGTGGAACATCTTCCGGACATCCATCCCGGCGGGCAGACCGTCCGCTTCACCCATATGCTCCATATTGTAAAAATCCAGCACGACCCCCACGTTGTCCATCCCGGTCTCTTCCGCCAGCCGGAAGGCTTCCTCCGACCGGTTGAGGAAATTGCAATAGCAGGTCGCCAGGGCTTCCACGCAGATCCGCAGCCCCGCTTCCGCCATCTCCCCGGCAGTAATCCGGTAAAACCGGACCGCTTGTTTCCAGGCAAGCGCCCGGTCATAGTCCTCGGGGAGCACCCGGGACATGGGCGACCCGATCCCCACCAGGCCGGCCCCCAGCTGCTTCAGCCGGGGAATCAGCCTGCGGGCATAATCTGCCGTCCTGCATTCGTCAAATCCGTTTCCGGCGATCACGATTTCCGCCGGGCAGTAAGCGTTGACGCCCCTGCACCGGATGCCCGCCCGGTCAAGCTCCGCCAGCAGGCTCCGGAAAGCGGAGTCCTCCATCGCCGCCACCGCCTTGCCGGAAAGCTCCACATAATCAAATCCGCAGGCTTTGGCCTTCGCGGCTTCCCCCGGAACGACGGTGCAGCCCAGGGGGATCATCGGGAACCGTCCATTTCCTCCAGCATGCGTACCCGCCGCCGGAAATCCTC
>CAZRLU010000254.1:0-3437 GCA_964600995.1 uncultured Oscillospiraceae bacterium | reverse complement strand
GAACTTTGACAACTGAATATCATTTCTTCAAGTACGTTACTTGTGTAAGCAGAAATGCAAAGCTATTTCAGCGGTACGCCACGACCTCCTTTCAGGAGCGAGCGCTAATTCCGTCTGTGAGTATCGGGCTGCTCCCGATATGGCGACGACCTACACAAGCGATAATGATACTTCTCTACGGAGCTGGCGGAGAACCCGGCAGAGGTGAGATTCCTATGAGCCTGATAGCAGTCAGGCGCTTGAAGAACTTCCCATATAGATTTATCTATCCGCTGGGGTGTCGAGGACAAATAAGCGGAAAAGTTACATAGCTGTTTTTGCAGGACAGCTATAAAACTATTTGAAAGGAGGAAAACGAATGCCAAACTGCAAAACTATTGCTATATGCAATCAGAAGGGCGGTGTCGGAAAAACGACAACCACAATGAACTTGGGCATTGGCTTGGCGAACAAAGGTAAAAAGGTACTCCTCGTTGACTGCGATCCGCAGGGCGATTTGACAACCTGTTTAGGCTGGCAGCGTGTTGACGAGATACCCGTTACCCTCGCTACGAAAATGCACGAGATTATCAGAGATAACGAAACGAACCCTGAAAGCGGCATACTTCATCATAACGAAGGAGTTGACCTTATTCCGTCCAACACGGATTTGGAGGGCTTGGAGATGTACCTTGTGACGGCTATGAGCCGTGAGAACATCTTAAAGAGTTATCTTAATATGGTTAAGTCAAATTACGACTACATCCTGATTGATTGCAGACCATCACTCGGTATGTTGACCTTGAATGCTTTGACGGCGGCAGACAGCGTGATTATCCCTGTTCAGGCTCAGTATTTGCCTGCAAGGGCTATGACACAGCTTCTTCGGACTGTTTCAAAGGTAAAGGCACATACAAATCCTAATTTGGCGATTGACGGCATTTTGCTGACGCTCGTCGATAACAGGACAAACCTTGCAAAAAGCACTGTGGACGCAATACGGAACAACTTTGGAAGCGTTGTTAAAATCTACAAAGCAAAAATCCCGATAGCGGTCAAAGCCGCCGAGGTAACTTCCAAAGGCAAAAGTATTTACGCCTACGAGCCTAACAGCAAGGTAGCACAGGCATACGCTGATTTCACAAAGGAGGTGTTGTCAGGTGGCAGACAGAAAGAGCGACTTCGCTCTGCCGACGCTCGATGACCTTTTCTCCACACAGGAGGAACGGGACGACGCAAGGCTCGAAAAGATCAGGGACATTCCGCTTGACTTGATTGATGACTTTCCCGATCACCCTTTTCACGTCAGAGATGACGAGGATATGGTTCAGCTTGTCGAGAGTATCAAGACAAACGGCGTATTAACGCCTGCCGTTCTTCGTCAGAAAGAGGACGGACGATATGAGATTGTCAGCGGACACCGCAGAAAGCGAGCTTGTGAGCTTGCCGGGCTTACTACACTCAGAAGTGAGATTAAGGACTTAACCCGTGACGAAGCAGTTGTATATATGGTTGAGAGCAATTTTCAGCGTACAACAATCCTTCCCAGCGAGAAAGCCTTTGCTTACAAAATGAGGTTAGAAGCTATGAAAAGGCAAGGAAAACGAACAGATTTAACTTCGTCGCCAGTGGCGACTAAGTTAGGTGGCGGACGTTCTGATGTAGAACTCAGCGAACAGGTTGGAGAAAGCAAAGACCAAATAAGACGATATATCCGCTTAACTAACCTTGTCCCCGAACTTTTGGAGCTTGTGGACGAGGGCAGAATCAAAATGCGTCCTGCCGTTGAGTTGTCCTATCTTGACGAGGATAGTCAGCGTGACGTTGTAGAGCAGATTGACATTAACGACTGCACACCGTCGCACGACCAGACAATCCGAATGAGGAAAATGTTTGAAAGCGGCAAACTGACGGCGGAAGCTGTTGAAGCGATTATGTCGGAAGAAAAACCCAACCAGCGTGAGCGCATTGTGCTTCGTGGTGACAGAGTACGAAGCCTGATCCCGAAGAATGTTCAGTTGAAGGACACGGAGGACTATGTGTGCAAGGCTCTGGAACACTACGCCAAGTATCTGCGCCACCGTTCAGAGCGTGACAGCAGGTAAGAAATGCAAAACTTATTTTTTTGACTTCCCCCTTCCTCACACTCTAACCCCTAAGACTAACTGTACTATCCGAAAAGAAAGATATAATACTATCTCTTACTATAACTCTATCTCTTAATCATATATCTTTCTCTAAGAGGGCAGGCAAGTCAATCAAACACACAATTTCAATTCAAAAAATTATGGAGGTAAACCAATGACAAAAGTATTCAACAAGAGGAACGCCAAGCGTATTACGGCAATTCTTTTAGCCGTTATCGCTGTCGTTTCCTCAATCTTAATCATCCCCGCCAATGCCGCAGGCAAAGAGGTGACCATCACCTTTGACTACTGCTATGACACAGGCGATAACATCATCACATTCGTGAAGTACACCGAACACGGCGGCTACACCGTCGGAACTGTCGGCGAGGAACTCTGCCGAATCTATGCAGACGGCAAGGACGCTTACTGTTTGGAGCCGGGACACTCGCTCTATTCAGGCAACACCCTGACAACAGATGCTTCGGCTGCGTGGAACGCACTCAGCAAGGCTCAGAAGAAAGCTATTAATCTTGCCCTTCTTTTCGGAAAGTCAGGAAACAGCTCCGGTCTTGTCGGAACAGACGGTCAGAAGTGGATCGCTACACAGTTGGTCGTATGGGAATTCTGCACAGGCTGTCGTGACGCTTCTACGTTCAAGCTCAGCAATTCCAAGTTTATTGACGGTATCACCGCTGGCGACCACAATCCGAATGTAAAGACCAACTACAACAAGATTATTGCCAAGCTCAACAGCTATAACGTGATTCCGAGTTTTTCCTACGATACACAGGCAAAAGCAAAGAGTAACGTCAAGGAGCTGAAATATAGCGACGGAAAGTACAGCCTTACGCTGACTGACAGCAACAAAATATTATCCGATTACACCTTCAAGAAAACAGGCGACGTATCTGTTTCTATTTCGGGTAACAGCATTACACTGACATCAACGAAGGCGATTCCTGATGAGCTTGTATTCAGCGCAACCAAGAATATGCCGAAGGTAACAACTACCCTTGTCGCTTGCGGCAGCTCTACAAAGCAGGACGTTGTAACAGGCGTTCAGTCCGACACAGAAACCAAGACGGCGTATTTCGCTGTTAAGACCTCGGCAGGCTCACTCAAAATCGTCAAGACCTCCGACGACGGGAAGATCGAAGGTATCAAGTTTAAGGTCACGGGCGCTGACAATTACAGCAAGACCGTTACCACCAACGCAGAGGGCGAATTTCAGATTGATGACCTCAAGGTAGGAACATACACCGTAACCGAGGTCACCGAGGAAAGATACGAGGATCAGAAGGCGCAGACCGTTAAGGTCGAAAGCGGCAA
>CAZRLU010000253.1:0-3451 GCA_964600995.1 uncultured Oscillospiraceae bacterium | reverse complement strand
ACCTGCTGGGCGCCTGCGGCTTCGCGGTGCTGATGGGCCTGAGCCGGGTCTGGTACGGCCGGTACGGGGAGAAGGTGGACCTGACCGGGTTCATGATTGCCTCCGGCGCCCTGTGCCTCTGCAGCTATCTGCTGGCGGCCTTTGCCAGCATGCCCTGGATGGGGCTGGCGGGCTGCATGCTCTGCGGCTTCTCCGTGGGGATCATGTGGCCCGGGTCCATCAGCATCTCCTCGGCCCGGCTGCCCCGGGGCGGAACCGCCCTCTTCGCCCTGCTGGCCCTTTCGGGGGATCTGGGCGGCGCGGCGGGCCCGGCCATCGTGGGGGAGGTTTCCCAGGCGATGGGGGAGAACCTGCAGGCGGGGCTGCTGGCGGGCATCGTCTTCCCGATGGTGCTGATGGGAACGGTGCTGGCGCTGAAGAAGATCCGGAAATGAAAGCCGGGACCGCCGGAGCGGCGGTCCCCGGGCCGGCCGCAGCCGGAAAAGCGCATAAAAAGAAGCGGGGCCCGCCGGATCGGCGGGCCCTGCCTGATTCCAGGATACTTTCGGTCCTTCCGGGCGGAAGAGGAAAGCTGCCCGGAGGATTTTTTTATTCCTTTGCCTCCGGCCCAAGCCAGGTCAGACCCAGCATGGTGATGTCGTCGAACTGCTCCGCTGCCCCGGCAAAGGCGCGCACATCCGCCAGAACCCCCTCCAGGATTTCCTGCTGGGAGCGGGTTCGGAGGCGGTTGAGGGTGGCCACCAGCCGCTCGGTACCATAGGCCTCGGAGGCCTCGTTGATGGCCTCGGGGACGCCGTCGGTGTAGACATAAATCCGGTCCCCGGGGGCCAGATCCAGCTCGTATTCCCGCATGGGAGCCCCCTCCATGGCGGCCAGCGCCAGGGAGTGCCTGTCCCGGATCAGGGCGTACTCCCCGCCGGCGGGCATCCGGACCGGATACTCATGACCGGCGTTGGCGCAGCGCATTTTCCCGGTCCGCAGATCCAGGATGCCGAGCCAGACGGTGACGAACATCTCCGCGTCGTTGCCCTCGCAGAGGGTGTCGTTCACCCGGGAGAGAATCTCCGCCGGGGAGCTGCCGGAGCGGGCATAGTTCTTGATGGCGGTCTTCGAGCGCATCATGAACATGGCGGCGGGTACGCTCTTGCCGGAGACGTCGGCGATGACCAGGGCCAGCACGTCCCGGTCGATGAAAAAGAAATCATAGAAATCGCCGCCCACCTCCCGGGCGGGATTCATGAGGGCATGAATCTCGAAATCCGTCCGGCCGAAGCGGAAGACCTTCGGCAGAGCGGAATCCTGGATTTCCGCGGCCAGCTTCAGATCGCTTTCCATGCGCTTCTCGGCCTCGCCGATATAGCCCCGGAGGGTGTCCACGGTCCGGTTGATATCCTCCGAAAGCTGGGTGAACTCCAGGGAATCCCGGACCTCCACCTTCTCATGCAGGTTTCCGGAGATGATCCGGCCCAGGGAATCGTTGACGGAGCGCAGCTTCCGGACCACCAGGTTCTCCACCAGGAGGGAGACCAGCAGGTAGAAGAAGGCAAAGATCAGGATGCCGGAAAGCAGGGTGTCATAGAGCTGCACCTGGCTGTATTCATCCATGAGGACGGTATAGGCGGAAACCAGGATCATCCAGCGGTCGGACAGGAGGTGCACCACGCTGTAGGACTCCATGCCCATGGTGGCGTCCAGGGTGGCGGAAAAGGGCTCCAGGGAACCGTCCGCGTGCTGCCGGAGCAGCTCCAGATCCGCCGGGGACAGGACCCGCGCTTCTTCCGGGGGGACCATGCCGGTGAGCATCCGCTTCTCCTTCAGGTCCACCAGATAGACCGTGTTGTCCGACAGGGCGTTCAGATCCCGGATCCGGACCAGGAGCTGCTCCGTATCCCCGCCGGAGTCCTTCCAGAGATCCTCCAGCTCGGTGCAGCGGAACTGCAGCATAAAGCCGGCGTTTTCCCGGGCATAGCGGAGCTGGGTGGTTTGCTCGGAAAAGACGCTGAAGGAGAAGAGCACCACCGTCAGAATCAGCAGCTGGCGCTGGAAATGCACGAAGATGGGGGTTTCCGCCCGGGAAAGGAAGAGCCGGAGGTCGGCGGACTCCCCGGAGAGCCGGAGCACCGCGAAGGAGCAGCCGGCCATGCCCAGGGCCGTGAAGACGATCATGGGGATGGCGCAGGACTGCAGCAGGGTATAGGCCAGATAGATGGTGTCGGCGTTGGTGACGAGGATGGCGTACATGTGGAAGACTTCCATCACGGCGCCCACCATGAAGGCATGCACCGCGGAGGGGCGCTTTCCGTGATACACCCATCTCCGCAGGGCGGCGGCCAGGAAGCCCGCCAGGCAGGTGGAGACGCCGCAGGCCCACCGGGTGAGCCAGCCGACGGCCCAGATCTCGCCCAGGATGAAGCGCTCCACGCCGCCGATGAGGCCCGCCAGGATGCCCGAGAGGGGATCAAAGAAGAGACCGGCGGCCAGGGGGGCGATATCCCGCACATTCAGGATGCTGCCCATGTATTCAATGCCCAGATGGTTGGAGACCACGGCGCAGAGGCCGTAGAGCAACCCGACGCCCACCCGGAGGGCGGGGGTCATCTTCCGGCCGCGCAGAAAAAGGCATACCAAAGCGGTCACCCCGATATACAGCAGGGTGGCCGCGAACATTCGCAGGATCATTTCAGGCGTTGAGTCCATTGTCCGCCTCCGCAGCGTTTTCGGATGAGCCCGGGACGGAATCCCGCGGGAAGGCGCTCCGGAGTCCCGGCTCCCTGAAAAACGCATGATATTTTTCCAACTTTATTATAAAAGAGAAGCGAAAAAAAAGATACGGCTTTCATTGTATTTTTTTGTTTCCGCGGATTCCGCCGCTTGTTTCGCCTGCCGGCCGGGCCGGCCTCGGGTGAGACAAAAGGGGACTGTCCCTTTTCGTCTCAGCGCGGGGGAAGGATTGAAATCCGCCGGAAGAACGGGTATCATATTCCTGTATCCGCGGGGCCGGGAACAGCCCGGCGCGGCGGAGGAAAAAGAGATCGGACAGGCGGGGATGAAGGATGACGGATCATGCGAAGCTCGCGGAGCAGCTTTTTTGCAGGGGCTATAACTGCGCCCAGTCGGTGTTCTGCGCCTTTTCGGACGTGACGGGCTTTGACCTGGACACCTCGGCCCGCATGTCCTCCTCCTTCGGGGGCGGGCTGGGCCGGCTGCGGGAGACCTGCGGGGTGGTGAGCGCGGCGGCGCTGGTGCTGGGGATCCTGAAGGGATATGACGATCCGGAGAATTACGAGGCCAAGAAACGGCACTATGCCCTGGTCCGGGAGTTCGCGGAACGGTTCCGGGAGCGCAATGGGAGCATCAGCTGCCGGGAGCTGCTGACCCGGGCGGGCCTGCAGCCGGAAAGCGGCGGCGCGCCGGAGCCCAGAAGCGAGGAATTCTACCGGAAGCGCCCCTG
>CAZRLU010000252.1:0-3452 GCA_964600995.1 uncultured Oscillospiraceae bacterium | reverse complement strand
CGGGGAAGAGCACCGGCGCGTACTGGGGCCACACCTCCGGATCCGCCTGCCAGATAACCTCCCGGCCGTCCGCTCCCTTGAAGGAAATGATCTGGGCACCCTTGGTCCGCACCGTGGCCGTCGTCTTCCCGTACTTCAGTGAAATCAGTTCCATTTTCCCCGTTCCTCCTTGTTTTCTCGGTTTCCTTTATCGCACAACGGCGCTGGTCTGGGCGCCGAGGGTCAGCTTTCCGTCCTCCAGCGAGGCCTCCTCCATGCCGATCCAGGTCAGTTCCGTGAAATCCCGGCCCGCCGCGGCCCGGATGTCCAGGGTCTGCAGCTTGCCCGTCGGGTTGTGGAAGACCCCCACCACCGAGCCCTCCAGCTCGCACAGGTATCCCCCGGCCTTCGTTCCCGGGAAGTTCAGGGCCGTCAGCCGCCCCCGGGCGATCTCCGGGTTCGCCTTCCGCAGAGCGATCAGCTTCCGGTAATGCTGCAGCAGCGTGCTTCCCATGCCCTCCAGATCCTGAACGCTGTAGGGAGTCTGCTTGTCATAGGTGCTTCCCGGAGGATCCTTCACCGTGTCCCCGTCCCCCCAGAGCATGGCCAGGCGCCGGTTGGCGTCGGTGTTCGCCCCGCCCCGGGAGCCCCGCAGGCCGATTTCCTCCCCATAGTAGAGGAAGGGGGACCCCGGGGTCAGCAGATACAGGTTTGCCGCCATATGCATGCGCCCGCTGGCCATCGTCAGGTATCCGGCCGCCCGGTCCATGTCATGGTTCGAGATGAAGGGGATGTTCATGGCCTCCGGATTGATCTCCCGGATTTGATCCAGGTGGTTCTGCAGCTCCCGGGCATACAGGTTCACATCCCCGGCCTTGGCGGTTTCAGCGATCATCCCGTCCGTCTGGGCGGTGGCAAACCGGAAGCTGTTCAGCGCCCCCAGGTAGCGGGCGGTGATGCCGTCCCCGTCCCAGATTTCCGCCACGGCGTATACATGGGGGTTGATTTTCCGCAGCTCCGCCATGTACCATTCCCAGAATTCTGCATTCCGCTCATGCTCCCCGAAGTAGGGATATTTGGCGGCGTCAAACCGGAATCCGTCCACCCCCTGCTCCATCCAGTAGGCGGCCAGCCGCACCAGCTCCTCCCGGACCAGCGGGTTGTCAAAGTTCAGCTCCGGCATGCTGTCGGAGAAGTTGGCCTCCACCTGCAGGTCCGGATTCTTCAGGGAAACGAACCGCCGCCCCGCCGGGGTTTCCGCCCCGGGCTCCAGCCAGGTATAGAAGTCGTAATGAATATTGTCCGGGTTGTGCATCAGATGGGCGTTCAGGAAGTTCCGGAACCACTGGTGCTCCGTGCTGGTATGGTTCAGCGGCAGGTCCAGGATCAGCTTCACGTCCCGCTCATGGCACAGGGCGATCAGCTCCCGCAGATCCTCCAGCGTTCCGAAGGCCGGATCGATGGTATAGTAGTCCGTCACGTCATACTTGTGATAGGAAGGGGACAGGAAAACCGGCGTCAGCCAGATCCCCTCGATGCCCAGGCTTTTGCCGGAGGCCGGATCCCCGTCGTTCAGGTAGTCCATGCGCCGGATGATGCCCCGCAGATCGCCGGTGCCGTCCCCGTCGGAGTCGGAAAAGGAACCGGTAAAGATCTCGTAGAAAACCCGGTGGTTGTTCTCCATGTTCAGCCCCGCTCCTTCCGCGCCCGCGCAGCTTCCCAGAGCCAGCGCCGCCGCCAGCAGCCAGACCAGCCATCTTTTCACAGCTCTCCCCCCCTTTTTTTCCATGCAAGTATCATGAACCATCCTTCTCCGCTTGTCAAGGGGCGGAAAAGATGCTATATTGCAGAAAAAAATGGAAAGAAGGCCTTCCATGGATGATTTTCTGACCCCGGAGGCGCCTCTCCGGTGCCGGGCCAGGGTCCGTCGCCGCGCCGGAGTGCTCCTGCTGCTGGTGCTGTCGGCCCTGTGCCTCCTGGTTTTCCTTTGCCTGTCGGTCCGCACGGACAATGTCCGTCCCCTGCTGATCGCCTCCTGGCTCTCCATGCTTTTCCTGGGCTGGGCCGCCCTGGCCTTTTATCTCTTTTCCCTGGAGCCCGCCCGGGCGGAGCTGCGCCACCTGGAAAGCCTGCTGGAGGCGGAGCCCCGGGAGGCCGAGGGCGTGCTGTTCCGCACGGGGGACGCCTTCCGGATCCCGAAAAGCGTCCCGGTGGTGAAGCTGCGGCTGGAAACGGAGGGGGACGCGGAGCCCCTGTCCCTGAACCTGAACGCGAAGCTGGAAAGCCGCCTGCCTCCGGACGGTTCCCGGGTCCGGGTGCAGCTCCGCCGGAAATTCGTCACCGCCCTGGAAGTGCTGCAGCCGGGCCCCGCGCCGGAGTCCGTCTCCCCGCCCGCCCGGGGAAAGGCCTTCCTCCGGGCGGTGGGACGCTTTCTCCCCGCCGCCTTTCTCTGGGCCCTGGCGGTGCTCATCGGCGTGGGCTTTCTCTTCACCCGCATCACCGACGCAGCCCCGGCCGATAAAATTGTGATCTATGCCCACTGCGATCTCCGGGACGCCCCGGAGCTGGCCCGGAAAATGGAGCTGCAGCTGGGCGGCGCGGTCCGCATGGTGAAAATCCATCCCTTCTCCTACGCGCTTTTCGGCTCCCAGCAGCTGAAAACCGCGGATCTGTATCTGCTTCCGGACTTCCGCCTGCAGGAATTCGGAGACTGGTTCGCTCCCCTGCCCGGCGGCGGGGAGGACCGGCTCTGCCTTTATGATCCGGAGGGAGCGCCCTCCCCCGTCGGGAAATACTTTTCCTTCGCCGAAACCGCGCCCGGGGAGCGCTGGTGGATCTGCTTCGGCGCCGCCTCCCCCCACCGGGAGGACGGGGTGGCCCGCCGGGCGGCGGAAATTCTGCTCGCCTTGGAAAATAAGGCTCCGGATGCGGAATCCGGCGTCTTCTCCTCCGGGGACTCCGCCCCCTGATCCCACATCCAAAATTTTCCGTGGACTTTTGGCCTTTCCCGTGCTAAAATGTCTCCTGTAAGAAACAGAAGGAATCATCCTCCGCGGGGCTGCGGCTTTTCGCTGTCTGCGCCGGCTGCTGTTTTCCGCATATGGGGTTTTCCTTCCGTCCCTTTCATCAAGGTTGGTTCGAGGAACCATCAGATTTTTATAAAGGAGGATTTCCCATGATCAAAAAGCTCGTATCCCTGCTGGTGGCCGCGGTCATGCTGCTCTCCGTATGCGTAGCAGCCTCTGCCGAGCTCGCCGGAACCTACAAGATCACCGTCTGGGTCGCGGAGAACGCCGTCGCCCTGACCAAGCAGCAGATTGAGGATTTCAACGCCACCAATGACGCCGGCATCGTCTTCGACGCGTCGGTGGAGGCCGTCTCCGAGGCAGACGCGGCCACCCAGATGATCACCGACGTGGAAGCCGGCGGCGACATCTACTGCTTCGCGCAGGATCAGTTCGCCCGTCTGGTGC
>CAZRLU010000251.1:0-3454 GCA_964600995.1 uncultured Oscillospiraceae bacterium | reverse complement strand
TGGACAGCGGGCTGATCAATCCGAAGTCCATGGCGACGGACTCCCAGGCCCTGGTGTACAAGGTCCCCGGCGGCATGCTCAGCAACATGATCGCCAATCTGAAGGACATGAACGCCATGGACAAGTTTGACGAAGCGCTGAAGGAAATTCCTGAGGTCCGCAAGGATCTGGGTTATCCTCCGCTGGTAACGCCCCTGAGCCAGATGGTTGGCAATCAGGCGGTGACGAATGTGCTGGTCGGGGAGCGCTACAAGAATATTTCCAACGAAGTGAAGAATTATTTCCGGGGTGAATACGGCATCGCTCCCGCTCCGGTGGACAGTGCCCTGGAGGAGAAGATCCTCGGCGCCGGCGGGAAACCCGTGGACTGCAGGATTGAAGACAGCAAGCGGACCGGAGATGATTTCAGAAAGGCCAAGGATGCACTGGGCGATCTGGCAGAGAGCGAAGAGGATATCATGAGCTATATCTGCTTCCCCGCGCAGGCCGAGAGCTTCCTGAAGGGCAGAAAAGCCGATCGGGAGAAGAAAGTGACCTATACCATTGTGGAGGCTTAAGGAGGCAGAGACATGACAGGAAGTCGTTTGAGACTTGGAATCGGGGAGAACCTTCTTGATGCCGTACTCGGCTATGCCGTGGTATTTATCGGGCTGATTCTGCTCATGTGGGTTGTCATGATCGTCGGAAAAATCATGGTGGCCAGCATGAAAAAGAAGGCAGCCCGGACCGAGGATGCGACCGCTTCTGCGGGAGCTCCGGCGCAGGCTGCAGCCCCGGCTGCCGAAAAGAAGCTGGCTCCCGGCAGCGCGGGAGAAGTCATGATCTATGATACGGATCCGAGGGATGCGGCGATGATCATGGCAATCGTTGCGGAGAAGCTGCAGAAGCCCCTGAATGAACTTCGATTTGTTTCCATCAAGGAGGTCAAGTAAGATGAAATATAAAGTTACGCTGAAGGGAAAAACCTACGAAGTGGAAGTCAACCTTGGCGAGGCCATGGTGCTCGACGAATATGAAGCGATTGCGCCGGCGCCCGCTGCTGCGGCGCCCGCACCCGTGAATGCTCCCGCGCCGGCCCCTGCCGCCGCTCCTGCGCCTGTGGCGGCTGTGGCCGGAGAACAGGTCAAGTCCCCCATGCCCGGAACGATCGTGCGCGTGAACGTGAAGGCCGGTCAGGCTGTGAAGAGCGGCGAAGTGCTGGCGGTGCTGGAAGCCATGAAGATGGAAAACGAGATTATGGCTCCCCGGGATGCCAAGATCCTGCAGGTGCTGACGGATGTAGGCTCCAAGGTTGATACCGGAACGCCGATCATCGTTCTGGGTTAAGGAGAGGAGCAAAAAGATGGCAGAATCTCTTTTGAAACTTGTGACTGAATCCGGATTTGCCGGCTTTTTCAGCAACCCGGACGGATGGCGGAACCTGGTGATGATTGCCATCTCCTGCGTGTTGCTGTATCTGGGTATCAAAAAGCAGTATGAGCCCCTGCTGATGGTGGGCATTGCGGTAGGCTGCCTGCTAGCGAATGTCAGCTCCGTGTTTATGACCCCGGACGGATCCCTGCCGGACGCGCTGTATCATCAGGACCTGTGGGATGCTTTCCTGAACGAGGCCAGTCCCTATTATCATTCCTACGGGCGCATCATGGCTCACGGCGGTCTGATTGATATCCTTTATATCGGCGTCAAAGCCGGGATTTATCCCTGCCTGATCTTTATCGGAATCGGCGCCATGACGGACTTCGGGCCGCTGATTTCCAACCCGAAGTCCCTTCTGCTGGGTGCGGCGGCGCAGTTCGGCGTCTTCTTCGCCTTCTTCGGTGCGAATCTGCTGGGCTTTGATGCACAGCAGTCCGCATCCATCGGCATCATCGGAGGAGCGGACGGACCGACCGCGATTCTGACCACCACCAAGCTGGCGCCGGAGCTTCTCGGACCCATTGCAGTGGCTGCTTACAGCTATATGGCGCTGATTCCCATGATCCAGCCTCCCATCATGCGGGCCCTGACCACCGAGAAGGAGCGTTCCGTAAAAATGGAACAGCTGCGGGAAGTTTCCAAAACGGAAAAGATTCTTTTCCCGATTGTGGTGACTATTTTCATCGTGCTGCTGCTTCCTTCCACCGCCCCGCTGATCGGCTGCCTGATGTTCGGAAATCTTCTGAAGGAAACCGGCGTGACGGAGCGCCTCAGTGATGTGGCACAGAATGCCCTGATGAATATTGTTACCCTGTTCCTGGGTATCAGTGTCGGCGCCACCATGGTAGGATCCAGGTTCCTGACGCTGGATACCATCAAGATTGTGGTTCTCGGGCTGATTGCCTTCTCCTTCAGCACCATCGGCGGACTGATTGTTGGCAAGATCATGTACAAGCTCAGCGGCGGAAAGATCAATCCGCTGATCGGTTCCGCCGGCGTTTCCGCCGTGCCCATGGCGGCCCGGGTATCCCAGAGGGAAGGGCAGAAAGCCAACCCCTCCAACTTCCTGCTGATGCATGCCATGGGTCCCAATGTGGCCGGCGTCATCGGATCAGCCATTGCGGCCGGATTCCTGATCAGCATGTTCGGGTAAGAAGAAGACTGACATACGGAAGAAGGAACGGTTTTTAGACAAAATTTGGCTTGAGTTTTTACGGAAGTCGAATATAATAGACACAGCGGTTCGGGCCTTGGGCGAATGATAAACCGCTGAGAAAGAGGTATAGCATGGCTAAATTGGATCTGACTCAGTATGGCATTACCGGAACGACTGAAATTGTCCACAACCCTTCCTATGAGCTGCTCTTTGCCGAGGAAAACAAGCCCGAGCTGGAGGGTTATGAGAAGGGACAGCTGACCGAGCTGGACGCCATGAATGTGATGACCGGTATCTACACCGGCCGCAGCCCCAAAGACAAGTACATCGTCATGGACGAAAACAGCAAGGACACCGTATGGTGGACCACCGAAGGCTACAAGAACGACAACCATCCCCTGAGCGAAGAAAACTGGGCCAAGCTGAAGGTTCTGGCGCAGAAACAGCTGAGCGGCAAGCGGCTGTTCGTTATGGACGCTTTCTGCGGCGCAAACAAGGATACCCGGATGGCGATCCGGTTCGTGATGGAAGTGGCCTGGCAGGCTCACTTCGTCAAGAACATGTTCATCGTTCCCACCGAAGAAGAACTGGCCGCCTTTGAGCCGGACTTCGTCGTGTACTGCGCTTCCAAGGCCAAGGTTGACGACTACAAGGCCATGGGCCTGAACTCCGAGACCGCGGTTGCTTTCAACATCACCAGCCGGGAGCAGGTCATCCTGAACACCTGGTACGGCGGCGAAATGAAGAAGGGCATGTTCTCCATGATGAACTACTACCTGCCGCTGAAGGGCATTGCCTCCATGCACTGCTCTGCCAACACCGACCTCAACGGCGAGAACACCGCCATCTTCTTCGGTCTGTCCGGCACCGGCAAGACCACCC
>CAZRLU010000250.1:0-3461 GCA_964600995.1 uncultured Oscillospiraceae bacterium | reverse complement strand
TCCTCCAGGATGGCTGGATCCGTTCCCTTCTCCCGCAGCAGCCGCCGGACCTCCTCCAGCAGCCCCATGCAGTACAGGTTGTTGTATACCAGCCGGCCCACCAGGTATTCCATGGAGAGATAGGCGGCCTGTCTTCCCCGCTCCCGCTCCGCCTCGCAGGCGGTCCAGGCGGGAGCCAGGGCCTTCATCATCGCGGTGGACAGGGCGTTGTGCAGCTCCGGCGCCGTGGCTTCCCGAAGAGTTTTATGGGTCTGGGCCAGGAGATCGGCCTCCGTCTCCCGGATCAGCTGTTCTGCGTTCATCTCTGTTCTCCTCCCCGACGGCGGCTGCCGTCGCTTTTCGTTTTCCTTTCCGGCTCAGATCCGGCCGGTTTCCTGATTCAGCTTCCGGAGCTTTTCCGCCAGCTCCTCCGTGGCGGCGCCGGGCTTCATGCGCCACAGCCAGTTGCCTCCCACGGTGCCCGGCAGGTTCATCCGCGCCCAGCCGCCCAGGCCCAGCACGTCCTGCATGGGGATCACCACCGTGTCCGCCATGGATTCCTCCGCCCCCCGGATAAAGGCCCACGGAGCCTCCTCCAGGGTCTTGAAGCCCAGGGTCCGCTCTGCAAAGGCCAGGGTTTTCTTTGCCGCCTTCTCCGCCCAGCCCAGCACCGTGTCGTTGTCATGGGTGCCCGTATACAGCACCATGTTCCGGCTGTAGTTGGAGGGATGATGCTGGTTGGTTTCATCCGCGTCGAAGGCGAAACACAGCACCTTCATTCCCGGGAAGCCCGTCCAGGCCATCAGCTCCCGCACCTGGTCGTTCACCTCGCCCAGGTCCTCCGCGATGATCTTCAGGTCCGGCACCGCCTCCCGCAGCCGTTTGAACAGGGGGATTCCGGGGCCGTCCTCCCATCTCCCGTTCCGGGCGTTGGGCGCCCCGTAGGGAATGGAATAATAGTGGCCGAAGCCGATGAAATGATCGATCCGGACCATGTCATACAGCTCCGCCATACCCTTCATCCGCTCCACCCACCAGAAGTAATCTCTCCGCTTCAGGTAGTCCCAGCGGTACAGCGGGTTCCCCCACATCTGTCCGTCCTCGGTGAAGTAATCCGGCGGCACCCCCGCCACCCGGGTGGGAATCCGGTTCCGGTCCAGCTGGAAAACCTCCGGATGGGTCCAGGTGTCCGCCGAGTCCTCCGCCACGTAGATGGGCATGTCCCCCAGCAGGGCGATCCCCCGTTCATTGCAGTAGGCCTTCAGCTCCAGCCACTGCTTCCGGAAAAGATACTGGCAGAAAAGGTGGAAATCCGCCTCCTCCCGCAGCATCCTCCGGTATTTCCATACGGAGAGCAGCCGCCGGTTCCGGATGCCCCGGTCCGGCCATTTGCTCCACATCTGCTGTCCGAAATGCTCCTTCACCGCCGAGAACAGGGCGAAATCCTTCGCCCAGGCGTGGGTCCGGGCAAAGGCCTCCACCTCCGGCCGCAGCCGCTCCCCGGATTCCCGGAAGGCCCGCCGCAGCAGCCCGGTCCGGTTCTCCCGCGCCGCGTCGTAATCCGTCTTTTCCGGATCCGCCGGGACGTACAGCTCCTCGTCGGAGAAGGTCAGCAGCCCCTCCTCCCGCAGCTTTTCCGGCGAGATCAGCAGCGGATTCCCCGCGAAGGCGGAGGTGGACTGATAGGGGCTTTCCCCGTACCCCGTGGGTCCGATAGGCAGCACCTGCCAGATCCGCATGCCGCTTTGCTGAAGAAAGTCCGCGAAGGCGTAAGCCGCCCCGCCCAGGTCGCCGATGCCTCCCGGGGAAGGAAGGCTGGTGATATGCATCAGAATACCGCTCTGCCGCATTTTTTAACTCCCCCGCTTTGCTCAGGATAATCCCGCGGAAACCGCCCGTCCCTCCCGGCCGTAATGCTTTTTCCGCTTCCGGCAGTATAGCACAATTCCTCCCCCGGTTCAACGGAGCCGCCCGCCTCCCCGGCGCATTCATCTTTTCCGGAGCGAAAAAAAGACAGGCGTTGATGCATAACGCCTGCCGTTTTTCCATTGTACCCGTGACGTCCCGTAAAGGCGCTTATCCGAGCTTTGCCGAAAAATCCGCCAGCACCTCGGAGATCCTGATCTGCTGCGGGCAGACCTGCTCGCAGCTGCGGCACTGCAGGCAGGCCTGGGGCTGCTTGTCCGCCGGAAGCGCACTCAGGGCCATGGGGGCGATGAACCCGCCGCCCGTGTAGACATGCTCGTTATACAGGGACAGCAGATAAGGAATGTCCAGCCCCTGGGGGCAGTGGCTGACGCAGTAGTGGCAGCCGGTGCAGGGCACCGTGCCCAGGGAGAGCATCCGGCGGGAGATATCTGTCAGGGTTTCCATCTCCGTTTCGCTCAGCGGCTTGTCCTCCGCGAAGGTCGCAAGATTCTTCTCCAGCTGCTCCTGATTGGACATGCCGGAGAGGATCATGGTCACGGAGGGGATGCTCTGCAGGAAGCGGAAGGCCCAGGCGGGGATCTCCTCCTCCGGGCGGAGGGCTTTCAGCCTTTCTTCATACTCCGGCTTCAGCTTCGCCAGCCTGCCGCCGCGCAGGGGCTCCATCACCCAGACCGGGATGCCCCGCTCCCGGAGCAGCTCCACCTTTTCCTTCCCGTGCTGGAACGTCCAGTCCAGATAGTTCAGCTGCAGCTGGCAGAACTCCATCTCCTCGCCGTAGGCGTCCAGGAAGCGCTTCAGCACGTCCAGTTCCCCGTGGCAGGAGAAGCCCAGGTGCCGGATGGGGCCCTGCCGCTTCTGCTCGATCAGATAGCTGTAGATGCCGTATTTTGCATCGTCCAGGTACGCGTCGATGTTCATCTCGCACACATTGTGGAAGAGATAGAAGTCAAAATAGTCCACCCCCAGCTTTTCCAGCTGCCGGGGAAAGATCTCCTTCACCTTCGCCCAGTTGGAGGGGTCATAGCCCGGGAACTTGGTGGCGACATAAAAGCTGTCCCGGGGATAGCGGGCCAGGGCCCTGCCCATCACCAGCTCGGAATTTTCCCCGTGATAGCCCCAGGCGGTATCATAGTAGTTGACGCCGTTTTTCATGGCCGTGTCCACCATCTTCAGCGCGGCGGCCTCGTCGATCCGGCTGTCATCGCCCCCGATCACCGGCAGGCGCATCGCGCCGAAGCCCAGCGCGGAAAGCTTCATCCCCTGAAAATCCCTGTAGATCATGATCCTGTCCTCCCCCTCATCTCATCCGTTTTTCCTGCATGTGGATCAGGTAGTCCATCCGGTCCACCTTTTTCTGGCTTTCGTGCATCTCCTCCACCAGGGCGCAGCGCTCCTTTTTCATCTGGTGAAGCATTCCCGTATAATCCCCCGCGCTGCACAGGGAGCAGATCCGCGCAGCCGTTTCCTCCGAGCAGCCGGAATCCTTCAGTCCCTGCATCAGCCCTTCCGTTTCCGGCATGTTCTGAAGCAGCCTCCTTTTCAGGATCTTTTGA
>CAZRLU010000249.1:0-3467 GCA_964600995.1 uncultured Oscillospiraceae bacterium | reverse complement strand
GCATACGTACCCCTCCATGCCGATGATGGGCTTGATGCCCGCCTCCGTCATGGCGTTGTAAAAGTCGATGGCGCCGTACATGACCCCGTGGTCCGTCACCGCGCAGGCGTCCATCCCCAGGGCCTTCAGCCGCTCCACCAACCCCTGGATCCGGCAGGCCCCGTCCAGCAGGCTGTATTCCGTATGCAGATGCAGATGCGTAAAGCTCATTGATAACTCTCCATGATCTCCCGGGTCAGGTCCGCCGCCCGCTGGCTGCCGCAGAAGAAGGAAATCTCAATCAGCCTTTCCCCCGCCCTGCAGGCATAGCCGACGCAAAGGGCACCGTCCGCCTCGTCCGTATCCTGATATACCAGAAACTCCGTTCCCCCGATCTCCCGGACCTCCGCCTTCCGGCCCGTCGCCGTCAGCCCTTCCGCCAGGCTCATGGGCGTGGCGTCCCCGGCTTCATAGGAGAAGATCAGCATCTCCAGGTCCGGCTCCAGCACCCAGTCCGCCTCCAGCCCCGTCTCGGTGGGATCCGTGCCCGTCTCCTGCATGCCCTCCGGCAGTGCAAGCCGGTGCCCGTCCGGAAGCGTTGCCACGGGCCCGTCCCCCAGGGCCGTCCCCAGGGAAACCAGGAGCATCGCCGCGGCCAGGATCGCCGTCATCCTCTTTCCCGTCATGGCTTCTCCCGCTCCTCTCACAGGCTCTCCGGATCGATTTCCCCGTTGGCCATCTGCTCGTCCAGCCACAGCTGCAGCGAGCTCAGCGCCACCTGAAGCTTGTCCATGGTCTCCTTGATGGCCCCGAAATCCTCCATCTCATCCCCGGAGACCGCCCCGTCCTCGGCGATCTCCAGCAGCCGGTCCTTGTAGGTGTTCAGCCGGTTGATGCCGTTCAGGGTCTCCACCACGATCTGCACCAGCTCCTTGCTCTCCACCCGGGGCGTCCGGCCTTTGCCGATGACGCATTCCTGGCTGCAGTAGTAGTTGCACAGCCCCGGAGCCCTGTAGGCCTCCGCCATCATCCGCACGTCCTCCGGCCGGATCTGGATCCGCTCGTTCTCGATCTTCTCGATCCGCTCCGGCGAGAACCCCGGCATCATGTCCGCCGCCTTCTCCCGGGTCCATCCCAGGGTCTCCCGGGTGGTCTGATAGATGCTCTTGTTCTCCTTCGTCGATTTCCGTCCCATGGTCCGTCCTCCTCAATCGCCTTCGGAATGATCCTCCTCCGGCGTGCTGTTCTCATCCGCCGGTTCATCTCCGGCTGCGCCGTCCTCATCCGCCGGGGCGTCCCCGGCCGCTTCGTCCGAAGCCGCTCCGGTCCCGTTCTCCGCGTCCGCCGGCTCGCTCCCGGCCTCTCCGGAGGCGCTCCCCGGCAGCTCCGTTCCCTCCGCCGGGGTCACAAAGTCCCGGTGTACCCAGAGCCGCATCCCCATCGCCTCCGCCAGCAGGAACTCCTCCTCGCTGCCGAAAAGGGCCACCTCCGTGCCGGTCTTCCAGTTGGCCGCGATGGATTCCTTCTCCGAGGGCCCCAGCCGCATCCGCACCGTGGTCCGGCCGCTGGCCACCCCGTTCACGCTCAGGATGCCCGTCGGAACCGCGCCCTCCGCGGCCTCCAGAATCTCCACGTCCTCCCGGCTCACCCAGCCCCGCTTCTCGTCGTACATCACCTGAATCCGGTCGGCTTCCTCCGCCAGCACCGGCGCCAGGGATCTCCGGGGAATATTCCCGATCCGCTTCCCGGAGGCGTCCAGCATCCGGATGGATTTCTTCCCGGGCACGAAGGCCAGCCGGGGCGTCCCGTCCCGTCCCCAGGAAAGCTCCCGGGTGGCCACGGTCCGCTCCTCATTTTCCACGCTGATGACGCATCTTCCGGTCCCGGGCCACACCATCTGCGCCGCCGCCTTTCCCTCTGTCCCGTTCCAGGTCAGCCAGGCCGGGCGGATCTGCCGTCCCCCGCGCCGCGCGCAGTATTCCAGATCCAGGTAATAGGACAGTCCGCCCCATTCCCCGGTCTCGGGATAGTACCGGGCCCCGGCGATCTCCCCCGGGTCCGTCACCTCCGCGTATACCCCGTCCTTCAGGGTATAAATCGTCGCCTTCCTGATCCGCTCAAAGGTGGCGCCGGGGGCGCTGTCCACCACCCGCACCTTACCCGTCTCCGGATCGATGCCTGCCATCAGGGCGATGTGCCCCGTTGCGATGCTGAAGGAATAGAAATCCCCGTTCTGCAGCCCCTCCCGCAGCCGGGCCTTGTCATGGATCAGGTTCCGTTCCGTCGTATATCCGTAGACCTTCGAGGCGTTGTTGATCAGCCGCGCCACGGCGGTCCCGTTCTTCACATAGCAGTTCCGGAAGGTCTCCGCCAGGTTTTCCGGCCGCACGTCCTCCCCGGTCTCGCCCATCCGCTGCAGGGCGTGGCTCAGGGTGAAGATGGCGCAGCCCGCGTTGTCCAGCTCCGTCCGGGAGTAGGCCTTGTCCTTCCACCATCCGTCCTTCTGGCTGAAGATGGTCTCCGGCCCCAAAGCCTCCACGGTCCGGCCGGCCACCTCCGTCACGGCCGAATGCTGCTCCGTATGCCCGTCTTCAAAGCGGATCTCCGCCTCCAGGGTATAGGTTCCCTCCTGCCGGGGCCGGTAGGAAACCCGCAGATGGGGATCCTCCTCCGTGGCGAAGATCGCCTCTCCACCCCGGCGCAGGGTATAGACCGCCGCCACGGCGCCCTCCGCCGTGACCTCCGCGTCCACCACCTCGCCCACGGCGGCGCTCTCCTTCTCCATCCGCAGCCCCGGCACCCCTTCCGCTCCGGCCAGCCCGCAGATCATCACCAGCGCCACCAGCCACAGCCCGAACCGGAACAGGGGGACGGTCTTTTTCGTTCCGCGGAACAGGGGGACGGTCTTTTTCGTTCCACTCCGGAGGAACGTTCTTCTCCTCATGGCAGCTTCCTCTCTTGACATTCTCCGGAAAATTATACGCCACCCCGCCGATAATTACAAGAAAATGGTACAAAAGGGACAGTCCCTAATGTACCATTCCTGGTACATTAGGGACTGTCCCTTTTGTACCACTAGAATTGTGCCATGCCCGGCACACGCAAAATAGCCGCCCTGCGCATTGCAGGGCGGCCTTTAAACCCGGATTATTCCTCTTTCGCGGCTTCCGTTTCCTCCACGGCTTCCACAGCCGCGGCCAGCTCTTCGGCGGTGCTTTCGTCGGTGGCAACCACCTCATACTCCGCTTCGGGCTCTTCAGCCACGGGAGCCATGGCTTCCTCGTCCTCCAGGGCCTGACGGATGCTCAGGCTGATGCGCTTCTTCTCAGAATCCACGCCCAGCACCTTCACGTTCACCGTCTGGCCAACCTGCACGGCATCCTCCACCTTGGCGATGCGGGTGCGGGCGCACTGGCTGATGTGCACCAGGCCATCCAGGCCGGGCTCCAGCTCCACGAAGGCGCCGAAGTCGGTAATCCGGACCACCT
>CAZRLU010000248.1:0-3488 GCA_964600995.1 uncultured Oscillospiraceae bacterium | reverse complement strand
CGGAAGCGCGGACAGCCTGACCCTGAGCTGGTACGACGGCGATTCCCACGATGAAGCGCTTTCCCCGGATGCCGACGGAAACTGGTCCTTCCAGGCAACCGTGAACGTGGCGCGGGTCTATGAATTTGACGTGCGGGGCCGGACCTCCGAAGGCCTTTACACCGGGACGTCCTTTGCCTCGGTCTACGTGGATGGCGCTGCCTCCCTGCCAGCGCCGGTATTCCGCGCGCCGGAAACGGAAGAGGGGCATTATGCGATGGACGTCCTTCCCGGACAGGCTCCGGATGGGGAAACAGAAGTCCAGTGGTATTACACGGTTTCCCTCAGGGATAAGGGTTCCCGCTCCCAGCACTATAATACCGGCGAGGGTGCCGACGGGCATCTTTATGTCGAGACCTGGCTCACCTACGCAGATGAGGTTACCGTCACCGCGATGTACCAGCTGGGCGAAGAATGGTCCAGGCCCGGATCGGTCACCTTTACGGTCCCCGGTGAGCCTTATCCGGTGAACGGACCCATTGAATACGATCTGGATGTGCCTGCAACCTGGGTGGCCGGTACGGATCTGGTGATTGACTGGGAGCCGACCGTGGAGGAAATGCTGCTTAATCTGGATATCTCCACCACGGATTCCAACGGGGCATATACTGTCTTTATTTCCACCGAGTGGGCCTATGACGGCGAACCCCTTCTTATCCCTGGCTACAAGCTGGAGGAGGGAAGGTATCGGCTGTCCTGCTGGGCGGAGGCGCCTACGTACGAACATACGCAAAGGGTTTATGACCTTGAGGTTACCGCCAATCCGAACCGCCCAGCGGAGCCGGTCATCACCCTGAGCCCCGCTGAACCCACCGACGCGGAAGAAATCACCTTTATCGCGGATCAGGTATACGATGCGCTGTACGTGGATCTCTATCAGCCTGATGCGGAAGAGGGCAATACTCCGGACAATCCCTGGAATGTCTTTGGCACCCAATTCGGCGATCGCGCACAGTGTGGCCAGAATGTGCCGGTCGGAAACTGGACCGCAAGGATCCGGGCGAAGCTCGGGGATGTCTGGTCCTATCCGGCTGACATCAGCTTCACAGTCACGGAAGCGCCCTCCGTAGGAGCCATCGAGCTGGTCGGAGAACTTCCGGCAATTGATATGTTCCGGCCCTTCTCCATCACGCTGCAGCCCGCGGCCAACGCCACCTGGTATTCCGCTTATTTGGCTGTGGGATGGGAAGGCGGCGGTGGCTATCAGTCTGGCGTTCTTGCTGTTTCTGACGAGCTGGAGATAGACGAGCCGGCAACCGAGCCGATAACCCTGACCTTTACAACCTGGCCGGATTTATATCAGCAACGGGGAAATTACTTTATTTACGTTTCTGCTGGGGCAAATGGTTACAAGGCCAGCATGAGAAAATTTGATAATGTGACGGTGAACGAGGTGGAGCGCCCCGCTGCGCCGACGGAGGTTCAGATTCTCGGCTCCGACGGAACCGCGCTGACGGAAGAAGCACTGCAGAGCCTGCAGCAGGGCGTGCTGCCGGTGCAGATCACCTATCCCCAGCCCATGCGGCAGGTGGAGCTGGTCATCAAACAGGAAGAGGAGAACGGTATCTGGGGGCTCTTCCGGGAGATCGGGTTCACGCTTGAGGACGCGCCTGCCGCGGTCTGGAACTCCGGCCGCGAAATCAACATGGATCGCGTTGGCATGTTCCATATGCGTGCCCGGGTGATGGTAGACGACATCTGGAGCCCCTGGAGCGACGATGTGTCCTTCCGGATCGTGCCCCCGCCCCAGCTGGCCGCCCCGACGGTGACGGCAGACAGGGAGACCCTGCCTCTCGGCGAAGCCCTGACCCTGACGATTACAGACATCGACCCGAACGCGGAATGGATCAACATCACCTACAGCGATGCCCTGATCTTTGACCGGAATTTCCGCAACCTTCAGGAGCCTCTGACCGTAACCGTTCCGGAAGAGGTCTTCTCCGCAGGGGAAAATACGCTTCAGATTGCAGCCGCAGCTGATAACCATCAGCCTGGCTATACGGAATTCACCATTACGGCGACCGGCCAGCGGCCGGATGCGCCGGATGTATCCATTGACTCTCTCCCCGCGCCGGTGGGAAGCACAGTCTATGCCGCCGTATACGCTTTGGACGCGAGCCAGGTGGAGATGGACAGCGGCTTTGACGAGAGCCAGTACTACAGCCTGCGGAACGGCTCCGTCCGGATTCCGCTGACGGTGGACTATTATTCCAACAGAAACGTCTCCTACCGCTTCCGGGCCCAGGTGAACGGCGTCTGGAGCGATTGGACGGATTCTATTCAGGTCACCTCCAGCACCCCGCGGCCCTCCTTTGAGGAACAGCAGTTTGTGGTGATGCCGGAGGAGATTCTGCCCGGGCAGGATGTGGAAATCACCTTCCTGCCAGTGGAGGGCGCGTCCCTGTACTATATCTCCATGGAGCACGACAATGCGCCCTGGTACTACGATGAGTATGCACAGCCGGGCACGGTTACCCTCCCGGCCATCCTCTTCGCCGAGGGCGGCTGGTTCGGGTTCGATGTGGGCTGCGGCGATCAGCGTTCTCCGGATATCCTGATCGAAGGCAGAACCTATGAAGTGGACCCGACCTCCGAACCCGTCGGGCAGGCGCTGACCATCTCCGCAGCCAAAACGGACCTCTTCTATGAGGAAGAAGCCTCGATGAGTCTGAGCGTTCCCGCAGAAAAAGTCATGTATCAGATCTACACGGACTCCTTCACGGGCGAACCGGCCTGGGCGGACACCTGGGTGATCATTCCGGATGACGGTGAAACAACCCTGTCCGGCTTTACCGCATGTTTCGGATTCAGGAACGAGGGCGGCGAATATCCCCTTCGCGCGTCGGCGCTGGTGAACGGCGCGTGGACCGACTGGAGCAATGTCCTGACCTTTACCGAAGGCCCGCAGGCCTCCGAGCTCCTGACGAACCCCGTGCCCCAGGTGGCGCCGGAAACCGTGGAGGGCACCCCGGTGGAAATCACCTGGGAAGCGGTGCCGAACGCGGAAAGCTATCAGGTTACCTGGTACGGCATCGATAACGGAGCCGGCGACGAGCTGACCACCTCCGACCTGTCCCTGACCATTCCCGGAGATCAGCTTCCCATGGGCGATTACCTGGTATACGTCGTCAGCCAGGCTCCCGGCTATGGCAATGATTATCGCTATATCCAGG
Organism: uncultured Oscillospiraceae bacterium; assembly: GCA_964600995.1. Taxonomy (GTDB): domain Bacteria; phylum Bacillota; class Clostridia; order Christensenellales; family Aristaeellaceae; genus Aristaeella. The sequence continues at coordinate 276 of CAZRLU010000248.1, read as the reverse complement.
TGCCCTTTACAGTGACCCAGGCACTCACCGTGGGAGACATCGTACTGGCGGAGGACATTCCCGAAATCACCATGTTCGAACCCTTCTCCGTCACGCTGCAGCCCTCGGAGCACGCCACCCGGTATGATGTTTCTCTGCATTATTTTACCGGCGAGACGGATGAATACGGAGGCGCCGTCAGCGGCACTGCCGTCGAAGCCTTCCTCGAGCTGGACGCTCCGGCCACGGCCCCGGTGACCCTGACCCTGGAGAACTGGAACGAAGACGCCCGTCCGA
>CAZRLU010000247.1:0-3491 GCA_964600995.1 uncultured Oscillospiraceae bacterium | reverse complement strand
CCGCTGTGAAGGAAGAGCTGGCAAAAGCCAAGGAGCCTGATCTTGCCGATCTGCTGATCCGGTATCACGATATGCGCAACGCCGGAGCCTGGAGCCAGAAGGCCAAGATCGGCAATCTGAAAAAGTTTGTGGACGCTTTCCATTTCCTGAAGGAGAATCAGGTTTTTACCGTGGAGGAATTGGAACGGCAGACCCATGAATTGTCAGCTGCCGTTGATGCTCTTGTGGCCCAATCCAAGGCCAGTACTACCCAGATCAAGCAGCTGGATAACATGATTACTTTTGCTGAACATATCCGCCACATCCAGCCCGTCATTGATGAGATGAACGGTATCCATTGGAAAGGTAGAAGAGAAAAGTTCCGGGCTGACCATCAGGATGAGATCGACCTGTATTATACCTTCCAGCGCATCCTGAAGGAAAAGCATGGTGTGAAGAAAATCGACATACCTGGCTGGAAGAAGGAACAGGCCACTCTGCGGCAGGAGGAAGCGGTCAGAGCAGCGCAATACGATCCCCTTCGGGAAAAGCTGAATCAAATGCTCAATGTGAAGCACTGCATTGAAGAGGCCAAGCATGAAGAGCGGAAGAAGCAGCAGAGCAGGAAGAAGGATCAGCCGCAGATTGAATAACACATTTTCCTAAAACCCTAAAGCACATCAAAGCGTCCAGTTTGAAAATGATCCGAAACTTACATTTTTGCAAGATTCAGTTTTTTTCAGCTTTTTCATGTATAATAAAAAAGAAAAGTCTTTGGAAAAGAAAGGAAGGGTGCGCCATGGATAAGCAGAAAATCGGAAATATCCTGCGGCGTTCTCTGCCGCCCGTTCTGGCGCTGCTGCTGGTAGCGGCATTCCTGCTGTATTGTGAAGGTCGGGTGCAAACGGATTTTCCTGTATTATCCCCTCAGGAAGGCGTGCTGGACGCGCGGGATGTGGATTTTTCCGCCGGCGTCTGTCACCTGGTCAATCACTGGGATTATTATCCGGGACAGATCCTTTCCCCGGATCTGTTTGCCGATCCCGCTTCCGCTCCTCAAAAGGATAACGACGCCCTCCTGAACGTCACAAAGGGCACCTGGCGGCTGCGCATCCTGGCCCAGCCCGATACCTGGCTTACCCTCTGCTCCTATTCCATTGATTACAGCACCCGCATCTTTGTGAATGGCAAAGAGGTGCGCAGCATCGGCTTTGTGTCGGATGACCCCGCCCAGGCGATCCCCAAGGTGCGGTATGTCACCCTGCCGCTGTATTTTGATGACAGCGGTGAAACGGAGATCATCTATCAATACGCTAATTTCGTTCACAATGACGGCGGGTTCATTCAGCATACCCTGATTTCCACCCCGGAAAACATCGATGAATACCAGCGGGGCCTGGCCCTGAACGCCATGGTGATCAGCGGCGGGCTGATGATGCTGTACTTCTATTTCCTGTTCTGCGCCGCTTTCCAGAGTAACCGGGAATACGCCGCGCTGGCGCTGTGCTGCCTGATCATCGCCCTACGAAATCAGTTCTTCTTTGTGCAGCATCTGCTGCCCGAAGCCATCAGCTTTTCTATCGAATACCGCCTGGTGGTTCTGGACGTGAGCTGGATTCCCATGGCGACGGTGTTCCTGCTGGCTGCTTTCTTCCCGCGATGCGCGGGGAAGAAGCCGCTCCTGGGTTTTGCCTGCCTGTGTCTCGTCCTGTCCGCGCTGCATTTCATTCTGGATACCCATGATCTGGTGCTGCTGTGCCATATCTGCTATTACACCTGTTTGCCTTTCGCCCTCTGGTTCCTGCTCCGCCTGTTCCTTTCCTTCCGTAAGCAGAGACCGAACGCGCTGGAGGGCATCGCGCTTCTCGCCATCCTCTTTTTCACCTTCATGCTCATCCGGGAGGGCATGGACACCGGCAGCAATTCCTCTGTCAATCACTTTGGCATCACGCCGTTGGCGATGCTGGTGTGCATCCTGCTGCTGGCCATCGTGAACAATGAAAAGATTAGCCGACAAATGGCCCAGCTCCGGGAGGCGCGCCAGCGGAACGAATTGCTTTTGCAGATAAACGCCACCAACAACGATTTTCTGCGCACCGTGGCCCATGAACTGAAAACCCCGCTCACCGTCATTTCCGGCTACGCCCAATTGATCGAGCGGCAAATGAAGCGCGATCAGCTTTCCGAAAAGACGCCGGAGCGCCTGGAAACCATCCACAGCGAGGCGGACCGGCTGGCGGAAATGGTGTCCCAGCTCATGGATTACACCTACGGGAAGGCGAAAACCGCGGAGATGACCGCCGTGAAGATCGATGACCTGTTCCGCAGCGCCTCCGCCATCATGACGCCGGTCTGCGAGAAAAAGCAAAATGTTCTCACCTTCCAAAATGGCAGCGCTTCGCATATCCACGGCAACGCAGAATTGCTTTTGCAGGTGCTTATCAACCTGATCGTCAACGCCAGCCGCCACACCGACGGCGGCCAGATCACGGTGAACGCCTCGGACGCGGAAGGCTTTGTTTCCTTTACCGTCACGGACACCGGCAGCGGCATCGCCCCGGAGGCTGAGCCCCACATCTTTGAAAAGGGCTATTCCACCGATGACGGCCGGGGGCTGGGGCTTGCGATCTGCGCGGATACCGTGCGCCTGCACGGCGGCGAACTGTCGCTGGCTTCCACGAGCCCGGAGGGAAGCGTATTCCGCTTTATCGTTCCCAAGGAGGTGAAATCATGAGTTATTGCATCCTGCTAGTGGAGGACAATCCTCATATTATGGAAATCAATGCCGAAGCGCTCGTGATGGAGGATTACGCCGTACTAAAGGCCGATACAGGGCGCGGCTGTCTGGAAATGCTCAAAACCCACGACGTTGATTTGATCGTGCTGGACATCATGCTGCCGGACGAGGACGGGCTGGCGCTGTGCAGGCAAATCAAGGCCCAGTATGATATTCCCATCCTGTTTCTCTCCGCCCTGGGGGAAAACCAGCAGATCATCGAAGGCTTGCGCGCCGGCGGGGATGATTACCTGCCCAAGCCCTATGATATCGGGGTGCTGCTGGCCCGGGTAGAAGCCCGGCTGCGGGCTGCGGGACGGAAAAAGCGCTTCCTTTCCCATGCCGGGCTGCGGCTGGATACGGTGAAGCAGACCGCGTATTTTGCCGACCGGGATTTGCTGCTCACCCAAAAGGAATTTTTGATTTTGCTTACGCTTTTGCAAAATCCCCATCGCGTGGTGGACAGGGAAGCGCTTTTCTCCGCCGTATGGGGCGTATCCCCGGCTGGCGATCACAGCGCCCTGCACACCACCGTTTCCCGCCTCAATAAAAAGCTGGACGGCGCTTCTGCGCCGCTGTGCGTCGCCTTCCAGCGGGGAGAGGGGTACGCGGTGGAAGATATATGAAACAAGCACGCGCTTTCGCTTACATTTCTGTAAGTCTCGCGTTCTTTCCGTTTTTCTCCTGTATAATGATACCATCAGGATATACTGTACGATCTGTGAACAGGAGGAGA
>CAZRLU010000246.1:0-3498 GCA_964600995.1 uncultured Oscillospiraceae bacterium | reverse complement strand
CGCAATGTCCCTCGCACTGCTTCTCATGATTGCACACCAGAGAGCAGACTGTCGTCAGCGGGTTGTTCTCAAAAAGCATCCAGCCCGCCTCGTTCAGTTTTCCTTCCTTCAGCAGCCGGATCACCTGGGGAATATTGGTATGGATCGGGCATCCCTGCTGACACCTCGGGTTTTTGCATTGCAGGCAGCGGTTGGCTTCCTCCATCACATGCAGCGCCATCTTCTTCTCCTCCCGCGTCCGGTTTTCCCGGCCCGCTCCGTTTTCTTCAATTTTGTCCATTATATGCAAAAAGCGGTTTCTTCGCAATCCTTCCCGGCGGGAAAGGCTCAGGACCGTCCTTTTTTCGCGGCCTCCTCCCCGGCCGGCCCTGTGGGAAGCTTTCTCCGGAGGTCCGGCGCCCGGAATGTCATCGCCGGACGGATTTCGGAATTTTACGCTTGACAACCATCAGAGAAATGACTATAATGCCATTTGTTATCGGCTGTAGGGCAATGGTGTAATGGTAACACGTGGGTCTCCAAAACCTTTGTTGAGGGTTCGAATCCTTCTTGCCCTGCCAGAAAACCCTTGAGAATCCAATTTCTCAAGGGTTTTTCCATGTGAAAAACGGAAATCTGCCGGAAATGGAAAAAGCCGTCTCAGCCGAGGCGATTTTTATTGATCTTCAATCATTTTCCATATAACGCTTTACGGATTATTTCAGGGTGGGAGGCTTGGCAGAATTGATTTGTATTATCACTGCTTGGGCCTCCATCGTGCTTCTGTATGGTTTATGATTCAGTTGTAAATGAATAGCGGCAATGATATAATCTTTCTGAGGTCAGCGCCGGGATTGCTGCCAAGGTGCTTGCCTCGAAGATTCCCGCCGGGGCTGAATCCGTATTCATTCAGTTCGATCAGAATAAGCTCTGGTGGATCAAGGACGAAGAGACCGTCAATATCCGGGATTAATTGGAGGAGGAGAAAATGAGCAATAAGTATGCTGGGACGAAGACCGAGAAAAATCTGCAGGCGGCTTTTTCTGGAGAGTCAGAAGCGCGGAATAAATACACTTATTTTGCCTCAAAGGCTAAGAAGGAAGGTTTCGAGCAGATTGCCGCAATGTTTCTGAAAACGGCCGAGAATGAGAAAGAGCATGCGAAACTTTGGTTTAAGGAATTGAACGGAATTGGAACAACCGCAGAGAATCTTGCAGCTGCAGCTGATGGCGAAAATTATGAATGGACTGATATGTATGAGGGTTTTGCTGAAACAGCTGAAGAAGAAGGCTTTCCTGAGCTTGCAGCAAAGTTCAGAGGAGTGGCTGCCATCGAAAAGCACCATGAGGAAAGATATCGCGCCCTGTTGAAGAATGTGGAAATGAAGCAGGTCTTCGAAAAGAGCGAAGTCAAAGTTTGGGAATGCAGGAATTGCGGTCACATTGTTGTAGGTACAAAGGCCCCGGAAATTTGTCCAGTCTGCGCTCATCCCCAGAGCTACTTTGAAATTAACTCCGAAAACTACTAACTCCTATAGCGGCAAAAAAATCGCCCAGACCGTAATCATCACGGTTCTGGGCATTTCTCTTTCGGTTATACAGTTTCTTGCTGTCAACGGTCCTGGTACCTGCAGCTCTTCCTTCAACGCCTTGATCTGCTGGGAGATGGCGGACTGGGAAATATGACAGATTTCACCTGCCTCAAAGAAGCTGTTTGTTTCCACTACAGCGATAAAGTAGCGCATTTGACGGTGCATGAGAATTTCTCCACAGAAAGCTCGACGCTATTGGACAGCTGAATAATTTCTGCTCGGCTGTTTTTCCAGCTTCGGCAGTTCTCCGCGCATGAGCTGCTTGACCGCTTATCCTGTAGACGTATGCGGTAAAAACGCCGAACAGACGCTGCAATCTTTGCTTTGTGCTGGTGCTGTGCATCAGGAATTATGTCTTGGCAAGCAGACGGGCCTTTTCCTTTTTGGCCATGGTCACGGACGAATCTGTTTCTTCGGTCAGCCCCCATTCATGTTCCAGAAGATCAATGATCCTGTCGTAGGCCTTCGCGGCATTGGCATAGTCGCCCATAATCTCATAGATATCCGCGATCCCCATCAGCGCGTCCTGGAATCTGGGGCGCCGGGTATCTGCGGCAAAGGCGCGCTCATAGATGTCGATGGCTTTCCTGTAGTCAGCCTTGGCGGCATAGTATTGCGCGCACTCAAAAAGGACGGCATCGTTTTCCGGCTGCTCGCTCAGCAGGTCTTCAATGATTCTGTCTCCGGCCGGCTCGTCAAAGCGTGCAAGAGCAATGTGGGCACGGTAAACCCGTTTCATGACAGGGTGTGCTTTTTCCAGGGCGCAGTAGCGTTCCAGCCAGAACTCTGCCTCGTCAGTCCGGTGGTCGGCGATGAGGTTATCCAGCAAGTACATATACGGCAGCGCCACATCGGGATTTGTCTCAACCAGTTCCCGATAGAAGTTGATCGCCCTGGCATGGTTGGCCATGTTCCAGTCCCAGACGGCGTGATTTTCCGTCTTGCTCAGAATCCACTGGCACTCCTTTTCGCCCGGCGCCCGGATGATCGACTCCTTCGCATAGCGGGACGCCTTCTTCCCCTCCGCGTTCATGCGGTGCCAGTAAAGATAGGCGAGCAGCCCGGTTGCCCGGTTCTGATTCTTCGGATCATTCAGTTCAGCCTGCAGAAAGCTCTCAAACTCCTGAAAGACATCTGTTGGCAGCTCCTCCTCTGCATCCATCCGGTTCTCAATGCGGTTCAGACGCTGCTCTGTTGTCAGGTCGAAAAGTTCATCGATCGAGACGCCAAAGATCTCAGCCAAAAGAGGAAGCAGAGTGATGTCAGGCATGGCTACAGCGTTTTCCCATTTGGACACCGACTGCGCCCCGATTCCCAGTTTTTCCGCCAGCTGCTCCTGCGTCAGTCTGGCTCTGAAGCGAAGCTGTTTGATTTTCTTCCCCAGTTCCATCATGTATACCTCCTCAAACGTGTCGTTTATTGATTGCAGCTTCATGATACCGTGACAATCTGCGGAATACAATAACGCAGATTGCGAGTCCTCTCGCCTGTTTGGAAAGTGCCTGGCCGGAATGATATTCAAAGAGAAACGCTCGCACCGTAGTCATCGTAACGGTCGCGAGCGTTTCTCTTTCGGTTATAAAATTTCTTGCTGTCAACGGTTTTGGTAACGGGGCTGAAATCCCAAGTGACTCGCCGTTGACGGTTCAGTTCCTTCTGAGCTTTCTTGCTCAGCTTGTCCTTCGGGACGAATCTGGCCATGATCATCACTCCCTTCCCATGGCGTACCTGGAGTATAACACGGGGTATCACACCGTACAAGGATGCGATCAGAAAAATAGCAGCGGCTATTGCCCCACAGTCGCTTCACGTTGCCCCCGTCACCGCGGGATTCCGGTTGGTTCATAAGTTAAGCCTATTGACTTAGTAGGTGAAAAATGATATTTTTGTTATGTCTACAGCCGCAGGAGGGACATGACATAACATGA
>CAZRLU010000245.1:0-3512 GCA_964600995.1 uncultured Oscillospiraceae bacterium | reverse complement strand
CGGCCGGCGCCGAGGCCCGTCCATTGTAAGGAGGCGATTGCATGATGCGCGGCGGCCCGGCGGGAAGAGCCGGCTTTCTGACGGAAGAGGAAAAGAAAAACGCGCCGAAGGTGACGCGGGAGCTGCTGGGGCGGGTGCTGGCCTGGCTGAAGCCCTACTGGAAGCAGCTGCTCCTGGTGCTGGCCTGCACGGTGGTGGCCTCGGTCTGCAGCCTGTTTCCCTCCATTCTCACCGGCCGCATCGTGGACCTGCTGACCGGCATGGACCTGGGGGGCTGGATCGGCGCCGGTCTTTCCGGCATGGTAAAGCTGATCCTGCTGTCCATCGGGCTGCACCTGGGCTCCAGCCTCATCGGCGTCGGCCAGCACTATCTGAACAACTGGATCGCCCAGCACATCTCCCAGGACATGCGGAACCGGATGTACCGCCATCTGCAGCGCATGTCCCAGCGGTTCTTCACCTCCGTCAGCCAGGGGGACATCCTCACCCGGATGACCAACGACATCACCGGGGTGGAGAATACCATCTCCAACACCTTCACCAGCATCCTTTCCAACGTCATCACCCTGATCGTGGCGGTGGTGGCCATGTTCCAGAAGAACTGGATCCTGGCCCTGGCGGGGCTGCTGGCCATGCCCCTGCTGGTGCTGCCCACCCGGATGGCGGGCAGAACCCGGTGGAAGCTGGCCCGGGAAGCCCAGAGCTGCCGGGATGAGATGAACGGGATCCTGGCGGAAACCCTGTCCGTCAGCGGCCAGCTGCTGGTGAAGCTCTTCGGCAAGGAAGAGGAGGAGGCCCGCCGCTACGAGAACGCCAACGGCCGGATGGTGAAGCTGAACATCCGGGAAAGGATGGCGGGCAGATGGTTCTTCATGCTGCTGAGCACCCTGACCACCATCGGGCCCATGATCCTGTACCTGATGGGCGGCATCCTGATCTTCCGGTACCGCAGCGATCTGACCGTGGGCGACATCACCGTGCTGGTGGCGCTGCTGAGCCGCATGTACGGTCCGGTGAACAGCCTGCTGAACATCCAGGTGGACTGGGTGCGCTCCATGGCCCTGTTCACCCGGATCTTTGAATACTTTGACATGAAGCCGGAGATTGAGGACCGGCCCGGCGCGAAGACGCTGACCGGCGCCACGGGCTGCGTCCGGTTCGATCACGTGAACTTCAGCTATGACGGGCAGCGGCAGATCCTGAAGGATATTTCCTTCACCCTGCGCAGCGGGAACTCCATCGCCATCGTGGGCCCCAGCGGCAGCGGCAAGAGCACCATCGTCAACCTAATTCCCCGGCTGTGGGACGTGACCGGCGGCGCCGTTTTCTTCGACGGCCACGATGTGCGGGACCTGACCCTCCATTCCCTGCGGGACCGGATCGGCGTGGTCACCCAGGAAACCTATCTCTTCCAGGGCACCATCCGGGACAACCTGCTCTATGCCAGGCCCGGCGCCACCGAGGAGGAGATGCTGGACGCCTGCCGGAAGGCCCATATCCTGGATTTCATCCAGCGCCAGCCCCAGGGTCTGGACACCCTGGTGGGCAACCGGGGGCTGAAGCTCTCCGGAGGAGAGAAGCAGCGGATCTCCATCGCCCGGGTGTTGCTGAAGGATCCGGCGCTGCTGATCTTTGACGAGGCCACCTCCGCCCTGGATTCCATCTCCGAGGCCGCCATCCAGGAGGCCATCGAGCCCCTGATCGCCGAGCGCACCTCCATCCTGATCGCCCATCGGCTCTCCACCATTCTGGCCGCGGACGAGATCCTGGTGGTCCGGGACGGGGAAATCGTGGAGCGGGGGCAGCACCGGGACCTGGTTCACGCCGGGGGAACCTATCAGGAGCTGTATGAAACCCAGTTCAGCAAGGCGCTGGAAACCTGATCCGGCCCGCCTTTATCCGGCGGGAACAGCCTCCGGATCCGGCCGCTCCCCTTCGGGGCGCACCCCCAGGTATTTCTTCATCTCTTCGATATACCGCAGGCCCAGGGCCGTATGCACATTGTTCCTGCGGTCGATGTAGCCGATCTCCATCCGGGCGTCCCGCAGCGGATCCTCCGCCGCGAAGGGCACGGTGATGTAATCCATGCCGCTGAGCTCCTCGCAGATGATGCCGGAGCAGAGGGTGTATCCGTTCAGCCCCACCATCAGGTTCAGCACCGTCGCCCGGTCGCAGCAGTGGATCAGCCGGGAATACTTCTCCGTGGACATCAGCTCCTCCGAGAAGTAGAAGGGCGCGTCCCCCTGCTCGAAGGCCAGGCAGGGGTAGGGCCGCAGGTCCTCCAGGGTGATGGCCTTCCGGGAAGCCAGGGGATGCTCCTTCCACAGGTAGACATAGGCCCCGCAGTCGATCAGATGATGGAAGCTCAGGCCCTCCTGGTCCAGCAGCTTCAGCAGGGGACGGCGGTTGCTTTCATTCAGGTAGATCACACCGATCTCGCTGCGGAGCCCGCTCACGTCCCGGATCACCTCCCGGGTTTGCGTCTCCCGGATCGCCAGCTCATATTCCCCCACGTCGGCCCGCTTGGTCATCTCCACGAAGGCCTTCACGGCGAAGGAGTAATGCTGGGTGGAAACGGCAAAGCTGGCCTTCCGCTTTCTTCCCTCGCCGAACTCCTCCTCCAGGTTCTGATACTGGCCCTCCACCGCCCGGGCGTAGGGCAGGAAATGGGCTCCGTCCGCTGTCAGCACCATGCCCTTGCTGGTGCGGTGAAAAAGGGTGAAGCCCAGCTCCTTCTCCAGCTCCTTGATGGCGCCGGTCAGGGAGGGCTGGGACACAAAGAGCTTTTCCGCCGCCTTCCCCAGGGACCCGGTTTCGGCGATGGAGATCACATAGCGCAGCTGCTGCAGGGTCATCCCGCTTCCTCCTTCGGTGCCGGCCCCTCCGGGAGCCGGCTCATGCCCGCCGCCGGCGGGCCTTTTTCTTTTCTCAGAACAGCACGCTCAGGGCCTGCAGCAGGGTGTCCGCCCCGATCAGCTTCACGCCCTCGGGCACCTGGCGGATCCGGCGGGCGTTCTCCCGGGGCACCAGGATCGTGGTGAAGCCCAGGCGCGCGCATTCACCGATGCGCCGCTCGCACTGGGGCACGGAGCGGATCTCTCCCGCCAGCCCCACCTCGCCCATGACCGCCGTGTCGACGCCCACCGCCTGATCATTCAGGCTGGACACCACCGCCGCGCAGAGGGCCAGGTCCGCCGCGGGCTCGCTGAGCTCCAGCCCCCCGGCCACGTTGATGTAGACATCCTGATTATAGAGCCGCTGGCCCGCCCGCTTCTCCAGCACCGCCAGCAGCATGGCGATCCTGCCCGGATCCGCGCCGTTCACCGTTCTGCGGGGGGAGTTCAGATAGCTCTGGCTGGTCAGAGCCTGCACATCGCAAAGCAGGGGCCGGCTGCCCTCCAGGCCGCAGAAGACCGTGCTGCCGCTGGCCCCCTTGGCCCGGCGGCTCAGCAGCTCCTCGCTGGGATTGTCCACCACCTGCATGCCCTTGCCGGTCATGCGGAAAACCCCCA
>CAZRLU010000244.1:0-3536 GCA_964600995.1 uncultured Oscillospiraceae bacterium | reverse complement strand
GATGATTCCTCCCTGCAATCCGTCCTGACGATGCATGCGGAAAACGTAACCGACGGGATGGAGGAACAGATTATCCGGACCGTCTCCGACTATGCGGATACCCTCGAAAAAAGCGGGCTCGATCCCGACGCCGTCGAAGCCTCCCTGAACCGGTTTGCCTTTTCCCTGAAAGAGGAGGATGAGCCCCAGGGAATCGAGCGGGCCGTTCGCGTGATGGGTTCCTGGCTCTATGACGGGGATCCGCTCTTTGCCCTTGAGAACGATCCGCAGATTGCAGAGCTGCGGGATTGGCTTGGATCCGGAGCCTTTTATGATCTGGCTCTCTCCATGCTGAAAGACCGGAGAGGGCTGTGCAGGCTGACCCTGCGTCCCTCAAAGGAGCTTGGGGATCGGATGCGCCAGGCCGAAGAGCTTCGGCTGCAGCAGTTTATGGCGGGCCGCAGCCCTGCGGAGAATCAGGCGCGTCAGGCTCTTCTTTCCTCCCTGCAGTCCTGGCAGGAATCTCCCGACTCCCCGGAAGCCCTGGCTTCCCTTCCGATGCTGAAAAAGGAGGATGCCGACATTCCGCCGGAATGGCCGGAAACGGAGGTGCTGGAAGAGGCAGGGGTCCGGGTACTGTATCACCCTCAGCCCACAGCAGGAATTGTCCATCTGAGAGCTTATTTCTCTCTGTCTGACCTGACCGCGGAGGAAATCCAGGATGTGAGTCTTCTGTGCACGCTCCTGGGAAAGTTGCCCACCGCCCTGCACAGTTCAGCGGATCTTCAGCGGGAAATCAAAAGGATTACCGGCCGGCTCGGCTTCTCCGTCCATGTCCGTCCTCACCCGGAAGATTCCTCCCTGTGCTCCCCGAATCTGGTGGCCTACGCCAGCGTTCTTCAGGAAAACGTCCCGCAGGCGCTCTCCCTGATGGCTGAAATCCTCCTCTCAACGGATTTCAGCGCCACGGACCGGATCATGGAGATTGTGCAGCAGCTGGAAATGGCATCCCGTCAGCGCATCGCAGGCGCCGGGCACATTATCGGCATTCGCGGGGTTCTCTCCCATTATTCTGCGGAAATGGCGCTGCGGAATGCCCTGGACGGCGATCTGGCCGTCTTCTATCTGCATACCTTCGCGGTCAATCCGGAAGCGATGCTGCCCCGTTTCCTGCAAGTGGCGGGAAAGCTCGGAGAGGAATTTGCCGTCCGGAAGCGTCTTCTGCTGAGCCTGACCTCCGAAAGCCCTGTTTCCTGGCTTCCCTTCCTGGATCATCTGCAGGAAGGCATCTTCGTCCCGGAATATGCCTCCTATACCTCCGGAGCGCTCCTCCGGCAGGGCTACCGGATCCCGGCGCAGGTGGGTTTTGCCGTCCGGGGGCACCGGCTGTCCGAAGCAGGGCTCGCCTTCAACGGCAGCCACCTGCTGCTGGCCAATATCCTGACCTATTCCCATCTCTGGAACCGGGTCCGGGTGCAGGGCGGGGCCTACGGATGCGGTTTCCAGATTGATCGCTTCGGCAATGTGTTCTCCTATTCCTACCGGGATCCCTCTCCGGCTGAGACGCTGGAGGTGGCGAAGGAGTCCTCCTCGTTCCTGAAAAGCTTTCTCTCCGGCGGGGAAGCCCTGGATAAATATATCATTTCAACGCTGAACGACCTCAACCCGCTTCTCAGTGTCCGGGAGAAGGGCGCCGTGGCCGACGCCCGGTTCCTGGCCGGATACACCCGTTCCGAAGCAGAAAGGCTTCGGAGCGAAATTCTTCATGCTTCCGCGTCCGATCTGCTTGCCTCCGCCGCTTACCTGGACGCCTTTGCATCCGGAAGCGCTGTCTGCGTCGTTGCGCCCGGAAATCTTCTGGACAAATGCCCCGGTCTGCAGGTTGCGGACCTCTGAGGGCAAAACTCCGTTTTCACCCCAGGGCAAAGCCCGGCTGAAGGAATCAGCCGGGCCTTCGCTTTGCACGGGGTTCGTCTGGAACCCCGGCAGGTTCTGTTCTGTTTTTTCAGTTGAAGCGGACAACGCGATGCGCCAGCCGATAGATCTTCTCCGCGAAGGCTGCTCCCCTGTTGCCGGATATGCACAGGAATCGCAGTGGCGTACGGAACCGGAAGTAATCCGCCCACTTTTTGTCAAAGGCGCGGCAGTTCTCCCACATGCGCTCCATCTCCCTGTCCGCCTCCGGATTTCTGTTCAGCCGGGCATACAGCACCGCAATCGCGAACATCATGAACATCTCATGCTTCAGATAGGCCTTTTTCCTTTTTTCGGGAATCTCGTCCAGATGAAAAGCCTGAAAGCACAGCTCCGTGACCCTGATCTGATGGAGATAGCGCTTCTTCATCACATCCTCCTGCACCGACTGCCCTTCCCGGCCGATAAAGTAGCGGTACAGATCAACATTCTGATAATAAATGCGCTTCACATGCTGCAGATTTCCGTAGATCATGTAATTATCTTCGTAAAAGGTGTGCTTGGGCATTTCCCGACCGGTCTTCCGAAGCATTTCTGTCCGGAAGGTACAGGCATGGATCATCAGGATCTGATGCAGTCTGAAGGCCCTGGTTTCCTCCCAGGAAATGATCTTCCCCTCCGGAAGAGCATTTGCAAAGCAGATGGACCGGTCTCCGCAGCCATCCGGATGGGAGTAAAAGTAATTGGTCACAAAGAGATCCACCCCGCCCTCCTGCTCACACTTCTCCAGCAGGTCAAGAAAAGCGGGAAAGTCTTCGCTCAGCCAGTCGTCGCTGTCCACGGTCTTGTAATAAATCCCCGTCGCCAGGCGCAGCCCCTGGTTGATGCCCTCCCCATGCCCGCCGTTTTCCTGGTGCACCGCCCGGACAATGGAAGGATACCTGCGCTGATACCCGTCCGCAATCGCACCGGTTTCATCCGTCGAACCGTCGTCCACAATAATGATTTCGACCCGTTCCCCGCCCTGAAGGATACTGTCAATGCACTTTTCCATGTAAGCCTGGGAGTTGTAGCAGGGAACCGCAACCGTAAGTAACTTCATTTTTAGCTCCTCCGATTTCATCCCGCTCCTCCCGTCCGCTCTGCGGGCCGGAAGCAGCGGCTCTTTTCAGATCCCCGTGTTTATCTTATCACACTCGCCCGTCAGGTTCAAACAATTTATCCCTCCGCCCGTCTGACGAAAAAAGCGATGGCATTCCGTAGAATGCCATCGCCGTTTGTCATAAGACGGGTGTTACTGACGCAGCCGATCCTCAGGCCTGGCCGGCAAGCTTCTTATAGCTTTCCATGCGGACCTTCGCATCTTCCTCCTGCTGCACGAAGAGCTTCGCGGCAGCATCCGGGAACTGCTGGGCCAGAGAAGTATACCGAACCTCGCCCTTCAGGAATTCCTGATAATCGCCGGTGGGATCCTTGCTGTCAACCGTCATCGGGTTCTCCAGCGTCGGATTGTACCGGTACAGCTGCCAGTAGCCGCAGTCCACAGCCTTCTTGATCTCGGCCTGCGCCTTGCCCATGCCGCCCTTGGCCTTCAGGCCGTGGTTGATGCAGGGTGCATACGCGATGATCAGGGAGGGGCCGTT
>CAZRLU010000243.1:0-3536 GCA_964600995.1 uncultured Oscillospiraceae bacterium | reverse complement strand
GTGCACGAAGCAGAGAGCCTGACGGCTCCCACGGATATTCAGATCCTCGGCTCCAACGGAAGCGCGCTGACAGAAGAGGAACGGCTCCGTATGCAGCAGGGCGTGGTGCCGGTGCAGATCACCTATCCACAACCCATGCAGCAGGTAAAGCTGGAAATCCGGAAGGAAGATTCCAGCGGATCCGAGAATGTGGTTCTGAGCAGAACCTTCTCCATGGAGGACCCAGCCACAGTCTGGACCTCAGGCAATGCCCTGGCTGTTATCTATGGAGAGGGCAACTACTCCATCCTGGCCCAGGTCATGGTCGACGAGGTCTGGAGTCCCTGGAGCGAGCCCTTGCGGCTGACCATGCTCCCTCCGCCGCTGCTTTCGGCTCCCGCGGTGGAAGCAGACAAGGAAGCCATGATTCTCGGCGAACCTCTGACCCTGACCATTACGGAAATTGATCCGAACGCGGAATTCCTCTTCTTCCGGGTCCAGGGCGAGGGTGCTCAGGAAATCCATGAATTTGAACGAACGGATCTGACGGATCCCTTTGTGATCACAATCCCGGCCAATCAGTTCTTTGAGGGAACCAACACGATCACGGTCATGGCCGGCGCAGAGAGCTACAAAGGCGGCTCCGCGGAGCTGGCCATCCAGGTCACTGCTCTCCCCGCGCCCCAGGTGGAATACAGCGCCCTTGGCGGTGAAACCGGCGACACCGTTTACGCCACGGTCACCGCGCCTGGAGCAGACCTGGTGGAAATGAGCCGGTGGCCCAAATACTACGCGGTGCAGGACGGCACCGTCCGGATTCCCATCAGTCTGAATTATTACTCCAACACCTCTTACAGGTACAAGTTCCGCGCCCGGGTGGACGGCATCTGGACCGCATGGACGGAGGAAACCATGCTGACGGTTTCCGATCTGCCGCAGCTCACCGGCGACATCGTGGATCTGCCTGAGGAGATTCTCCCCGGCCAGGATGTGGAAATCACCTTCCTGCCGGTGGAGGGCATCACCCGGTACGATCTGGCGATCTCCTACCCCTCCGGATCCTATTTCCGCCAGGTGTATGAGGAGCCGGGAACCATCACCCTGCCAGGCATCCTCTTCGTGAACGGCGGAAGCTTCACTTTCAACGTCCGCGGCGGAGACGCCTATGCCCAGCGGCTTCTGTATGAAAACAAAGACTATCAGATTGCCCAGGGAACCAATCCCGGCGGGCTGGAGATCACCGCAAGCAAAACGGAGCTGGCTTACGGGGAGACCATCGATGTCAGCCTGAATTGCGGAGCAGCTGAACAGGTGATCATCCAGGCATACGTGACGCTGCCCTATGGTTACCATGTTTGGGTTTGTGCGAATAAGATTGACATGCAAGCCCTCGGGCTTACCTCCAGTGTTCCGCTCACCCTCAACACCACCGGCGAGTATCCGATCCGAGCGGCCGCGCTGGTGAACGGCGAATGGATCGGTTGGAGCAATACTCTGACCTTCAACCTCAGCGCTCCCGGCGAGCAGCCGCTGGAGAACCCCGTGCCGCGGGTGGACGCGGAGATTCCGGAAGGAACCCCGGCCCACATCACCTGGGACGCCGTGGAGAACGCGGAAACCTACACGGTCTCCTGGCGCTGCGTGAAAACCGGCGCCACCGGCACGGATGTGACCAGCGATCTGTTCCTGGACATCCCCGCGGAGAAGCTGTCCCAGGGCGACTGGCTCGTTTCCGTAACCAGCCAGGCTCCAGGCTACAGGAGTGGCGAGTATCTCCCCCAGGTGCCCTTCACGTTGACGGAGAGGCCTCCGGTCACGGAGATCACCCCCCTGAACATTCCTGAAAGCATTCAGGTTGGCGAGGATCTGCCGGTGGAAGTCATATGGCCGGACGGCTGGAAGCAGGCAGAAGTGATCCTGTGGCAGGCGGGAAACTGGCTGGACAGCAGAACCTTCAACTATAACCCGGAAAATCTGACAGCAGCTTCCACCTGTACCTTCAATGCGGATTACATGATCTCTTCCGGTCTTAACTCCGAATCCGAGATCAGCCTTGAGTTCTACTGGTATGATGCAGAGTACAACGCATCCGAACATCTGACTGTAAATATCCAGGTGACAGGTGAAAAGCCCACACTGCCGACCATCAGTGAGTCGCCGCTTGCCGTGCAGCCCGGAGAAACCATCCATCTTGCCGGCAAAGCCGGAAGTGCGGACCGGATCATTCTTTCCTGGAACGACGAAGAAGAAAGAACGGTTGAAGTCCCGGTTGAAAACGGAAGCTGGTCCTGGGATGGAACCTGCCCACAAATTGACTGGTCGCTCTACTTCGAGGCGAAAGGCCGTAAGGAAAACCTGGCCACCGGAAAGACTGACTGCGCCGTTTATGTTTACAACCCGGACAGCGCCCCGCCCGCCCCGACCTTTGAATTGATCGATGAGTCTGAATCTTCGACTTGCGCTTACAAACAGATCCGCCTGGTTCCCGGACAGCTTCCGGAATCCGGAGGATCTGTTGAATGGCGCCTTCTTCGGATGTCCCGGAATACAGGTACCCAATACACGCAGATGTATTCTTCTTCCAGAGCGGACGGCAGTATAGATGAGTCGATGAGCTCCAGCTATGAAGAAGAAGTGACCCTGACGGCGGTCTACCTGATCGACGGAGTGGTTTCCCTGCCCGCAACCCAAACCTATTTCCTGCCGGGTCAGCCCTGGCCTGTGAATGGACGCATCCCGTTGAATCTGAATATTCCGGATCCCTGGCAGGCCGGCAAGGATCTGATCCTGGACTGGGAGCCTGTTGCAGAAGGGCAGGAAGTGAATTGGTATGCTCAGGACGAGGCGGGATCTCAACTCGGCGGCACCGTGACAGTTGGGGAAAGCATTGTGATCCCCGGCTGGTTCCTGACTGAAGGAAAGGGCTTTGTGCGAACTTATACCTACGCGGAAACTTACTTACCTGCTGACGACTGGCATCACTTCGACATCATTGCCAATCCCAGCCAGCCGGCGGCGCCGACGGTGACCGTGAACCCCGCGGCTCCCACCAACGCAAACCGGGTCACCTTTATCGCGGACCGGGAGTATGAGGAGTGGAGAGTGGAGCTCCGCCAGGTCTACGGGGATTATATGGGAAAACCCAAGGAAATCATCACCGGCAGCCATACGGACCGGGTTACTTCTCAGAGCACCCTGCTCGCCACAGACTGGGTGGCTAAGATCTATGTAAAGCTCGGCGACGTGTGGTCCGAAGCCGTCACCGTGCCCTTCTCCGTGGAGGAGGCCGCCTTTGTAGGAGACATCGTACTGGCGGAAGATCTTCCCGAAATCACCATGTTCGAACCCTTCTCCGTCACGCTGCAGCCCGCGGAGCACGCCACCTGGTATTCCGCCGTCCTGATGTATCAGACGGGCAGCGACGATACAGGCACCTACAGCAGCACTGCCGTCGAAACCTTCCTGGAACTGGACGCTCCGGCCACGACGCCGGTCACCCTGACCCTGGAAGACTGGAATGCAGACGCACCCGTAGGCGGGACTTACTGGCTGTGGAT
>CAZRLU010000242.1:0-3539 GCA_964600995.1 uncultured Oscillospiraceae bacterium | reverse complement strand
TCCCCGTATCTACGCCTTCGCGGATGAATCCGGCGCCATGATCGACCATCAGATCGAAGCCATGCGGCGCAACGGCCTGCAGGGGCTGGAGATCCGCAATGTGGACGGAGAAAACATCTCCGCCATCTCCCTGGACAAGGCCCGCGAGGTCCGCAGAAAGCTGGATGACGCAGGGCTGGTCACCTGGTCCATCGGCTCCCCCCTGGGCAAGATCGACATTGAGAAGGACGATTTCCAGGCCCATCTGGACGCGCTGCGCCACACGCTGGATCTGGCCCAGATTCTCGGCGCGGCGAACATCCGCATGTTCTCCTTCTTCCTGCCCGCGGATAAGGATCCGGCCCTCTTCCGCAATCAGGTGTTGGACCGGCTCCACGCCATGGTGGAGGTCAGCGCCCCCTCCGGCATTGCCCTGTGCCATGAAAACGAAAAGGGCATCTACGGCGACAACGCCGCCCGGTGCCTGGAGGTGCTGACGGAGGTGCCGGAGCTGCGGGGCGTCTTCGACCCGGCCAACTTTGTCCAGTGCGGTCAGGATACCCTGGAGGCCTGGGAGATGCTGAAGCACCGGATTTACTATATGCACATCAAGGACGCCCTGTTCCGCGACCACAGCGTGGTTCCCGCCGGATACGGCGACGGACATGTGAAGGAAGTGCTTTCCGCCTTCCTGGCCCAGGGCGGCATGGATCTGACCGTGGAGCCCCATCTGGCGGTGTTCGACGGCCTGAAGGGCCTGGAGCGCAAGGGAGACCGCAGCATCGTGGGCGGCGCCTCCTTCACCTATGCCTCCAATGACGAAGCCTTCGACGCGGCCTGCAGCGCTCTGAAAGCCCTGCTGGCCTGAGCTTCAGACTGCCGGATCTGCGGCCGGAGCCCGGTCCCATACCTGACTTCACCGCCCCGGCGGCCCCGCGCCCGGAACCCCATTCATAAAGGAACCGGCTTTCCTCCCGGAGAGCCGGTTCCTTTTTTGCTGTCTGAATTATCCCTTGATGCCTGTGGAGGCGATGCCTTCCACCAGGCTCTTCTGGAAGATCAGGAAGAGGACGGTGGCCGGTATAATGGACAGGGTGGACATGGCCAGGGTGGATCCGATGTCCGACCCGGAGGAAGGATCGTTGAACAGCTGCAGGGCCAGGGAAATCGGCCGCATGCTGGCCCTGTTGACATACAGCAGTGCGGACAGGAAGTCGTCCCACCGCCAGATAAAGGAGAAGATGGCGGAAGTAACCAGGGCGGGAACGATCAGCGGCAGGATGATCCGGAAGAAGGTGACGTAGTAGGAGCATCCGTCGATCTTCGCGGCTTCATCCAGATCCTTCGGCACACCCCCGATGAAGTTCATGATCAGGTAGACGAAAAATCCCTGAATAGCGAAGAAATACGGCAGGATCATCGGATAATAGGTGCCGACCCAGTTCAGATGGCGGTACCACATGAACTGCGGGATCATCAGGATCTGCGCGGGCAGCATCATGGTGGACAGCACCAGGCCGAACAGAATCTTCTTTCCCCTGAACTGCAGCCGCTGCAGCGCGTACGCCACAAAGGCGGAGGAAATCAGCGTACCGAAGGTGGATACAATCGAGATGAAGAATGAGTTCAGGAAGAAGGTGGCAAAGGAATAACCCATGAAGCCCTTCCAGCCTTGAACATAATTGTCCAGTGTCCAGGTGACGGGAATCAGCTGACCGGAGGTCGGGAGTACCATCTCTGTCGGCTTGAAGGAACTGAACACCATCCACAGCAACGGATACACCATGATCAGCGCGCCGAGGGTTACCAGAATATGATACAGAACTTCTTTCCAGGGTTTTCTTTCTGTTTTCATCTGTTTCCGCCCCCCTTACGCGTCATAGACCCATTTTTTGCGGGACCAGAAGAGCAGAAGCGTCACCACGGAAACGATCACCAGCATGATCCAGGCCAGCGCGGAGGCGTAGCCCATCTGGCTCTTGCCCTGGGCCGGGAAGGCCTTGTTGTACTGATACACGGTATAGAACAGCGTGGAATTCCGGGGTTCGCCGTTCGTGATCAGTTTGGACTGGGTGAAGGCCAGGAAAGAGTTGATCGTCTGCTGGACAAGATTGAAGAAGATGGTCGGGGTCAGCAGCGGAAGCGTCACGCTGAAGAACCGGCGAATGCCGTTCGCTCCGTCAATGCTGGCGGCTTCATACATTTCCATCGGTATCTGTTTCAGGGAGGACAGAAAGATCAGCATCGAGGAACCAAACTGCCAGACCGTCAGAATGATCAGCACCCAGATGGCGCTGCCTTCGCTGAACCAGTTATAGCTTGCCATTCCCGGGAAAATACTGCTCAGGATGCTGTTGATCGTCCCGTTGGATTCAAACATCCGGCGCCATAAGATGGCCACCGCGACGGAACCGCCGATGATCGAAGGCAGATAATACGTCGCCCGATACAACCCGACCGCTTTGGTTTCATGATTCAGGATCAGCGCGACAATCAGTGCGAAAATCACTTTCAGCGGAGTGCCGACCAGCGCAAAATAACAGGTCACACCAAGCGCCTTGGTAAAGGTTTTATCCTTGGTGAAAATGCGGATATAGTTGTCCAGGCCAATAAATTCCGGCGGATTCTGTATATCATATTTACAGAAGGAATAATACAGGCTCAGCACCATCGGAATCAGCATGAACAGCAGGAAACCCACGATGAACGGCAGGCTGAAAACAAATCCGGCGGTAGATTCCTTATGAAACCACTGCTTCAGCGTCGGCTGCGGCTTTCTGGTTTGAATGACGGACACGGCAATCTTCCTTCCTCATGAGAATCGGGAAAAGGAGGGCGGGAAACCCACCCTCCTCCGGAAACAGGGATTGGATCAATAATTCTGCGCGATGTCGTTCGCGGATTCCACGAAATCGGCGCCCAGCTCTTCAGCCGTATAGGCCGGATTCTTCAGCAGCGCTTCGTCGCTCAGGCGCTTGATCACGTCGTCATTGACCGTGCCGGAATAATTGGGCAGCGGCGGGAAGATCGGGGAGCTGCAGGTTTCCACCTTGGCCAGATAGGCCACGGCCACGCCATAGGTGGGATCCAGCTTGTTCACTTCTTCCGCGATGGCAGCGGCCACGGCGCTGTTGGCAGGCACGCCGCGCTCAGCCTGCAGCTTCGTGTTGGCCTGCGGATCGTTGATCAGGTAATTCAGAATGGCGACCGCCAGATCAGGATTCTTGGAGTCGGTGGTCACGGAGAAGAACTGACCGGGCTTCATGTAGTTGGAGGCAGCGGGATCGCTGCTGGGCCAAGCACAGATGCCCAGTTCGAGGCCGTTGGCGGTAGCGGCTTTCTGGAAGGCGGCCAGCTGGTTGGAGAACGCCAGAGCGCACCAGGTGCGGACGTCCGGAGTAGCGCCGAATACCAGCGGATTCTGTTCAATGGTGTTCACA
This sequence comes from uncultured Oscillospiraceae bacterium, assembly GCA_964600995.1. Lineage (GTDB taxonomy): Bacteria > Bacillota > Clostridia > Christensenellales > Aristaeellaceae > Aristaeella. Next base: position 120 of record CAZRLU010000242.1, on the reverse strand, counting down.
TCGACGTTGGCAATCTGATCCGTATTGAACATCCAGCCTTCCGCCACGCCTTCCATGATGCGGGCATAATAGCCGGCAGCTTCCTCTGCGGTCAGGCTGACGCCTTCCTTTTCATACAGC
>CAZRLU010000241.1:0-3559 GCA_964600995.1 uncultured Oscillospiraceae bacterium | reverse complement strand
CTGAGCTGCGTTTTGTTCCCGGCGGGGGCGGAGAGCCTGGAGTCGCCGGATTATGTGCTGGAGGGCTTTGACAGCGATACGGCAAAGCACGACTGGGAAACCAACCTGTTTTTCGCGCGGATGCAGGAGGACACGGGAATCACCTTTGAATACCGGCAGGTGACGGACGCGGACAAATGGACCGCCCGGAAGGAGCAGATTCTGCAGGGGGAGGACCTGCCCGACGCGCTGTTCAAGGCGGGGCTGACCGACCGGGAAACCCTGAAGATGGCGGAGGCGGGGATCCTCATCGACCTGAAGCCCTATCTGGCGGAATACGCGCCGGACCTCCAGGCCCTGCTGGAAGCGCGGCCGGAGGTGATGGAGGCCATCACGCTGCCGGACGGGACCATCCGGGCGCTGCCGTCGGTCAATGAGCTGCCGGCCAACAACCTGATCTGGATCAACCGGACCTGGCTTGCCAATCTGCAGCTGGAGACGCCGAAAACCGCGGAGGAATTCACGGAGGTGCTGCGGGCTTTCAAAGAGAAGGACCCGAACCGGAACGGCAGCGCCGACGAGGTGCCCCTGAGCGTGCTGGGCATGTGGGACCTGCGGTTCCTGGGGCACGCCTTCGGCATCACGGACAACGACTATTACCTTTCGCTGCAGGACGGGCAGGTGAGCTCCGCCCTGACCACGGACCGGAACCGGGCCTTCCTGACCTGGCTGCATCAGCTTTGGGAGGAGAACCTGCTGAGCCATCAGGCCTTCACCACCGTGGACTCCCTGCGCCAGGTGACGGACAGCAAGGCTGCCATGATCTACGGCGTCTTCCTGTCCTCCTCGCCGCTGACGGTGGTGCCGGCGGAATCCCTGAGCCAGTACACGGCCCTGGAGCCCCTGGCTTATGAAGGGACTCAGCGGTACCGGAGCCTGCTGGGCAGCGTCACACGGGGCACCTTCGCCCTGACCCGGGCCTGCAAGGAGCCGGAGAAGCTGGTGGCCTGGGTGAACCGCCTCTATACGGAGGAGGGAAGCCGGCTGCTGCAGGTGGGCCGGGAAGGCGAGGAATACATGTGGACCGAGGACGGCACCTGGGAATGGATGGCGGATCTGGAAACCGTGGCCAACGAGATTCTGCCCGCCGCCACCCTGGCGGACGGCGGCGTGGCGCCGGGCATCGTGACGGAGGACTTCCAGGCGAAATACGCGGAGCGCGGCACCCGGGAACTGGTGGAAAGCCTGGCCCGGGTGGAGCGGCTCTCGGCGCTGCCCTTCCCCCAGCGGTATCTGACGGCGGAGGACGCGGAGAAAGCGGCGGCGCTGCAGGCGGAGATCGCCCCCTTTGCGGAGCAGCGCATGGCGGAATTTGTGACCGGGGACACGCCCCTGGACGATCCGCACTGGGAGGAATTCACCGCGGAGCTGAACCGGCGGGGCCTTCCGGAGATGATCGCCCTGTGGCAGAAATATGCGGTATAAGCATCGAAACGGAGGAAACGGGAATGGAACGGAGCAGGGAAAGAATCGGGAAACTGGATACGGAGGAGATGAGGGCGCATCTTTCCATGCTGTACGGGCGGGATGAAAAGACGCTGCAGGCCCAGAAGGAACGGTATGCCGGGCTGATCGCGGCCCATGCGGAGGCCTTCGGGGAGAAGGAAAGCCTCTGCCTCTTCAGCGCTCCCGGCCGGACGGAGATCGGCGGGAACCATACGGATCACAACCGGGGCCGGGTGCTGGCGGCCAGCGTGAACCTGGACACCCTCTGCGCGGCTTCTCCCCGGGAGGACGGAATCGTCTGCTTCCAGAGCGAGGGCTATGATCCGATCGAGGTGGACCTGGCGGACACGGAGGTGCATCCGGAGGAGGAGGGCACCACGGCGGCCCTGATCCGGGGCGTGGCCGACGGCATGAAGCGGGCGGGCCGGAAGATCGGCGGATTCGACGCGAAGGTCACCTCCACCGTGGCCAGCGGCAGCGGGCTTTCCAGCTCCGCCGCCCTGGAGGTCATGCTCACCGCGGTGTTTGACGGCCTGTACAATGATTTTTCCATGCCCTTCCCCCAGCGGGCCCAGATCAGCCGCCGGGCGGAGAACCTCTATTTCGGCAAGCCCTCCGGCCTGCTGGACCAGATGGCCAGCGCCGCGGGCGGCCTGGTGACGGTGGACTTCGCGGAGGACAGCGATCCGAAGGTGGAGGCGCTGCAGTATGATTTCGCCGCCAAAGGCTACGCCCTGGTGGTGGTGGGAACCGGCGGCAGCCACGCGGACCTGACGGACCATTACGCCGCGATCCCCGCGGAGATGAAGGCCGTCGCCGCCTGCTTTGAGCAGGACGTGCTCCGGGGGCTGACCGAAGAGGACCTGATGCGGGAGATCGCCCGGCTGCGGGTGGCGGTTTCCGACCGGGCCCTGATGCGGGCCTTCCACTTCATCGCGGAGAACGACCGGGTTCCCCGGCAGGTGGCGGCGCTGCGGGAGGACCGGATCGGGGACTTCCTGGACCTGATCGTGGAGAGCGGCCGCTCCTCCTACATGTATCTGCAGAACATCTATGCCACCAATGACGATCAGAGCCTGAGCCTGGCCCTGTGCATGGCGGAGGCCCTGCTGAAGGGAAAGGGCGCCTGGAGAATCCACGGCGGCGGCTTCGCCGGCACCACCCTGAACTTCGTGCCCCTGGAGGACCTGGAGAACTTCACGAAGCTGATGAACCGGGCCTTCGGAAAGGACGCCTGCCACGTGCTGAACATCCGCCCGGTGGGCGCGGACCGGATCGTGCTCTGAGGGGCCTTCCGGCCCTTGACAGGGCTCCGGGGGAAATGTTATCATAGGCGTCGGCAGAGCGGAAGCTCTGACTAACCCGGATACGCTTCCGGAAGCTTCTTCAGGGCTGGGTGAAATTCCCAACCGGCGGTACAGCCCGCGAACCTCCTTCCCTTTCGGGAGAAGGCCGATCCCGGTGAGATTCCGGAGCCGACAGTTAAAGTCTGGATGAGAGAAGAGCTACGGCGATACCTTCCAGTATTTCCGCCCCTGAGCAGCTTGACGGCTTTCAGGGGCGTATCTGTTTTACGGAGGTATTTCCATGACAAACACAAAGCGGAAAAAGCGTATCCTGACGACCTTCAACCTGACCCGCATCGCGCTGCTGGCGGCGCTGGCCTCCATCCTGTTTCTGATCGAGATCCCGGTGGTGGCCTTCTACAAGCTGGATCTGAGCAACATCCCGGTGCTGCTGGGCGCCTTCTCCATGGGCCCGGGGGCAGGGCTGCTGATCCTGGGGCTGAAGAGCCTGATCGGCCTTCTGCATTCCTCCAGCGCGGGGATCGGGGAGCTGGCGGACTTCATCATGGGGGCGGCCCTGGTGCTGCCCGCCGCGGTGATCTATCACCGGAACAAGACCCGCCGGAGCGCCCTGCTCGGCATGGGGGCGGGCACCCTGTGCATGGTGCTGGTCAGCGTGCTGGTGAACAAGTGGATCATGCTTCCCTTCTACATGGGAGCGTTCCATATGGACATCGAGGGAATCCTGCGGTTCGCCAACGTGGCGGCGGTGGACAGTGAATGGAAGC
>CAZRLU010000240.1:0-3559 GCA_964600995.1 uncultured Oscillospiraceae bacterium | reverse complement strand
ACCTGGTCCTGCATGATGGTCTCGTTGGTGTAGCCGGTCCAGTCGTTGGCCAGGATCAGCACGTGCTCCTTCGCCATCTCGGCAATCAGGCTCACGATCTTGACCAGGTCTTCATTCTCGGTGATGTAGGGCCGGCCATCCTTGAACTGGCTCTTGCCCTCGGCCTGCAGCATCATGTAGGGCAGGTCGTTGCCGCTGCCGTCCATGGAGAGCAGGGCCTTGCCGGTCTTGGCATAGACTTCCTTGCCGATCTCCAGGAAACGGTCCCAGGTGATGCCGGTCACATCGTCCATGGTGTAGCCGCACTCAGCCAGGATATCCACGCGATAGGCCATGATGGCGGTGCCATTGTCCACCGGCACGCCGTAATGCACGCCGTTCACCGTGGAATAGCTCAGCTTCTCAGCGCCGAAGTCATCCCAGTTGATGCCCGCGTCGTCCAGATTCATCCAGACGTTCGGATAGTCCGCCACATAGCGCTGAATGAAGTGATCCTGGAACAGCACGATGTCCGGCAGGTTGCTGATGTCGCCGGAGGATCCGGCCAGGGTCATGTCGTTTTCCACATCGGAGGAACCGGAGACGATGTTGATCTCAGCTTCGAATTCAGGATCCACATTGGCCTTGTAGTCGGCCGCGGCCGCTTCCAGGGCGGAGCCGTTGAAGGCCTTGTCCCACACGGTGATGGTGAGCTTCTCAGCCATGGCGGCGGAGACGCTCAGCAGCATGCAGAGAGCGACGAGTAAGGCAATGATTTTTTTCATGCGAAAAAACCTCCCAATATATTGTTCGTTGGTCTTCTTGACCTCCGGACCGCATATTACTACAATTCAAGGCTTCTGTCAACCAGTTTCTTGCAATCTCTGGTGGATTAGTTCCACAAATCCGCCATCTCTCAGCAATGGACCGCAGTCCGGTTCGCTCTCCGGATCCGCTCGATCGCCTCCCGGGTCAGATCCAGCAGCAGCTTGATCCGGGTCCCGTCCTTTGCCACAATCATGGTATAGTAGGGCACGTTTTCCTGATAGGAGGTATAGTCAAATTTCCGGATTTTCTCGCTTCCGCCCTTCCGGTAGGCCGCCACAGCCGGATCCTCCGGCGTGGCCAGCGCCACGATATCCTCCATGGAAAACTCATGCTGCAGGAAGCGGCCCCGGTCATTCACCCGGTAAATCCGGATCCATCCTTCCTCGAGAATATACTCAAATTCCCTGCGGATGGTTACGCTGTACCAAATGGCCAGCCCGGCCATCAGCAGGCAGGGCAGCATGAAGCTCCTGGAAAGAAGAATGCCCTGCAGCAGGAACAGCACCGCCAGGGCAATCATGATGCCCCGGAGCATTTTCTCCGAGGCTTTGATTTTTCTCTGAACCGGGATGATGATGGTATCCATGGTTCTCCCCCCTCCGCTTTCAGGTCCAGGGTCCTTCCTCCAGGAGCACCCTTTCCTCCCGTTCGTTCAGCCAGTAGGCGATGTGCCTTTCATCCCGCTGCCACTCCGGCATGATAAACCTCTCCGGAGGCACATGCAGCCCGATAGGCCCGCCCGTCAGGATGATCCGCACATAATCCTGGATGCAGGTCAGCTTTTCCTCCAGCTCCACCCCGAAGAGAGCCTTCGCCGGGGAATGATGGTTGTCGCTTCCGGCGGTCATCAGCAGGCCCTTGGCCCGGGCATAGGCCCAGGCCCGGGCGTCGTCCACCTGCTCGTTTCCGGCATTCGCCGCCTCCACGCCGTCCGCGAACTGCTCCGCCACCCGGATCAGATCCATATATCCCCGCATCCGGAAGGGGTGCGCCTGGATCACGGCGCCGCCAGCCCGGTGAACCTCCTCCAGCTGCTGCCGCCTCGTCCAGTGCTCCATCTCCGGATGGGCCTTCAGATAATCCTTCTCCAGCCCGTAGATCAGATATTCATCGAAGCCAAAGTTCTGCTCCAGGCCGAAGAAGACATCCAGCCCCACCTTCAGGCCTTCCTCCAGCGCGTCCTCGTAGCCGCGGTAAAACAGGTCGATCCTTTCCTCCCAGGGCAGATCCCGGGGCACCCGGGTGTTCCCTCCGAAGAAATGATCCGTGATGATAATGCCGGTATAACCCTGATCCTTGTAGAAGCGGACATGTTCCTTCCCGGTGCTGATACCGCAGGCGCTTCCGTAGCAGGTGTGCATGTGGGTTTCATACAGATACGACATATGAAAAACCTCCGTTTCCGGAGGTCATCATAGCACGTTTATCCTGGCTTCGCAACCTGATTCAGGCTTTGTATTTCCGTTTGTTTCACGGCTTTACGCCTCATCCCGGAACCGGTCGAAGCCGAAGCAGATATGCTCCTTCCGGTGGGCGTCGCTGGAAAGGATGAATCTGGCTCCCCGCTCCTTCAGATATGTCCGGATTTCCCGGGAGGGATAGGCGTCGGTCCTGTATCCCCGGGAGATCGCTCCCGTATTGATTTCAAAAGGCTTACCGGTGGTCAGCAGCGCGTCGGCTGCCTGCCGCCAGGCGGCTCTGTATCTGGGGTGACTCTCGTCGAACCATCTTCTCTGTTCGTTGAATTTGCACACCAGGTCAAAGTGTCCGATCACGTCGCACCGGGTCTTTCGCGCCACGTCCGCCTCCAGCCGGAAGTAGGCCTCCGCCAGGGCATACCAGTCCCCGTCGAAGTATACGGAGCAGTCCCGCTCCAGCCGTTCCGGCTCCCAGTCCACGCTGACGGGATAACCGTTCGGCATCCGGATCCAGTGTACGGAGCCGATCACATAGTCATAGGTCTCCGGGTCTTCGGAGTAATAGTCCCGTTCCAGGCCCCGGAGCACTTCGATCCATCCCGCGTACTTCCCTTTCAGCCTTTCCATCTCCGCCCGGCAGGCTTCCATCTTCTCCCTGGGCATGGCGGAATCGTCCCATTCCAGAAAGGAATGCTCCGAGATTCCGATGCGCGCCAGGCCCAGGCGGATTCCCTCCAGGACCATCTCCTCGGGGGCATCCCTCCCGTCGGAGAAAGTGGAATGCATGTGCAGATCAAACATCTCAGGTCATTTTCTCCTGCTTCACCTTATGATCGATCACGTGCCGCCGGGCCAGTTCATCCCGGATATCCTCCAGGCTGATGCCGGCTTCCACCATCAGCACCATCACATGATAGGCCAGGTCCGCGATCTCGTAGACCGTTTCCTTCCGGTCCTGATCCTTGGCGGCGATGATCACCTCCGTGGACTCCTCGCCCACCTTCTTCAGGATCTTGTCCAGCCCCTTCTCAAACAGATAGGTTGTGTAGGAGCCTTCCTTCTTCTCCGTTTTCCGGCCCCGGATCAGCTCCATCAGCCCCGCATAGGTAAAGTCATGCCTTTCCTCGCTCTGGAACAGGGGCTGCTCAAAGCAGCTGTCCGTTCCCAGATGGCAGGCCGGGCCGTCCTTCTCCACCAGGATCTCCAGGGCGTCCCCGTCGCAGTCCGCGGTGATGGAAACGATATGCTGGTAGTTCCCGCTGGTCTCCCCCTTCAGCCACAGCTCCTGCCGGCTCCGGCTCCAGAAGCAGGTCAGCCCCTTCTCCATGGAAATC
>CAZRLU010000239.1:0-3571 GCA_964600995.1 uncultured Oscillospiraceae bacterium | reverse complement strand
ATGCTCCGGATCAAACTGGGGAATCGCCCGCACCTCCGTAGTGAAGGGCACCACCTGCTCCTTGTGGATGTCCAGCAGCGGCGCGTCGGAGCCCATCCAGGTGGCCCCGGCGGTGGAGTCGATGGCAAAGACGCACTGCCCCGCGTTCAGGAAGTTGCCGGGATAGCTGCTGATGCCGAAGGTGGAGAAGGCCCGGCTCTTGGCATGGCTGTAGATCTCCCGCAGCAGCTTGCCGGTGGTTTCGTTGAAGATCAGCACCTCCCCCGCGTCGGTGGAGTATCCTGCTCCAAGCTGCCGCAGCATGGAGATCATCATGTTGTCGGTGCTCTTGTAGATGAAGGGGATCAGGGTTTTCTGCCCGTTCAGCAGGAAGTTCCCCTCCGCGTCCTTCTCCATGGCCTTTTCGGAAACTTCCCAAATGAAGTCCCAGGTGAGGATATCCGGAACCTCATAGCCCAGCTTCTCCACGAATTCCCGGTTGATGTAGGTCGCCTCCGTGGACCGCATGTAGGGCAGGGCGTACTGCTGCCCGCCGATCACACCCTCCGCCAGGAACTCCGGCACGATCTCCTCCCGGGTGGGCCCGTCGAACTTCAGCCCGCTGCCTCCCAGGCCGTACACCGGATCCTGCATCAGCTCATCCAGGGGCACCACCACGTTGTTGCCCGTCAGATAGGTGGCGATGTGGTCCGGATAGGTGATGCACACGTTGGGGGTGGTGTCGGTGGAAATATTGGTCAGCACATCCCGGTAGATCTGGTTGTAGTCCGTATACAGCCGCATGGTCACGGTGATGTTGGGATACAGCGCCTGGAAGTCGGCGATGGCCTTCTTGTAGATGTCCGTCTGGGTCTGGTTGGTGTCGTTCTTCGCCCAGAACACGATCTCCGTGGCGGTGGTTTCATCGAAGCTCTCCGGGATGGCAAAGCTTTCCCGGCTCACCTGATGATGGCAGGAGGAAAGGGCGAAAAGGCACAGCACCAGGGCGCACAGCAGCGCGGCTTTCTTTTTCATCCCTTGGTCCCTCCCCTCGAAACGCCCGCCATGATCTTCTTCCGGAAGATCAGGAACAGCACGATCAGCGGTACGCTGATCACCACCACCGCCGCCATCATGGCAGGGGTGTTCTCCCGGCCGAAGCCGCTCTCCCGGATCTGCTGGATCCCGTTGGAAACCAGGAAGTAATTCTGATCATAGGTGATCAGCCGGGGCCATACATAGCTGTTCCAGCACTCGATCACCTTCAGGATCACGATGGTCACGATGGTGGGCTGGGCGATGGGAATCATCACCCGCAGCAGGTACTTCAGGTCGCTGGTTCCGTCCACCTTGGCGGCCTTGTACAGCTCGTCGGGAATGGACTCGAAGTTTTCCTTCAGCAGGTAGATGTAGAAGATGCTGGTCACCGAGGGCAGGATCAGCCCCCAGTAGGTGTTCCGCATGTTCCAGTTCACGATGGTGACGTAGTTGGTGATGATCACCAGCTCCGTGGGAATCATCATCAGGCTCAGGAAGAAGGCGAACACCGCGTTCTTCCCCTTGAACTCCAGCCGGGCGAAGGCGAAGGCCGCCGGCACGATCACCAGCATCATCAGCCCCGTCGTGGCCACGGTGAAGATCAGGGTGTTCAGGAAATACCGCCCCAGGGGCACCGTGGTGAAGGCCGCGGCGTAGTTCTCCAGGGTGGGGTTCGGCGTCCAGAACCGGGAAATGTACTCGCTGTTGTAGGCGGCGAAGCTCTTTACGCTGGTCAGGATCATCCAGTAGAAGGGAAACAGCACCAGCACCGCCCAGATGACCAGGAACAGGTAAATCAGCGCCGTGCCCAGGCGGCTGCTCTTTTTCTGCACGTTCATCCCGTCGCCCCCCTTACACGTACTGAACCGTCTTCTTGCTGACGGTCAGGTTGATATAGGTGATGGTGAAGACGATGGCGAAAAGGATCAGCGCCGCAGCGGCCGCGTAGGAGGGATAGCCTCCGCTGGAGCCGTACAGCATGTCATACACATAGCCCACGATGGTGTTCATGCCCGCGGCGTTCAGGTTGGTGCCGAAGAGGGCCACCTCGTCGCTGTAGGCCTTGAAGGCCCCGATGAAGCCGGTGATGATCAGGTAGAAGACGGTGGAGGAGATCATGGGCAGGGTGATCTTCCGGAAGATCCGGAAGGAGGAAGCCCCGTCCACCTTCGCCGCCTTGTAGTAATCCTGGTTCACGCTGGCCAGGGCGCTGGTCATGATCAGGATCTTGAAGGGCATGACCACCCACACCGTGTAGAAGCACATCACGAACATCTTCGCCCAGTAGGGGCCCTCGATGAAGTCCACCCCGCTCAGGCCCACCTTCGCCAGCAGCAGGTTCACCAGGCCCTCGGTGTAGTCGGTCTTCCGGAAGAGGATCATGAAGACCAGGCCCACCGCCAGGGTGTTGGTCACATAGGGCAGGAAGTAGATCGTCTGGAAGGCGTTCTGCAGCCTCTTGATGGAGGAGAGCCCCAGGCTGATCAGCAGGGACACCCCGGTGCTCACGGGCACCGTGATGATCACGATCAGGAAGGTGTTCTTCACCGCCTGCACGAAGTAGGGGTCACTCAGCACATACCGGAAATTGGCCAGGCCGATGCCCGTCGCCTCGCCCTGGGCGAAGCTGTAGTTCTCCTCCAGGGCATAGATGCACACGTCGATCAGCGGATAGACCATGAAGACCGCCAGGAACGCGATGGCCGGCAGCAGATAGAGCCAGGCCTTCAGGTTGTTCTTTGTTTTCATCTCCGCGCCTCGCTCTCCCGGTCAAAGACGAAGACCTTGTAGGGCTTCAGGCTGAAGCGCACCGTCTCCTTCCCCGTATCCGCAATGTTCTCCGCCGGAATGATGGCCCGCATGTTCCGCCCGGTCATCTTCTCATGGGTGCACACCACGCTCACGTCCCGGCCCATCACCTCCACCCGGTCCAGCCGGCAGGTGAAGGGGCCGTCCTCATCCAGGATGAAGCCCTCGGGGCGGATGCCTACCCAGACGGCGCCGTCCGCCTTGCCCGGCATCTCCAGCACCGCCTCGTTGCCGATCCACAGCTTTCCGCCCTTCAGCTCGCCCTCCAGCACGTTGATGGCCGGGGTGCCCAGGAACTGGGCCACGAACAGGTTCACCGGATCGTCATAGACCTGCTGGGGCTTTCCGATCTGGTTGATCACCCCGTCCTTCATCACGATGATCAGGTCCGAGATGCTCATGGCCTCCTCCTGATCGTGGGTCACGAAGATGGTGGTCACCCCGGTGTCCCGCTGAATCCGCCGCAGCTCCTCCCGGGTCTGCAGCCGCAGCCGGGCGTCCAGGTTGCTCAGGGGCTCATCCAGCAGCAGCACGTTGGGAATCTTGACCAGGGCCCGGGCGATGGCCACCCGCTGCTGCTGTCCGCCGGAGAGCTCCTTGGGCTTGCGCTCCATCAGCTGGTCGATCTGCACCAGCTTCGCCACCTCCAGCGCCTTTTCGTGCATGGCCTCCTTGGTCATCTTCTGCTTTCCCTTCAGGTTCTGCAGGGGAAAGATGATATTTTCCTCCACCGTCAGATGGGGAT
>CAZRLU010000238.1:0-3583 GCA_964600995.1 uncultured Oscillospiraceae bacterium | reverse complement strand
ATCTGACAAGAAGCAGGACGGTGGATGATTTCAAAAGCGCGGTGAATCGGATGAAGGAAAAGGATTTTCGCAGTGCGCTGGTGCGGCATAAGCTGGACATCGGAAAACTATGGTGTCAGAAACCGCCCCAGGGGTTCGGGTTTGTCCAGCAAGGCGCAGAGAAGATCAAGTAAAGTACCGCGGGAAGTGCTTAATCAGTAAAAGCATAATAACGATAACAGCGCAGCTTGATTGAAATGATAAAAAGAATAAGGCTGAAAGAAACAGCAGAGGAACATAAAAATGAAACATCTGCTTCTCATCCTTGTCTTGCTTTCTCTCCCAATAACGGTTTTTGCAGCGGGAGACAGCATGTATCCCACTGAAGACAAAATAAGTGGAAAATGGGGATATACCGACAATTCAGGGCATTGGATCATTTCTGCTTCATTTGACGGGGCAGAACAATTCCGGGGAAACTATGCATCTGTTACACTTTATCCAGAGGGAATGGAACCGGAAGAGAATGGAGAAAGCAAACCTTGCCAGGGAATCATCAACCGGCAGGGTAAGTTTGTATTGCCACCTGAATACTATATTTATTCCGGGTGGTATGAAGGATGGGGCTCTTTTGGCACCTGGGAAGGCGGATACTATGCTGTGGCACAGGATGAAATATATGTAGAGGAAGGCGATGGACCTGTTGGTTTTTTCGATGTGCGTTCCGGCTTCTTTTCAGGACTGAAATATTCTGCTTTGTGGGATGGCTATGGTGAAGGCGATCTGATTCCAGTGGTGGAAGTGCGTGAAGATATTTCTTATTTGGGTTATGCGGACCGCCTGACAGGCGAAATAGTACTGCCCTGTGAATACTATCTGAATTGGCAGGCGGAGGTAACCACCTTCCCGGAAGGCATGGGTGTGCTTGCGCAGGTAGCCGGTTTCGACAAGGAAGAAAGTGACGCTATTCCTGGAGAATATATGCTCATGACGCGCTATGGGGAAGTAATTTCCCTGCCAGATGGAATTATTCCGTGTTCCTGGGCTGATATGTCTGAAGGATTGATTGCTGTCGAGGAAAAGGACACGGAATTACTGGGCTATGCTGATCGTGAAGGGCATATCGTAATTACTCCACAATTTGAACGTGTTTATGAATTCAACCAGGGTGAAGCACTTGTAATGCTCTCCGATGATCAATGGGCGCTGATTGACTCCAAAGGAAATGTCCTGCTGCGGGAAGGGGATGAAGAATTCCCAATCCTTCTTCCTGAAGCAACAACAGGAAAGCCTTTCTATGCAGTCCAGAATGCAGATGGGTTGTACGGGTATATTGACACGCAGGGACGTATCGCATTGCCTTATCAGTTTGCCTATGCGGAAGATTTCCGAGGTGATTATGCCATTGTGGAAGTAACACCTGCGGTAAGCGCTGATCTAACATGGCATGGATTAATCAATTCTCAGGGGCATTGGGTATTTGAGCCCGAAAAAAACTTGAGAATTAGCTCAAAGGTGCCGCGGGGATTTGAGGACTTTATTGGCGGCAAACAGGATGGAATTTTCATCATCCATCAAAACTCTGGAAGCACCGGATATCTGGATGTTCAGACAGGTTTTTTTTCAGGTTTTATTTATGACGATGTAATTGCGCAAAACGATATGATGGATTTATCTGAGCTGATTCCCGTGGTGATGGATCATCATCTGGGATACGCTTGCAGGGATACGGGGGAAATCGTGATTCCATGCAAATATGATTCGTCTCATGCTGAAGGCTTCTGGCATGGTTATGCAATAGTCGCTTATGAAGATGGTGACTATTTGCTGATCGATCAAACCGGGCATGAAATTTATCCCCCTGAAGATGCTGTGATTGAACCCTATGCTTGGGTGGCAAGTGGATTGCTCCCTGCTCTCAGCAAGAAAAACGGTTTGAGTGGATATATCAATACGAATGGTCAGTGGGCTTTGCCGCCGGCATATGAATATGCGTCTGGTTTTTCCGTAAATGGGTATGCTAATGTACGTATGCCAGGAAATTCATGGGGCAATATCGACACCGAGGGAACGGTTCAAAATGCTGAATATGGGTTCGTGTCAGATAATATGTACTATATAGAATCGCAGGACAGCCTGACGTTTTATCAGGCAGATCATACACCACTGTTCTCTGTTTCCCGGCCAGGTATTTGCAGTTGCCTGGGTTTTAATAAACATGGTGTTGCTTGGTATGAAATCCAAGAACCGGGTGAGTCGCTTTCCTATCGGGCTGGTTTGATGAATAATCACGGCCAGGTGCTGACTGAGCCGATTTTTCGTCTAATATCGAATACAGATTATCATTTTCACGAGGGTTTATCTCCTGCGGAGGATGCGGAAAGCGGCCTTGCCGGATATGTGGATGAAACAGGCAAGTGGGTGATTCAGCCTGTTTTTGACAATAGCCAATTGGGTTCCTTTCACGAGGGATCTGCATGGGTCTACCGTCAGGAGCAGCGTCTCTTAATTGATAAAACAGGAAATATCCTGTATGCAGAACCAATCAGGCGATGGGTGGCAGATGATGACGGATAGTATCGCCAGCAGTGTTCCTATGAAGCGGTAGCTCAATCCCATTGAAAACACAACACCAGATGCCGGGAAGTGGCTTAAAATAAGCACTTTCCGGCATCCGCTTTATTGATCGACTGACTTATTTTCTGTGTCATCTAATGATTCTGATAACAGCTGTCACCTTTGTTTGCTTTGAACTATTGTCCTGTCTGCCACATTTCAGGCGGGCGATGACCAACTTTCGTCCAAAGTGGCTGTGATGGCGGAAACAGGCTCTACAAATGGATTTTACTCATTTTCCAGACCTGATGGATGGACATCATCGGGAATGCCTATTTGTTAGATTGCTAACGCTGGTGCAGGCAAACGAAAAAGATTTCAGCAAGAATTCGTGGAAATCTCAGCTAACAAAGGCGGCAGATTCAAATATTTCTGTAACGTCTGCAATGTCTTTCATTTTACAGAGGGACAAAAATACGGATCTGGATTACGGAAAAAGTCATTGAAAATATGCAATGAATATTCATTCATGCCCGGCTCCACATTTGCCTTATGATGGGGATAAATGATGATGATTTCATCACGTCCAGCTAACGATTTGGCGGTAGATGTGAAAGTCGAACACGCCGCCTTTGTTAGCTGTGCTAACACCCAGCTAACGGCACTGGGGGAAAACGGGGGTATTTTGAAGGAAAACGCGAACAGTGAAAATCGTTAGAAACCCAGTAATGGAAAGGCTTGCAATGCCAACAGCCTGCTAACGCCATGCGACCTGCCGCCTTTGAGGCGGAAGGTGGACTGAAATCCCAAAAAGATAGGTAAGAAAAGCCCCGCACTGGCGTGCTGAAAGCCATTTGTCTTCTGAAACAGGACAACCTGCCGGAAGAGAAAGAACTTCGGCGGGATGAAAACCCAGAACGATAAGAGAGCCCCCTGTGTCAGACTCTGTTCGCAGCATAACTGATATGCTCCCTTCATGGAAGACAGAGAAAGAAAAAACTGTCGACATGAAGGGAGCATTATTATATGCCAAAAAACAAATATAGTC
>CAZRLU010000237.1:0-3590 GCA_964600995.1 uncultured Oscillospiraceae bacterium | reverse complement strand
GTCAGGGCGTACTGGGAGCAGGTCGGCACATACCGGCAGGCCGGCTTTCCCTTCCGGGGGCTCAGATATTTCCGGTAAAACCGGATCAGGAACAGAAGGACCCTTTTCATGGAGCGCGATTCCCCTCCTGCCCGCTCTCCCCGGAGCGCAGCGCATCCTGCTTTTTCAGCAGGTAGCGCACGTCCCGCTGCAGGCTGCGGAAGGTGGCTTTTGCGGCGGACGGTCTGGCAACGATGACGTACAGCCCGGGTTTCACATCCCCCAGATAGGGCCGGAAGCATTCCCGCAGGCGCCGCTTGGTCCGGTTCCGGACCACGGCGTTGCCCACCTTCTTGCTGATGGAAAACCCGACCTTCAGCCTGCGCCCCTTGGCGCAGAGCATGACCAGATCGCGGCAGGCGACCGAATGTCCACGGCGGTAGACATACTGGAACGCACTGTTTTTTTGCAGCCGATACTGTCTTTCCATTGTTCCTTTCACCCGGTTTCTTCCCGGGAAACTTTACAAAACTTAACGGAAGTCTTTTGAACTGGAAAAGCCCGCCCTTACAGATGAAGGCGGGCCTTAACCACAGTCAAGCGAATATGCTGGACGGTGCCGGTCACACCGTCAGCTCCTTGCGGCCGCGACGGCGGCGGGCTGCCAGCACGCGGCGTCCGTTCTTCGTCGCCATGCGGGCGCGGAAGCCGTGGACCTTGCTGCGCTGACGCTTCTTGGGCTGATACGTACGGAACATTTTCCAACACTCCTCTACCTAAGTCATTCAACAGGGAACATCCCCGCCCGGGAATGCCCCGGAACCGTTAAAAACAGCTAGATTAGTATACGGAAGTCCTGTCCAAAAGTCAAGGGATTTTTTCTCCGGCCCTTTCCGGAAAAACGGTTCCTTTTCTCCCGGAAAAAAACCTTCCTCCGCAGGGGAGGAAGGTCGGTTTCCTTGATGGAGATCAGCCCTGGGCGATCACGGCCACGGCCGCCACCGTGTTGACGATCTCTTCCACGTTGCAGCCCCGGCTCAGGTCGTTCACCGGCTTGGCCAGACCCTGGATGATGGGCCCGATGGCCTTGGCCCCGGCCAGCCGCTGCACCAGCTTGTAGCCGATGTTTCCGGCGCCCAGGTTCGGGAAGATCAGGACGTTGGGGTTCTTGCCCGCCACGGGGGATCCGGGGGCCTTCAGGCTGGCCACTTCCGGCACCAGGGCCGCGTCCGCCTGCAGCTCGCCGTCCAGCATCAGATCCGGGGCCAGCTCCTTGGCCTTCGCGGTGGCTTCCTGCACCCGGGTCACCACGTCATGCTTGGCGCTGCCCTTGGTGGAGAAGGAAAGCATCGCCACCCGGGGCTCCGCCTGCAGCAGGCTCTTGCAGGTATTGGCGGTGGCCAGGGCAATGGCCGCCAGCTCGTCCGCGTTGGGCTCGATGTTCACGGCGCAGTCGCCGAAGAGCATCACGCCGTCGTCTCCGTAATCCTTCGTCGGCAGCTCCATGATGAAGCAGCTGGAAGCGGTGGAGATGCCGGGCGCCATCTTGATGATCTGCAGCGCGGGCCGCAGCACATTGCCGGTGGAGTTGATCGCGCCGGCCACCATGCCGTCCGCGTCATCCATCTTCAGCATCATGGTGGCGAAATACAGGGTGTTCTTGTACACCAGATCCCGGGCCTGCTCCAGGGTCATGCCCTTCTTCTGCCGCAGCTCGCAGAGCTTCTCCGCGTAGGCTTCGCTCTTCTCCCAGGTGGCGGGATCCGCGATGGCCACATCCTTCAGATCCGTGCCCGTCTCCGCCGCAACCTTGGCGATTTCCTCGGGGTTGCCCACCAGGGTGATCTTCGCCAGGCCCTCTGCCACGATCTTCGCGGCGGCCTGCACGGTGCGGGGTTCGCTGCCCTCGGCCAGCACAATGTGCTTCACGTTCGTCTTCGCCTGGGCCTTAATCCGATCGATTACTGACATGTTTCATTCCTCCTGCCGGTCATGCAATGGCGCCTTCATCCTTGGCGCGGTTTGAATCATCCTTCTGATTATACCTTATTTTCCCCTTCCTGCAAAGGAGTTTTTTCCTCAGCCCAGCTCTTTTTCCGCCAGGTCCAGGGCCGCCCGGACCGTGTCGTCCATATCCAGGTATCTGTACATACCCAGCCTTCCGCCGAAGAGGATCCCGGGATCCTCCTCCGCCAGGGCCTGGTACCGGGCATACAGGGCGTTGTTTCGCTCGTCGTTCACCGCGTAGTAGGGCTCCGCGCCCTCCTCCCAGTCCCGGGGATATTCCCGGGTGATCCAGGTCCAGGGGGTGCCCGTCACCTCCGGCTGGTCATAGGCGAAGTGCTTGTGCTCGATGGTGCGGGTATAGGGCACCTCCGCGTTGGTGTCGTTGATCACCGCGTTGCCCTGGTAATCCCCGGTTTCCAGGCGGCAGGTCTCAAACCGCAGGGACCGGTACTCCAGCCGGCCCAGCCGGTATCCGTAGAATCCGTCGATGGAGCCCGTGTACACCGTCTTTTCCGCCAGCTCCCGCATCTCCGGGGAGAAGGGGGTGTTCAGCCGGACCTCGGTTCCCTCCAGGATCCGCTCCACCATCCGGGTATAGCCCTCCCGGGGAATCCCCTGGAAGGCGTCGTTGAAGTAGTTGTTGTCCCAGGTGAGCCGCACCGGCAGGCGCCGGATGATGGAGGCCGGCAGCTCCGCGCATTTCCGCCCCCACTGCTTTTCCGTATAGCCCTTCACCAGCGCCTCATACACATCCCGTCCCACCAGGGAAATCGCCTGCTCCTCCAGGTTCCGGGGCTCCCCCGTGATCTCCTTCCGCTGCTCCGCGATCTTCGCCCTGGCTTCCTCGGGGGTCGCCGTGCCCCAGAGGGCATAGAAGGTGTTCATGTTGAAGGGAAGGTGGTACAGCCGGTCCCGGTACCGGGCCAGGGGCGCGTTGGTGAAGCGGTTGAACTCCGCATACCGGTTCACATAGTCCCAGACCTCCCGGTCGCTGGTGTGAAAGATGTGGGCCCCGTAGCAGTGCACCGGAATCCCGTCCCGGTCCTCCGTGTAAATGTTACCGGCCACATGGCCCCGCCGGTCGATCACCAGCGTCTTCTTTCCCCGCTTTCCGGCCTCCCGGGCGAAAACCGCGCCGAAGAGCCCCGCTCCCACGATCAGATAATCATACTTTGCCAAATGCTTCACCCCGTTTTTCCGTTTTTCTTTCCGCCGCCTTTCCCCCGCCGAAAAAAAACCGGCTTTCGCCGGAAGAAGGCAGTGCCTTCCTTATTTTCCGAAAAGGCTCTTCAGCTTGGCCAGCAGTCCCTTTCCCTGCTCCAGCGCCTTGCCCGCGTCGATCCCCAGGGCCTTGCTCACGCCGGCGACGATTTCCTTCAGCTGGTCCGCATTGGCGATAAAGCCCGTCAGCTGCTTGATGATGGCCGCAGGATCCGCCGTGAACTTTTTGATCAGGTCCGAATTGCCCGTCAGCTTGGAAACAACCTCCGAAATGACCTTCTGAATATCCATTTTCTTCTCCTCCTTCTGCTTCGCTCTGTGTTTGCGGTGATTATACTTCAATTTTCAGGTCTTTGCAACCCGGCCCGGGCCCGGAAGGCCCC
>CAZRLU010000236.1:0-3614 GCA_964600995.1 uncultured Oscillospiraceae bacterium | reverse complement strand
TTTTTTTGCATGGATCTGTTCCCGGAGCCTTACCCGTATCTGCGCAGCTTCAGGAAAAGCCGTCCCTTCCGGGAGGTCCGGTCCACCCCGTCGTATACGGCCTTGCCGAAGCCCCGGACCGACAGGATATCCCCCTCCTTCAGCCGGGCGTCCCGCTGCACCGCCGGGCGGCTGTTCACGAAGACCTTCTCCCCGGTGATCAGGGCGGCGGCCTTCTCCCGGGAGAGCCCGGCAAATCCGGCCACCACCGCGTCCAGCCGCTCCGAGGAAACGTTCAGCGTCATCGGCGTCAAGCGCGGCTTCAGGGCCGGGCAGTCCGGATCCTCCGCCGCAGTCACCTCCGTACGCCGCACCCGGTGCAGCTCTCCGCACAGGATCTCCCCCGCCCGCTCAAGGCAGAAAACCCAGGCGTCCTTTCCTTCCACCAGGATATCCCCGATCAGGCTTCTCTCGATGCCCAGATTCAGCAGCGCTCCCAGATAGTCCCGGTGGCTCAGCTCCTCGGCGAATTTCGGGGCCACGGGCGAGATCCGGATCACCTTCAGGGGATAGGCCGGGTCGCTTTCCTCCGGATCCCCCGCCGCCAGGATTCTTCTTTCCGCGGCCTCCATGCCGCCCCAGAAATGCCACCGGGTCTGCCGGGCTACCGGCAGGGTGGAAAATTCATCCTGCTCCGCGGGGGAAAGAAAGCCGGAATAAAACCAGCGTCCGGTCCGCTCTGCCCGGCGGCACAGGTCCTCCAGATGCCGCAGGATCTCCTCTCCGCGCTCCGTCTTCTTTTCCCCCTCTCAGTTCTTTCCGGGCTTCAGCCCTCCACGGCATTCTCCCGGGTGATGTTCCGCAGCCAGGCTTTGCTTCTGTAATGGCCGATCACCCAGGGCCATTTCACAAACTCATCGGTGCACATCAGAAAGTACACCCACATGGGAGGCAGCTTCAGCACCGCCGCCGCCAGGAATCCCAGCGGCACCGCGTAGGCCCACATGTCGATGGTGTCGCAGATAAATCCGAAGCGGCTGTCCCCGCCGGCCCGGAAAACCCCGGCGATCAGGGTGGTGTTCACCGCCTGCCCCATCACATAATAGGTGTTGATCCACAGCATGCCCCGCAGGTATCCCTTTCCGGTTTCGGAAAGGCTCGCGAAGGCCAGGGCCGCCGGCATGGCCGCCAGCACGATCAGGCCTCCCAGGAAGCCGAAGAGCACCGTCAGCTTCATCAGCTCCCGGGCGCTCCGCTCCGCCTCCTCCATTTTTCCCTGGCCCAGCTGCTGCCCCAGCAGGATGCCACCGGCGCTGGCGACGCTGAAGCAGAGCACCGTCCCGAAGTTCCGGATCAGGGAGGTGAAGGAGTTGGCCGCCACCATGTCCGATCCCAAAAACTGGCCGATGATCACCGAATACATGGAGAAGGCCAGGCCCCAGGAAAGGTCGTTCAGGGTCGCGGGCATGGCCATCCGCAGGAAATCCCGGAAGAGGGCCTTGCTGCGGATAAACATGTGGGACAGCTTCAGCCGCACATCCCGGCTCCGGGCGGAAACCCCCAGGGCCAGCGCCAGCTCCACGATCCGGGAAAGGGAGGTGGCCAGGGCCACCCCCGGCGCCCCCAGCTTCGGTGCGCCGAAGAGGCCGAAGATGAAAACCGCGTTCAGCAGGATGTTCAGCAGGAAAGCCGTGGTGTTCAGCGCCGTGCTGACGGCCACCCGCCCCACGGAGCGCAGGGAGGCCAGATAGACCTCGATCAGCCCCCAGCAGAGATAGGCGACTGAAACGTTCCGGAGATACCCCGCCCCGATTTCAATCAGCTCCGGATCCGGGGTGAAGACCCGCATCATCCCCTCCGGGAAAAGCAGGGCCCCCAGGCCAAAGATCAGGGTAATGCTCACGGAGAACCGCAGCGCGATGCCCTGCACGGCGTCCAGCGCCTTTTTATCCCCCTTGCCGAAATACTGGGCGCTCAGCATGGTCACCCCGGTCCCCAGCCCGTAGAGCAGCATGAACAGCACCGTGGCGTACTGGGTCGCCAGCGAAACCGCGGAGATATGCTGCTGCCCCACGAAGTTCAGCATCACCACGTCCGCGGAATTCACCGCGGCGCTCAGCAGGTTCTGCAGCACGATCGGCCCCGTCAGCTTCCATATTTTTTTGTGGATTTCCCGGTTTTCCGGGCTGGTTTTCAGCATGATATTCTTCTCCCGTCCGGCGGTTTACTGGTCCATGATCCTGCGGCGGTTCATCCAGCCGCCCTTCTTGTAATAGATCAGCAGGGCGATGCTGGTGATCGTCCAGGAAACCGTATAGGACAGGCACAGCACAAACAGGGTCCGGAAGGCCGCGAAGGCCGTATAGATCCACACGATCCGGAACAGGCAGACCCCCAGCCCGATGATCACCACCGGGCGCACCGCGTCCCCGGCGCCCCGCAGCACGGCGCTGAGCACCTCCACCAGCACCCAGGTGAAGTAGTAGGGCACGAAGTAGGACATGATGGTGTAGGTGGTTTCCACCACCCGCTCATCCTTGGTCAGCAGCCGCAGGGCCGGAATCGCCGTGAGCATCAGCAGGGCGCTGACCGACAGGGTGATGGCGAAGGCCATGATCGTGCCCTGCCGCACGCACTGCTTCACCCGGTCCGTGCGCCCCGCCCCGTGGTTCTGGGCGATGAAGCTGGTGATCGCCGCGCCCATGGCGTTGCTGATAGCCCAGAAGAAGCCATCGGTCTTGCCGCTCATGGCCCAGGAGGCCACCACCACCGTGCCCAGGGAGTTCACCGCCACCTGGATGATCACGTTGGAGATGCTGTACATGGCGCTCTGCAGCCCCGAGGGGATGCCCAGCCGAAGCATGTTCTTCAGGTACACCCACTGGATGCGCAGATTCCCCGCCGTCAGCTGCGCCTCCTCGCCCCGCACCAGCCTCCAGGTCAGCAGCGCCGTGTTCACCAGCTGGGCCGCCACCGTAGCGATGGCCACCCCGGCGACGCCCCACCCGAAGCCGATCACGAACAGGATGTCCAGGGCGATGTTCGTCAGGCAGCCCGCCACCATGAACAGGAAGGGATGATAGGAATCCCCCAGGGCCCGCAGCACGCTGGACTCCATGTTCAGCAGCATGACGAAGGGCACCCCCAGGAAATAGATCCGCAGATAGAGGGCCGCGTCCGCGACGGTTTCCTCCGGCGTGTTCAGCAGCCGCAGGAGGGCGGGGGAAGCCGCGATCCCGAAGATCATCAGGGCCACGCCGAAGAGGGTCATGGCCGTGACGGAGCTGCCGATGGCCCGGTTCAGGTCCTCCCGACGGCCGGCGCCGAAGATCTGTCCGATGATCACCGCCGCCCCGGCGGTCATGGCCACAAAGAAGCCCACCAGCACATTGATGATCTGGGCTGCGCTGCCGCCCACCGCGGCCAGGGCGCCGGTGCCCACAAAGCGGCCCACGATCAGCCCGTCCACCGCGTTGTACAGCTGCTGCAGAATCGTGCCCGCGGCGATGGGGATCAGGAAGATGAGCAGCTTCTTCCATACGCTGCCCGTGGTCAGGTCATTTCTGTCATTATTTCTGCTCATGCTGTTCAAACCAACGTCCGGAAAACTCCGCGACGGCCTCCGCCAGTTTTTT
>CAZRLU010000235.1:0-3629 GCA_964600995.1 uncultured Oscillospiraceae bacterium | reverse complement strand
GCACCACGACCCGGGTGCTGTGGGCCTTGGCCAGCTCGATCATCGCCTGCTCGTTGGTGCTCAGCGCCAGGGGCCGCACATAGCTGTCGTTGTCGTTGGCGCTGGTCATGCCGGGATTGTAATCCGCCGCCTCGCTGCTGTCCCGGCTCAGAACCACCAGGGCCACGGAGTCGTCGGCAGAGGCCAGCACCGCGTCGGTGTAGATGCTGGCGGGCGCCTCGCCCACGTTGTACTGGGCGGGATTCTCATACATCTTGCCGAAGGAGGGCTTCAGAGAGTGGCCGCCCTTCCGGCCGAAGCCCTTCTTGCCATTCACTTCGTCGCTGTTGTACAGGGTCAGCATATCCTGGTTCAGCTGGAAGCCCTTCTCCGTCAGGGCATCCACCAGGCTCCACTGCTTCTGGCCGGAGGCGGAATCCACGAAAACGGAGGATCCGATCATGCCGCCTAGGGTGGGGTTGATGCTGTTCAGGCCCCAGAGGGTCACCTTCTCGCTGCTCACGTTGATGGGCAGGGTCTTGTTCAGGTTCTTGAACAGCACCGTGCCTTCGCTGGCGATCTCCTGGGCCAGCTTTTCCTTCGCCGCGATCACTTCGCTCACGGAAGCGAACTCGGACTTATAGTAAATGGAGTCAACCTTTTCCCCGTTTGCCTTATCCACGATCTTGTAGTTGGTGATACCCAGCTGTCCGTTGATGAAGGTCGCGTTGGCCTTCACAATCGCAGTGGCGCCGATGATGATCGCCAGCAGGCTGGCCATTACGGCGGTCAGCCCGCGCCACAGTCCTGTGGATTTCTTCTCTGTTGCCATAGTCATCCTCCTATTCAGTTGCAGCTTTGCCTTCAGGCGTTCCGACTAGAAAGTATACCATCTATTATGGATTTTTCCAATTAAGAATCTGTAAAAACTTGTCGTAATATTTCCGGATTGCGACATTCGCCGGCTTCCAGCTCCGGGGAGATCAGAAGGCCACCGGCGCCTTCCCCACCTGCTTCCGCAGGCTGTTGAAGGCTTCCTGAAGCTTCCGGGTTTCCTCTTCCTCCGCCTTCCGCTTCTCCGGGCTCAGCTTCGCCACCCGGGCGGCTTCCTTCGCCGCGGCGTCCGCCTGCTTCTTCAGCTCCGCCTGATAGGCTTCCTCGCCTTCCTCCCGGCGGATCTTCTCCGCCGCGGAGATGAACTCCCGGCCTTCCGCTTTGGCGGCCGCCTGCTGGTCTGCCACGATCGCCTTGGAATCCAGCTTGCCGAATTTCTCCACCTTCATGAACAGGAAAAACAGGAAGATGCCCAGGTAGCACAGGGTTTCTCCCCCGATGAACACCCAGGGCATGGCCGCCCGCAGGGCTTCATTGGTCTGCAGCGTCGCCACGTCGTAGTTGGTGGCGCTGAGCACCATGTTCAGCACGCCCGTGGTCAGGCCCGTCATGCCTGCGATGATGGCGCCGTAGACCGTCATGCTGAAGCCGTCCGTCCGGACCCCGTTGACCGCCTCCTGATGGTCAAAGATATCCGCCAGCAGGGCCAGGCTCAGATACATGGCTGGGGTGGAGCCCAGGGCCTTGATGATGAAGGAGGTCACCACCACCGCGAAATTGTTCGGGGCGATGAAGCCGATGGCGCCGCCGATGACCGCCACCACCGCGCCGCTGAGAATCGCCTTGGCCTTGCTGCCCAGGATGTTGGCCAGAGGCAGGGCGATCACCATGCCGATGGCGGTGGGAATGGCGCCCACGATGGACAGGATGCCCTGCAGCTGTCCGCCGTAGGCCACGGTGTAGTTCCCGTTGGCGTCGGTGAACATGGAGGTGCAGTAGTAGTTCTGGCTCACGTTCTTGATCATGCCGCCGAACTGGTACAGGAAGAAGAACACCATCATGATGATCCAGTACTTGTCCTTCAGGCAGATGGCGGCCTGCCGGCTCACGGGCAGGGCGGCCTGGCTCTCCGCCTGGCCCATGGATTCCTCCGTCACCCGCTCCCGGGTGAAGAAGTACTCGATGATCACGCCGATGAGGGTGATCAGGATCAGGGCGAAAACAAACACCTTCCAGGCGTTGTAGGAGGCCTGGGCGTCATAGATCGCGGCCCCCGCCTCGTCCACGTAGTACAGGATCTTTCCTGCCTCGTCCAGCACCGGGCTTCCCGTTCCGCTCATGTCATACACGAACAGCAGGTTCAGGAAGAAGGGCAGGATCATGCTGGAAAGCCCGATGGCCGCCAGCATGGTGGCGTTGGAGATCGTCGCCAGCAGGCCCCGGTCCTTGCTGTTCCGGGTGCTCAGGCTGACCAGTGCCGCGTGGGGCGTGTAGTACATGGGATAGGCAAAGGCAAACCAAAGATTGTACCCGATGGCGATGCAGACCAGGGACGTGGTGTGCCAGTCCGTTCCCACCGCGTCGAAGGGCGCGAAGACGAACAGGAACAGCAGCGCCAGCAGGCTGATCGGCACGCTCAGCAGCAGCAGGGGCCTGGCCTTTCCGGCCCGGCTCTTGTTATGATCCATCAGCCGGCCCACCAGCACGTTGCCCAGCACCACAAAGATCACGGAAACCACCGGCAGAGCGGTGAAGAAGCCGCTGGCCCAGCTGTTGACGTGCAGCACGTCGGACATGTATTTGTTGAAATAATTGGCGAGAATCGAGTTCGCCAACAGCGCTAGCGTCGGGCCCAGCAAATAGCCCAGCGCCCCCTCGGGGAACAGGGACACGTTGTTCTTCCGGATCAGACTGGGCGGCAGCTTGTCAAAAAATGCCGCCAGCCCTCCCTTTTGTTTGCTCATTCGGGACATCCTCCTATATCTTTGGTCAGAACCATGGAATGTATAAATTATATCATAGTTTTCACATTGATCACAACAGACATTCATGATTTCTTTTCATAGAATCATGACTTTTTCCGGACGGTCCCCAGGGAGCACTCCCCCCCTTCCAGGAAGCCGCCGGCCCCTCGATCCGTTTTTGAAGCCGCGCCATGGCAAAAAAACGGACAGCGGTCCGATTCGTCCGCTGTCCGTTCAGAGGTTCTTTTGCTTCTTATTTCTTTGCCGTTTTCTTCGCCGCGTGCTTTTCCGTCGCGTGCTTTTCCGCCGCGTGCTTTTCGGAAGCCTTGACAGGAATTTCCTGCCGCACAGGCTCCAGGTGCCAGATCAGATCGTTGTATTCCGTGATGGTCCGGTCCGAGGAGAAGATGCCGCTCATGGCCGTGTTGGTAATCGCCATGCGGAGCCACTTGTCCCGGTCGCCATAGTCCTTGTTGAGCCGCCGCTGCGCCATGGAATAGGATCCGAAGTCCTTCAGCACGAAGTAACTGTCCCCCATGGAGCCCCAGTCGCCCAGCAGCAGGCTGTGATACAGATCCTGCAGCACGGAGGGGTTCTCCGGCATCAGGGTGCCGTCGATCATCTGGGTCATGGCCAGGCGGATCTCCTGGTTGCTCTCGAAGATGGCCATGGGATTGTAGCTGTGCTCCCGGTACATATCCCGGACCGTGTCGCTGCGCATGCCGAAGATGTAGATGTTGTCCATCCCCACCTGCTCGCTGATCTCCACGTTGGCGCCGTCCATGGTGCCGATGGTCACCGCGCCGTTCATCATGAACTTCATGTTGCCGGTGCCGCTGGCTTCCTTGCTGG
>CAZRLU010000234.1:0-3633 GCA_964600995.1 uncultured Oscillospiraceae bacterium | reverse complement strand
AGGCAGGTGGCGATGGCGATCTCGTCGTCGTTGAGCCGGGCATAGGGGAAGGGATTCCGGTACAGGTACCGGTCTCCCAGCATGATGCCGAAGTGGCTCATGGGGTTATTGTTGTAAGGACCGAAATCCCGCCGGACCAGCCGGTCGGTGATGGGCAGGGTTTCCGCGTTCAGATACCGCAGGGTCAGATCGTCGATCTCGCCCCGGTCCCCCTGGATGTTCACGTGCCGGGTGCGGATGAAGGTGTGGTACTGGATGCCGCCGAAGTCGAAGAAGGCGACTTTTCCGTCCTCAAACTCGAAGGTGACCCGGTCCCGCACCGCGGGTTCGGTTTTTCCGTTCAGGATGATGCCGCCCCGGGAATCGGAGGCCTGCACGGGGAAATAAAAGCGCCTTCCGCTGATCTTCATGTTCTGAAAGCCCGTGTCCAGCAGGAAGCGGATCAGGCTGGCGGCATGGTAGCTGTGGACCATGGAGATGGACATGTTGGAGACGTTCCCGATGAGGCCGTCGTCGATGATCCGCTTCCAGGCTTGGCAAACGGGCCAGTCCTGATATTGCTCCGCCACCTGGATCACGGCCTTCTTCCGGCAGGCCTTCTCCCAGAGCTGCAGGCCGGTCTCCAGATCGGTGAAGGGGGGCGTTTCGCAGAGCACGGGGATCTCCAGGTCCATCAGCTCCGACAGCATTTCCGGGATGGCCGGCTTGGTGAGGGACAGGACGAGAAAATCCGGCCTGTCCTGCAGCAGCTCCTCCGGACGGACGGCGACGCGGCCGCCGAACCGGCGCTGCCAGGCTTCCCCCTTCTCCGGGCTGTGAAGCCAGGTTCCTGTCAGCTCAAACTGATCCGGAAGCTCCCGGGCGATCCGGGCGTAGAATTCCGCCCGCCATCCGGAGCCGACAAGGGCAAAACGAATCTTATCGTTCATGCTTCATCCTCCTTCTGCTTCAGACGAAAACGCGTCGTAAAAGGAAACCGCCCTGCTTCAGAGGAAGGCGGGGCGGTTTTCCCCTTGCTCCGGGCAGGGCGCCGGCTCCCGCCGGGGAAAGGGCTGCCGGGAACCAAACCGCGGGAAAATCAGATGACGAACTGATCCAGATATTTCTTGGACAGCCGCAGGGAATCCAGAATCCGCTCCCGGCTGCTCTCGAAGGCCCGGTCCTCCACCTCGATGCAGGCGAAGCCGTCGTAGCCGATATCCGTCAGGGCGGAGACATAGCGGCCCCAATCCACATCCCCCAGGCCGGGGAGCTTGGGGCTCATGTAATCCAGGGGGTAGGCCATGACGCCCGCCTCGGCCAGCTTTTCCGGATAGAGCTTGATATCCTTGAAATGAATGTGGAACAGCTTGTCCCGGAAATCGTAGAGGGGCTTGATATAGTCCATCTGCTGCCAGACGAAGTGGGAGGGGTCAAAGTTCAGGCCGAAGTTGTCATAGGGCAGGATCTCGAAGATCTTCCGCCAGATGACCGGGGAGGTCATGAGATTCTGCCCGCCGGGCCACTGGTCCGGGCCGAAGAGCATGGGGCAGTTCTCGATGGCGACCTTCACGCCCAGGGCCTTGGCGTGCTCCAGAATGGGGGGCCAGATTTCCCGGACCAGCTCCAGGTTCTCCTCCACGGTTTTGCGCTGATCCCGGCCGATGAAGGTGGTCACCAGGTTCACGCCCAGCCGGTGGCTGGCGTCAATCACCTTGTACAGATGGGCGATGGCGGCGGCCCGCTTTTCCGGATCCGCGTCCATGGGATTGGGATAATAGGCCAGGGAGGAGATCTGAACCTTTTTCTCCCGGCAGGTATCCAGGATGTGGGCGGCGCTTTCGTCGTTCAGGTTGACCACATCGATATGGCTGACGCCGGCGTAGCGCCGCTCCGCCGTGCCCGCGGGCCAGCAGGCCACCTCCACGCAGGAGAAGCCCATATCGGAGGCCACATTCATCATTTCGTCAAAATTCCATCCGTCCAGGATCGCGGTGACAAAACCGAATTTCATGATACATCCCGTCCTTTCTTCAGCGGATCCGCCGCTTTCCTTCAAAATGTAACAAAATTTGATTGTGCAGGCGGGGTTCCTTCCCCGGAGATCAGTCCGATTATAGTATAGCATCCGCCGCGCGTCAAGAAAGAAGATGTGAATAAATGGATGAAAACAGCCCGGAAAAACAGAAAATCCGGCTCCAAAGGCCGGAATGAGGGGAAAACCGGTTGACAGGAGGCGCCGCGAGGTATAAGATGGGAATGAAATGTAACGGAGTGTAACAGAACGAAAAACCAACCTGCACAGAGGGAGGGATTCGCGTGCCGAACATCAAGGACGTGGCCCGGGAAGCGGGCGTATCCACGGCGACGGTTTCCCGGGTGCTGAATACGCCGGAGAAGGTATCCCGGAAAACGGTGGGCAAGGTGAACGCGGCCATCGAAAAGCTGGAGTATTCTCCGGAGGCGAACCACAGCGCGGTCTACGGCGCGGGCACAAAGCGCATCCTGGTGGTGCTGCCGGATTTCCGCAACAGCTTCATGAGCGATGTGATCAGCGGCATCAACGACCAGGCCCTCAAAAGCGACTACACGCTGATGGTGGCAGCCACCGACTCCATGATGGAGCGGGAGCGGGAGATCATCCGGATCCTCCACAATCGGCAGGCGGACGGGGTGATCTTTCTGACCTCCGTGCTTCCCGGGGAGGAGATCCAGAACATCGCCCGGCGGTATCCGGCGGTGCAGTGCTGCGAATATGTGGACGCGCCGGAGGCGGCCCATGTGTCCATCGACAACTATGCCGCCGGGAAGACGGCCATGGAATACCTGATCCGGCTGGGCTATGAGGATATCGTGATGCTGTCCTCCACCAACCGGTTCATCTCCACCACCCTCCGGGAGAAGGCCTATCTGGACGCCATGAAGGCCATCGGCGGGCCGAAGCGGGAAAACCCGATCTACCGGGCCAGCTATTCCTTTGAGAGCGGGCAGATCGGCATGCAGAACTATCTGCTGAACGGCACCCATCCCCAGGCGGTGTTCGCCATCTCCGACACGGTGGCGGCGGGGGCGATCCGGGCGATCAGCGAAGCCGGCCTTTCGGTGCCGGGGGACGTGGCGGTGATCGGGGTGGACAACATCAAGCTGTGCACGCTCTTTTCCCCGCAGATCACCACCATCGCCCAGCCAAGGCACCGGCTGGGATCCACCGCCGTGCGGCTGCTGATCAACCGGATCGGGGGGATGACTAACCAGAGCAACGTGTTCCTGCCCCATGAGCTGATCGTGCGGGAATCCACGTAATTCTGCCTGCCCGCGGGCGGGCAGAGCACAAAATGTAACGGAATGAAAATTTACAGCGAATCCTTGACATCCCTTATGGATTGTATTACCATGTGTATGAATGACGAAGCATCGCTCCCATTTCTGACAGGTCCATAGATGAACCCCGGGGAAAGGGGAGGCTGCTTCTATTAAAAAAGGAGGAATATCTATGAAAAAGGTTCTCGCTCTGCTGCTTGCCATGATGCTGTGCATGGCCGTTGCGTCCGCCTTCGCCGAGGCGGCCCCCGTGAAGGTGGGCGTTCTGGTGCCCGTGATGACCCACGGCTGGGTGAGCGGCATCACCTATCAGGCGGAAGCCTATGCCAAGGA
>CAZRLU010000233.1:2265-3645 GCA_964600995.1 uncultured Oscillospiraceae bacterium | reverse complement strand
CGAAGGCTTCCCCCGCTTCCTGGAGCTCCACCGCCAGGCCTGGGACCGGATCCGTTCCCGGTCGGAAATCCGGGCGGAGACCGACCCGGAAGCCCTCCGCTTCCTCCGGGCCAGCCAGTACCATCTCAACGCCATCGCCCCCCGCCACGCCGACAACCTCTCCGTCCCCGCCCGCGGCCTTTCCGGCCAGACCTACAAGGGCGCCATCTTCTGGGATTCGGAGATGTTCCTCTTCCCCATGTTCGTCCATACCCAGCCGGAGATCGCCCGCTCCCTCCTGCGCTACCGGATCGAAACCCTCCCCGGCGCCCGGAAAAAGGCCGCGGAATACGGCTTCCGGGGCGCCTTCTATGCCTGGGAAAGCCAGGAGGGCGGCGCCGAGGGCTGCACCAACTTCAACGTGGTGGATGTCTTCACCCACCGGCCCGTCCGCACCTGGTTCCGGGACAAGCAGATCCATATCAGCGGCGACATCGTCTATGCCCTCCGCTCCTGGTGGGAGATCACCGGGGACCGGACCCTGCTGGAGCAGGGCGGCGCCGAGGTCATCCTGGAGTGCGCCCGCTTCTATCTCAGCCGGGCCTCCGCCCGCCTGGACGGCGACGCCGTGGATTATCAGGACGTCATCGGCCCCGATGAGTATCACGAGCGGGTCTCCAACAACGCCTATACCAACCGGATCATCCGCCACACTGTGGAGACCGCCCTCGCCCTGGAGGAGATCTTCCGGGACCGGCCGGACTGGTTCGCCGCCCTGCTGTCCAGGCTGGATTACGCCCGGGACTGGCAGCTCCTCCGCAGCCTCCCCGCCCGCATCCGGCCGCCCCGGCGCCGGGGACAGGTGGTGGAGCAGTTCGACGGCTACTTCGACCTGGAGGACTGCACCCTGGCCCAGGTCCGCTCCCGCCTGGCGGATCCCCGGGAATACTGGGGCGGGGACCACGGCGTCGCCGGCCCGACTCAGATCATCAAGCAGGCGGATGTCATCACCCTGGCCGCCCTCTTCCCCGGGGATTTCACCGACGGGGAGCTGGCGGAGAACTGGGATTACTATGAGCCCCGCACCGAGCACGGCTCCAGCCTCTCCGCCTGCATGTATGCTCTCACCGCCTGCCGCGTCGGCCGGCTGGAGGAGGCCTGGTCCCTCTTCCTGCGCACCGCCGGCATCGATGTGACCGGCGGCGGCAAGCAGTGGGCCGGGGAGATCTATATCGGCGGCACCCATCCCGCCTCCAACGGCGGCGCCTGGATGATCGCCGCCCTGGGCTTCGCCGGCCTCCGGGTCCGGGCGGGAAAAGCCGAGCTCCATCCCCGCCTGCCCAAGGCCCTGCAAAGCCTCTCCTTCCCCCTCACCCTGGCCGGCAAAAGCTATCGGGTCGA
>CAZRLU010000233.1:0-2165 GCA_964600995.1 uncultured Oscillospiraceae bacterium | reverse complement strand
AAAAAGGCCCGGAACCTTCGTTCCGGGCCCTCCATATCTCCTTTTGCGGCGCCGGTGAGGCGCCGCAATCAATCCCCGCGGCGCCCGGCTGGGCGCCGCGCCCTTTTATATACTTCTCACACTTCCCCGCTCCACCAGCCGCACCGGCAGAATCACCCGCGGATCCGGCTCCGGCTGCTGCCGCAGCTGCCGCAGGATCATGTCCGTGGCCAGGGTCCCCTTCAGCTCCGCGTCCTGGTGAATGGTGGTCAGCCCGGGAATGGTCAGCTGGGCCAGATAGTTGTCGTCAAACCCGACGATGGATTTGTCCCCGGGCACGGAAACCCCGCATTCCCCCAGCCCGGCCATAATCCCCGCCGCCAGGATGTCCGCGGAAGCCGTGATCCCCGTGATGTCCTCCCGCCGGCTCAGCAGATGCCCCAGCTTCTTCCCTTCCTCCACCGTGATCTCCTGGGTGAAGACCCGGTCCGGATCAAAGGGCACCCCGAATTCCTCCAGCGCCCGCCGGTATCCCCGCAGCCGCATGTCGATGACCCCGCCGGGCCGGATGGACGGGGAGGCGAAGGCGATGCGCCGGTGGCCCCGCTCCAGCAGATACCGGGCCGCCAGGTATCCTCCCTTCTCGTCCTCCAGCCCCACGCTCCGCAGGTCCGGATGCTCCACATAGCTGTCGATCAGCACGAAGGGAACCCCCAGCTTCAGCGTCGCCTCAAAGAAATCGTCCTGGAAAAGGCCCGTCAGGATCAGCCCGGAAAGCTTCCAGCTGCGGGTCAGCACGTCCAGCTCCCCCGCGTCCTCCACGGACCGGACCATCAGATAGTACCCCTCCTCCCGGGTGCGCTTCTCGATGCTGTCCACAAACGCGCTCAGGAAGGGGTCGCTCATGGTGCTGCCGGTGTTCTGGGGGGTCAGGTGGGTGATCACCCCGATGATGTGGGAATGATCCTTCGTCAGGGACCGGGCCGACATGCTGGGCACATAGTGCTCCCGCTCAATGATCTCCAGGATCTTCCGGACCCGTTCCGGTGAGACGCGCCTTTTCCTTCCGTGCACCACGTTGGAAACCGTGGTGATGCTGACGCCCGCTTCCGCGGCGATATCCTTCAGTGTAACCATCGGGCTCCCCCATTTTCTGGTTTTTCCGTTGCACAGTTTACCGGATTCGATGGCATTCCGCAAGGCTTCCGGAGCAAAAAAACGTTGAACTGCCTCAAAAATGCCCGGGAACCGCCGCCAGGGGATTCCGGGCCTCCCGATTTTAAAAAACCGGAGGCAGCGTCTCGCTGCCTCCGGAAGTCCGGTTTTGCTTATTCCAGCTCAGCCAGGTAGTCCTTGATCGGCAGATCGCCGGGCTTGCCGGTCTCCGCCGCGGTCAGGGAAGCCAGGATCGTCTCGGCGCTGGTGGCGTCGATGGGGGCCACGGGCTCGGAGAAGCTGATCTCATCCAGCCAGATCACGCACTTGGCGAAAGCCCGCAGATGGAAGGCGTTGGTCATGCCCGGGAAGCCGGAGGCCTCCAGATCGATCACCAGATCCTGCCACTCGGTGGTGATCTGCGGATGGGTTCCGTCCGCCAGCACCAGGTCGGAGAACCGGGCCGCGTAGAACTTGGAATCCTCGGGATGCCAGTCCATGATCATCTTCTTCTCTTCGCCGCCCTCCTGGCCCTTGATCCGGATGGTCAGGTACTTGCAGGTGCTGATGCCGTCCAGCGCCCACATGTTCACGGCTTCGCCCCAGTTGGCCATCCAGTCGGCGGCATGGGCGAAATAGTCTTCCTCGCTGTCATAGTCCTCGGGATCGAAGGCCTTGGGACGATAGTCCAGCTTGATGGCGCCGTCTTCATTCTTGGCCCGCAGGTTGGCCCAGTTGTCCCACCAGATCTGAACGCCGTTGGGCGCCAGCTCGGGCTTCGCGTTGGGATCCCGGTCGTCGAAATTGTCCCACAGGAAGGTGGTGGCGCCCTCCGCCACGGCGGAAGCGGCCACGGCCAGCAGCATCATGGCGGCCAGTACAAGTGCAAGCAGCTTTTTCATGGGAATCCTCCTTCAATTTTAGTGCAGGTTTAACGCTAAACCTGTCATCTGCGCGTATTATAGCACGCCCGCCCATACATGTCAAGCATGGTAAAAAATTTTCCGCGCAACACGAAAATGGTACATTGG
>CAZRLU010000232.1:0-3656 GCA_964600995.1 uncultured Oscillospiraceae bacterium | reverse complement strand
GCCGGAGGAATGACATGATCAGAGAGATCCGAATCCAGAGCGTCCAGGAGCTGCTCCCCCTGCTCACCGAGCAGGAATACCGCAGGGACCTGGACCGGAACCGCAGCTCCTATCTGTACCGGGGCATGCCCAATGTGGATTTCAAGATGGTCACCAGCCTCCGCCGCAACTGCAAGCATCTGCAGAAGACCCTGGAGCCCGCCATCCTGCAGAACTTTGCCAAGTATGCCGTCCGGGAGGATCCCTATGTCAGCCGGAACATCTGGCAGTGCATGATCACCGGGCAGCACAACGGCCTGCCCACCCGGCTGCTGGACTGGACCCAGAGCCCCCTGGTGGGGCTGCATTTTGCCGTCACCGAAGAGAATCTGGAGGAGATGGAATCCCACGACTGCATGGTCTGGCGCATCGACATGCAGGAGCTCTACAGCCTGCTGCCGGACCGGTACCGCAGCGTCGTGAACCGCACCCAGAGCACCATCTTCAACATCCGGATGCTGGCCAGCATCACCGAGTCCCTGGAGCAGTATGACAAGGACATGAAGGATCAGGCCATGGTGATCATCGAGCCCCCCAGCACCAACGACCGGATCATCAACCAGTATTCCTTCTTCTCCATCGTCCCCACGGACATGGAGGATATCGAGGGCTTCCTGGACCGGCGCACGGAGCACACCGTGAAGTACATCCTCGACCGGCGCCTGCGCTGGCGGGTCCGGGATATGCTGGATCAGCTGAACATGAGCGAGCGCATCATCTATCCGGGGCTGGACGGGCTAAGCAAATGGATTGCCCGGCATTATTACGTGAAATGAAAAAACGCCTGTTTTTCTGCCTGCTGCCTCTCCTCCTGCTGCTCCTTCCCGCCTCGGCGGAGATTGTGATCACCGAGATCATGGCCAGCAACGGCTATTTTGAGTCCGGTCACGCCTGGGACTGGGTGGAGCTGTACAACAGCGGGAAATCCGCCGTGGATCTCTCCGGCTGGCATCTGAGCGACAGCAAAAAGAATCCGGACAAGTGGACCTTTCCCCAGGGGGCGAAGCTGAAGGCCGGGAAGTATCTGACGGTCTGGTGCACCGGGGAAGCCTGCTCGGATCCGGGAAAGGGCAGCGAGTTCTGCGCGGATTTCGCCATCTCCTCCTCCGGGGAAAACCTGGTGCTCTCCGATCCGGAGGGAAACCTGGTCCAGCTGCTCTCCCTTCCGCCCCAGTACGGCTGCGTCAGCTACGGCCTTCCCTGGAAGGGGGAGACCTATGGCTTTCTGGAAAACCCCACCCGGGGAAAGCGGAATGACGCCGAAGCCTTTCCCGGCCGGACGGAGGCTCCGGAGCTGCTGACCGCCGGCGGTTTCTATGAAGGCAGCGTCACCGTGCAGGCCCAGACGCCCGAGGGCGCCGTGCTGCGCTATACCACCGACGGCTCCACCCCCACGGCCAAAAGCAAGCGCTTCCCGGCCGACGGGCTGGCGCTGAAGAAAACCGCCGCCCTGCGGCTGAAAAGCTTCCGGGAGGGCGAGGTTTCCTCCGAAACCGTCAGCGCCACCTTCTTTCTGGACGACGCGCCCCTGACCCCGGTGGTCTCCCTGATCTCCGATGACAAGTACCTCTTCTCCTCCAAAACCGGCATTCTCACCAAGGGCACCGGCGCCACCCCGAACTATGCCCGGGGCTGGGAGTATCCCGTCAACATTGAATACTTCACCCTTTCCGGGGAGAGCCAGGTCAACCAGATGGGCACCTTCACCTGCTCCGGCCACAGCGCCCGGGTGAATGCCCAGAAGAGCATCGCCCTCTATGCCCGGAAGGCCTGGGGATCGGACCGGTTCTATTTCAATCCCTTCCCCACCCGGAATTACGGCAGCTACAAGAGCATCCTGCTGCGGGCCGCCAACTCCGATACCTACGCCACCCGCCTGCGGGACGTGGTGGCCAGCTCCCTGGCCGAGGG
This sequence comes from uncultured Oscillospiraceae bacterium, assembly GCA_964600995.1. Taxonomy (GTDB): domain Bacteria; phylum Bacillota; class Clostridia; order Christensenellales; family Aristaeellaceae; genus Aristaeella. Next base: position 1,706 of record CAZRLU010000232.1, on the reverse strand, counting down.
GCAGGATATTCTCTATCAGGATCACGTGGTCATCCAGGTGTATATCAACGGAAAATACTACGGCCACTACAACCTGCGGGAGAAGATCAACAAGTATTTTGTCGCCCAGTATGAGGGCGTCACCGATCCGGAGGAGATCGACCGCATCGACCTCCTCGCCCGCACCGGCACCGATCAGTTCCTGCAGAACGGGGACAACGCCGACTGGCTCGCCCTCTGCGATTTCTGCAAAACGAAGGACCTGAACGATCCGGAGAACCTGAAATATGTGGAGGAGCGGTTGGATATCGCCTCCCTCTTCACCCACGCAGCCTTCGAGATCATTCTCGGCAACGTGGACTTCACCAATGTCCGGGTCTACCGGGTGCCGGGGGGCAAATGGCGGATGCTGCTCTTCGATGTGGAGGCCTGCTGGCGGGGGTTGGACAAAACGCCCCTGGAGTATTACATCAAGCCCGTGAACGGAAAGATCCAGGGCTTCCGCCACGAGCCCCTGAACGCCCTCCTGGCGGTGCCGGAATACAAGGCCGCCTTTCTGACCCGGGTGGCGGAGCTGCTGGAGACCGTCTTCCGCTGGGACAATGTGGAGGCGCATTTCGACGCGGTGATCTCTCAGCTGGAGCCCATCCTGCCCCGGCACATCTCCCGCTGGAAAAACATGAAGCTGTCCAACTGGAAGAAGAATATCCGTGCCACCAAGTATTACGCCCGGGTCCGCCCGAAGAAGATTCCCGCCCTGCTGAAGGCCGCCATGAAGCTGACGGATGAGGAGGTGGAGACCTTCTTCGGCCACGCCCTGGAAGTCCTGGAAACCGTCAATACGCTTCCCTGAGGAGGAACCATGAGCCTGAAATACAAATGTCTTGTCCTGGATCACGACGACACCGTCGTCAATTCCACCGCCACCGTCCATTACCCCAGCTTCGTGGAATATATGAAAGCTTATCATCCCCGGGTGCATCTGACCCTGGAGGAATACTTCCGCTACAACTTCGATCCCGGGGTGGTCCCCATGTTCACGGACATCTGCGGTCTCACCGAGGAGGAGATGCGGGACGAGGAGCGCTACTGGAAGGAATACGTGGCGCACCATATTCCCGAGGCCTATCCCGGCATCCGGGAAATCCTGCAGGAGCAGCGGGCCCGGGGCGGGCTGATCACCGTGGTCAGCCACTCCTTCTCCGAATACATCCTCCGGGATTACCGGAAAAACGATCTGCCGGAGCCGGATCTGGTCTTCGGCTGGGAATATCCGCCGGAGCAGCGGAAGCCGAATCCCTGGCCCCTCCACGCCATCATGGAGCGCTTCTCCCTGAAGCCGGAGGAGCTGCTGGTGGTGGATGATCTGAAGCCCGGCTACGACATGGCCCGGGCCGCCGGGGTTCCCTTCGCCGCCGCAGGCTGGGCCAATGACATCCCGGAGATCGAAGCCTTCATGAAAAAAAACTGCGACCGTTATTTCAAAACGGTCGCGTCCCTGCGGGAGGATCTCTTTTCCTGATTCCCGCCTTTTACCCCTGAGCCAGAAAGGCCTCCAGATAAGGCCGGGCCTGGCTCAGGGGATCTTTTTCCATCTCCAGCCAGATCAGCCCCGGCGTTTTCCGGAACCAGGTCATCTGGCGCTTCGCAAAGCGCTTGATGGCCTTTGCCAGCTCCTCCTTCATCTCTTCATAGCCCATTTTTCCCGTCAGATACCAGGTCAGATA
>CAZRLU010000231.1:0-3658 GCA_964600995.1 uncultured Oscillospiraceae bacterium | reverse complement strand
GGCGGAATCCCCGGAACTCGGCCGGCAGCTTCGCGTAGGCCCGCTCCAGCAGGAAGGCGGTCCTCCGGTCCACCTTGTCCTCTCCGGGCAGGAAGAGGCAGAATCCGGGCTCGAAGTCGTGGTCCCGGGAAACCTCGTCGTCAAAGCCGTAGCATTCCGAGCCGCTTCCGGTCAGCCCCGCAGCAATCCATTTTTCAATCTCCGGAAACTGCTCCCGGATCATCGGCGCCCCGCAGCTTTCCCAGTACTCCCTTGCCAGCTCCATTCCCGTCATGCCCGTCATCCTCTCCCTTTCCGCCGGGTCGCTTCCTCCCCCGGCCCCGTATAGCGTAACACAGAAAGCAGTTCCGGGCAACCGCGCCTGGCCGGCGGCGCCCGTTCCAGCCTTCGGTTTTTCCCTGTTCTTTTTTCTCTTCCCGCTTGCCCTTTTTTCACGGGGATGATAGGATTATCGATAAACACTACAACCCAAGGCGCTCCGGAGGAAAACCGCGGCGCCGCTTCCGAGGTGAGCTGATGAAAGAATATGTCATGGGCAACGGGGCCATCGCCCTGGGCGCCCTGGCGGCCGGGGTGAGCCTGGCAGCCGGATATCCCGGAACCCCTTCCTCTGAAATCATCGAAACCATCTCCCGGCATCCCCATCCCGGCGTGCATCTGGAATGGTCCGTCAACGAGAAGGCGGCGCTGGAGGTGTCGGCCGCCGCTGCCTGCAGCGGTGCCCGTGCGCTGGTCACCATGAAGCAGATGGGTCTGAACGTGGCGTCCGATCCCCTGATGTCCCTGGCCTATCTGGGCGTGAAGGGCGGGCTGGTGATCGTCAGCGCCGATGATCCGGGGCCCATCTCCTCCCAGACCGAGCAGGACACCCGGCGCTTTGCCGATTTCTGCCGCATTCCCGTCTTCGATCCCGCCTCCCCCGAGGAGGCCTTCGAAATGATTCAGGATGCCTTCGATTATTCGGAAAAGTATGCCACCCCCGTCCTCTTCCGGCCCACCACGCGGGTCTGCCATGCCTATGCCTCCATCCAGGTGCCGGATACCTTCGCGCCTCGACCCTTTGAGGGCTTTGAAAAGGACGGCGGCCGCTGGGTGATCTTTCCCCGCCTGTCCTACGCCAGCCACGGCAGGATGGAGCAGCGGAACGTGGAGATCGGAAAGGATTTTTCCGCCTGGCGGTTCAACACCCTGGAAGGCGGTTCCGGGGAAAAGGCGGTCTTCGCCTCCGGCGTCAGCTATGCCTATGCGAAGGAGTGCCTGAAGGATCATCCGGAGATCCGGCTTGTCCGGATCGCCACCCCCTTCCCCTTCCCGGAGGATTTCGTCCTCCGCGCCCTCTCCGGCGTAAAGGAGGCCCTGGTGCTGGAGGAGCTCAGCCCCTTCGTGGAGGAGCAGCTGCTGATGCTGGCCGGAAAGCACCATCTGTCCCTGAAGGTTTCCGGAAAGCTGGACGGCGCCGTTCCCCATAACGGGGAGAACAGCGTGGAGCTCTCCGCCCGGATTCTCGGGGACTTCCTGGGTCTGCCCCTTCTCCGGAAATCCGCCGACCTCGCCGATGCCCCGGCCCTGCCCGTCCGGCCTCCCGTGCTCTGCGCCGGCTGTCCCCACCGGGCTTCCTTCTATGCCGTCAAAAAGGCGGTTCAGGGGAGGAAGGCCTTCTTCTGCGGGGATATCGGCTGCTATACCCTGGGCAACGCCCAGCCTCTGGACATGGTGGACACCTGCCTGTGCATGGGCGCCGGCATCACCATGGCCCAGGGCCTGGCCCATCTGCACCCCGACGCCCTCTGCTTCGCCTTTGTGGGGGATTCCACCTTCTTTGCCTCCGGCATCACCGGCGTGGTCAACGCGGTGCACAACGAGGCGGATTTCATCCTCTGCGTCCTGGATAATTCCACCACCGCCATGACCGGGCACCAGCCCCATCCCGGCACCGGCCGCAACATGATGGGGCACGAAGTGAGCCGGGTGGAGATTCCCCGGGTGCTGGAGGGCATCGGGCTCACAAAGGTGATCACGGTGGATCCCCTGGATCTTCCCGCCGCCCTCGCGGCCGTGAAGGAATGCGCGGCGGAGAAGGGCGTGCGGGCCATCATCTTCAAATCCCCCTGCGTCGCCATCACCCGGCCCGCCGGGAAATGCGCCGTGGATCCGGACCGCTGCGTATCCTGCAAAAAGTGCATCCGGGAAATCGGCTGCCCCGCCCTGACCGTATCCGGGAAGTCCGTCCGGATCGACCCCAATCTCTGCACGGGCTGCGGGCTCTGCGCCCGGATCTGCCCCGCCGGCGCCATCGGAGGTGTAAAGCATGCATAAGGATATTCTGATCTGCGGCGTAGGCGGCCAGGGAACCGTCCTCGCTTCCAGAATCATCGCCGCCGCGGCCATGGACGAGGGCTCCCCCGTCCATTCCGCCGAAACCATCGGCATGGCCCAGCGGGGCGGCTCCGTCACCAGCCATGTCCGCATCGGGGAAGGCGCCTTTTCTCCCCTGATTCCCTTCGGCGGAGCGGATATGCTCCTGGCCTTTGAGCCGGCGGAAGCCGTCCGCAACCTGAAATATCTCCGGGAGGGCGGCCTGGCCGTGGTCAATACCGCCCCGGTCCCGCCGGTCACCGAGTCCCTCCGGCCCACCGGCTATGACGGCAAGGAGATGACCGCCTGGCTGAAGGATCAGTGCGCCTGCATCTTCGTCGACGGGGAAGAGGTCTGCCGCCCCTTCGGCTCCTCGAAGTTTTTCAACATCATCCTGCTGGGCATTGCCGCCGGCTCCGGCCATCTGGGCCTGTCCCGGGAAAGCCTGCTGCGGCAGATTGAGAAGAATGTGCCCTCCCGGTTTCTCGAGCCCAACCTGGCCGCCTTTCAGGCGGGCCTGACCCTCGGCGAAAAATCCCGCAGCGCGGAATAAATAAAAAAGAAAAGAGGAAGAGCGATGAAGATCAACGATACCCAGCTTGCCCAGGTGGATCGGCAGATCCACCGCATCCTTGCCAGCGGAAACTATTACAGCGAGGTCTACAGGAAGGCCGGCATCACCGGCGTTTCCTCCCCGGAGGATTTTGAAAAAATCCCCTTCACCGACAAGGCGGATCTGCGCAACGCCTATCCTCTGGGCATCCAGGCCGTGCCCGACGAGCAGGTGGTCCGCATTCATTCCTCCTCCGGCACCACCGGCAAACCTGTCATCATCCCCTATACCGCAAAGGATGTGGAGGACTGGGCGGAGATGTTTGCCCGCTGCTACGAGATCGCCGGCATCACTCCCCGGGACCGGATTCAGATCACACCCGGCTACGGTCTGTGGACCGCGGGCATCGGCTTTCAGGCCGGCTGCGAGAAGCTGGGCGCCATGGCCATCCCCATGGGTCCCGGCAACACCGACAAGCAGCTGCAGATGATGATCGACCTGAAGTCCACCGTTCTGTGTGCCACCTCCTCCTATGCGCTGCTGCTGGCCGAGGAGATCAACCGCCGGGGGCTGAAGGACAAAATCCACCTCCGCAAAGGCATCATCGGCTCCGAGCGCTGGAGCGACGCCAAGCGGAACTATATCGCCCGGGAGCTGGGCATCGAGCTCTATGACATCTACGGACTGACGGAGATTTATGGCCACGGCATCGGCATCAACTGCCCGGACCAGACCGGCATGCACATCTTT
>CAZRLU010000230.1:0-3682 GCA_964600995.1 uncultured Oscillospiraceae bacterium | reverse complement strand
GCGACAGGATGCAGGCGGTTTATCATCTTCCGGGACTCTTTGAGTTTTATGAGCTCTATCAGAAGTTCCTGCCGCTTTTCCGCGGCCACAGGGACTGGTTTTATGACTGGTGCGACATCGGCTCCGTCTACGGCGCCCCCGCCGGCTGCCGCTGGGACGGGGGAAGGGCCGGCTTCGGGGAGGCAGATCCGGTGGAGGCCGCGGCGCTGACCCGGGAATACGGCGTCTCCGCCCGGCTGACCTTCAGCAACTCCCTGCTCCGGGAGGAGGATCTGCCGGATTTCCGGTGCAACCGCCTCTGCGCCCTGTTTGAAAAAAACGGGCCGGTTGCCGCCGGGGTGATCCTTTCCTCGGACCTGCTGCTGGAATATCTGCGGGAAAGATATCCCGGGTTCTATTTTGTTTCCTCCACCACCAAGGTGCTGCGGGATTTCCGGCAGCTGGAGGCGGAGCTGGCGCGCCCGGAGTTCCGCTTCGTGGTGCCGGATTTCCGGCTGAACAAAGACCTGGACCGGCTCGCTGCCCTGCCGCAGGAGCTGAAGGACAAGGTGGAGTTCCTGTGCAACGAGTCCTGCTGGTTCGACTGCCCGGACCGGAAGGCCTGCTATGAGAATGTGAGCCGGAAAAACCTGGGGGAGGACTGCCCGGATCATGTCTGCGTCTCCCCCTTTGCCGAGCGGGGCTACCGCTTCTCCGACGCCATGAAAAACCCCGGATTCATCGGAATCCGGGAAATCCGGGAGATTTATCTGCCCATGGGCTTCCGTCACTTCAAGATCGAGGGCCGGAGCCTGGGCAGCGCCATGATCCTGGAGTTTCTGCTCCATTATCTGACCCGGCCGGAATATCAGCTTCGGGTCCGGGAGGAGATCTATTTGGACAGCTCCCTGGACCTCTTCTGAAACGAAAATGGTACATTAGGGACAGTCCCTAATGTACCATTTCGCCTCATTGCTTTCGGTCAGGCGAATTACAGCTCCACCGGCGGGGCGGTGAAGGAGCACTTGCAGCCCTTGGCGTTCTCCAGCCGAAGCACCTCGAAGATGCCGTCGCCGATGTGGTACATGCCGCCCAGGGAAGGATTGTCCTTCAGCATGGCCTCCCGGGCTTCATCCCGGTCGTCCCGGACCAGGTCGCCGCAGATCCGCAGCCACTCGCCGCCGGGCAGCATGGCGCTGATCTCGGCCTTGGGGTTGGCCTGCAGCTGCTTGTAGACCGGCTTGGTGTTGTTGGTGCAGATATAGGCGTATCCTTCAAATTCGCAGACGGCGCCGAAGGGACGGACCCGGGGCTGGTCGCCCTCCACGGTGGCCAGGTAGAAAACGCCGGCTTTCTTCAGTTCTTCCACAATACGATTCATGACAGAGCCTCCTTGTTTTCTTTTTGAGAGAAAGAAGGGGAAAACCCTTCCCTTCTCAGATTTCCGGATGCGATCCGGAGTGGGACGGTGAGACGGGCGGGACAGTCCCCTTTCGTCTCCGATTTCCGTTGCATGATTTCGACGCTGGGGGGCTTTTTCCTTCCGGAAATGGTACATTAGGGACAGTCCCCAATGTACCATTTCTGCTTACAGGAACTTGTCCCGGGTGTTGTACCGGCCCAGCACGTAGCCCCGGGCGCCATAGGTGTAGAATTCAAACCGCTGGGCATGGTTGACCCCGTAGAAGGTGCCCACGTCGTGCATGGTCTTCATGTTCATCAGCACGACGCCCTGCTGGCCGCTGCCCATGGTCTCCAGCCAGGAATAGAGATACACATGCTCCCGGATTTTGAAATACCTGCAGGGCGCGGAGCCCAGCATGCCGTTTCCGGGCCCGGTGAGGATCACCCAGCTGATGCCGTAGGGGGATCCGTAGATATGCTGGCTGGCCATATCGTCCCGGTAGGACCAGCCGGTGGAGAGCCCCACCAGGTCCCGGGTGGGATGGTGGCGCCAGGCCAGGGGCGGCCGCATGCCCTCCCGGAGGATCACCCCGTGCCAGACCCGCTGGTCAATGTCCCGGGCGCTGACCCGGGTGCCCATGGAGGAGCGGATCATGGTGGTCAGGCTCATGGCGAGATCCAGCACCATCGTGCAGGAGGTCACGGGCCGGCTGCCCTTCCGCAGATAGGCCGCCAGATAGAGCTGCCGGTCGATTTCGAAGGCCTCGTAGTATTCCTCGTGGTCCTGCCCTTCCGCATCGGTCCAGACCAGCCTGTGGTCATCCAGGAACCGGTGGGGAAGCGTTCCGTCGGGCCCGTAGTCCAGCTTCATCTCCAGCCCGCTCAGGGCGGAGGAGAAGGGGGGCCTCCGGCCGGTCAGATCCCCGGTGAAATAATCCGTGCTGCGCTCCGCCAGGGCCAGCACCTCTTCCTCGGTCATGGGCTTGGTCAGCATCCCGGACCGGTATCCATGAATCAGGTCTTTCATGCGCTCACGCTCCTTCCTTGGGCGGCATGGGCGGCCAGGGATATTCCTTCCCGAACTCGTGGGGGAAGGTCAGGTTGGCCAGCTGCCCGGCATATTCGCCCACGGCGCCGAAGGTGTAGCACTCGAAGTGTCCCGAGCCGTTGATGCCGAAGAAGCAGCCCACGTCGTGCATGGTCCAGAGGTTCATCAGCGCAAAGCCCTGGACGCCGGCGCCTTCGATCTCGATCCAGGAATAGATGTACACATGGTCGTTGATCTTCACATAGTTGCAGGGGGAGTCCAGCATGGCGCCGCCGATGGGGGAATTATAGTCCACGAAGGCGGAGTACCACCGGGAGGCGTAGATATGCTGGATGGTGAAATTCGGCCCGTAGGTCCAGATGATGGATTTCCCGATCAGGTCGTCCGTCAGACTGTGGGGCTCCCCGGTGGGCGGCGTTCCCCTGTCGGCGTATCCGAAGAGAATCTCCCGGTCCACCTCCCGGGGGGAGAACTGATTGCCGATCTTGCAGGCGAACATGGTCACCCGGTTGGTGTCCGTGCTCCAGATGATCAGCCGGGCCCGCTGGGGCCGGGTTCCCCGGAGAATGTGCAGGAAGAAGAGCACCTCGTCGTCCGCCCGCAGGCACTCGTAGTACTCCTCCTTCGGCTCCGTCTGCTCCTCGTCGGTCCAGGTCAGCTTGTGGTCGTCCTCAAACCGGTAGTGAATCGGCCCCCGCTCGTCAAAGCGCAGGGTCAGCTTCTTCCCGGCGAGGCAGGTTTCGAAGGGCGGCCGGTTGGCGCTCAGCCCGCCCTTCCAGTACTCCGTGGATTCCCGGACGATCCGGGCGATATCCTCCTCGGTGTACGTCGGATAGGCTCCCGAGTATCTGGGCATCCTTACCTCACTTCCTTTCCGGATTTATTCCTTGTCCGGGCGAGCCCGCCCCCGGGAGGGGGGCCGGGCCTCCGGTTTTACCAGACCTGCCGGTCCCGGTAGCGGTTGGGCATGGCCTCCAGCTTTCCGTCGGATTCCACAAATTCCCCGAAGGCGCCGAAGATGTAGTTTTCCGGATGCACTTTGCCCTTGTCCATGCCCGCGTGGCCGAAGGACCGGCCCACATCGTGCACCCGCCGGCTGTCGATCAGGAAGATCAGGGAATTCCCCGTCCAGCCCCGGCAGGCCATGTTCTTCTCCATGCAGCTGACCAGATACAGGCCGGGCTTGATTTTGATGAAGGCGGCGGGCTCGTCGTAGGGCTCCCGCTCGATCAGCTCGTCCCAGGCCTTCGG
>CAZRLU010000229.1:0-3709 GCA_964600995.1 uncultured Oscillospiraceae bacterium | reverse complement strand
CCGAAAAATCCGCCCATCCTGTATCCTCCCGTTTACTCCGTCCGCCGCCGTTGCGCTTACAGCCTCTCCGCGATTCCCGCGTCCTTCTCCAGCACCGCCCTGGCGTCCGCCCGGCGCTTCGCGTCCAGCTTCTCCGCCAGCGCTGCGTCCTCCACCGCCAGAATCTGGGCCGCCAGCAGCGCCGCGTTGGCGCCGCCGCCCACAGCCACCGTGGCCACCGGGATCCCGGAGGGCATCTGCACCGTGGAAAGCAGCGCGTCCAGCCCGTCCAGCAGCGGCCCCGCGCAGGGGATGCCGATCACCGGCAGGGTGGTGTTGGCCGCGATGGCCCCCGCCAGGTGGGCCGCCATGCCCGCCGCGGCGATCATCACCCCGAAGCCCCGCTCCCGGGCCTTCAGGGCGAACTCCCGGGCCTCCTCCGGCGTCCGGTGGGCGGAATATACATGCACCTCAAAGGGAATCTCCAGCGCCTTCAGCTGGTCCGTCGCCTTCCTGATCACCGGCAGATCGCTGTCGCTTCCCATCACAATGCCGACCTTTTTCATGCTTCCCGGCCTCCTTCCATGCCCTTTCCCTGCGGAAAAAGCAGACCAATCATAGTTGAACTTCCGAACGATGTCAATTGAAAATCACTAATTTTTGCCTTAAAAGTGAACAATAATTTGTTTATCGTTTCGTAATGTTCGTGTTTTTGTCCAAATCGGTCTTTTTCCTCCCGATCCGCCCCGCGGAACAGAGGGACGGTCTTTTTCGTTCCGCCGCGGCAGGATCCCCGAACAGGGGGACGGTCTTTTTCGTTCCACCGCAAAAGAATTTCCGGCCCGGCCGGCGCCCGCCCCGGCGGAGCGCCGCTGTGCTCTCTTTCAGAAGCACAAAAGGATCCCCGGCCCTGCGGGCCGGGGATCCTGATGATGCTGATATTCTTTTCCGCGCAAAAAGAAGCGCTTCGCGCCGCGCCGCGCCGGGACCCGGGTTTCCTGGCCTGAACGGTTCCGGTCATGGGCTGTCCTTTCCTGACGGTCCTGTCCTGCGGTGCCTGCGACGCCCTCTGGAGGCTTCATTCTATCAGAAAAAACCGCGCCTGTCCATGCCCCGTCAAAATCTTCCCGCCTGCCCGGCAAAATCTTCCCCGCCTCCCACCTCGTTTCCCGGCAGCCGCCGCGCCCCGCGCCGCCGGGGAAGGACACGGCATGCAGGTCCCGGATCTGATTTCCTTCACTTTTTGGTTGATTTTGTCCGCGGCTTTGGTAAAATTGCAGATGGAAGAAAAAGATTCAGCCGGGTCTGCGGAAGGCTGCGGTTCCGGAAACCGTTCTCTTCGCCGGCCCCGGCCGCGGAACACCGCGAACATATGAGAATCGCGAACACATTATATTAAGGATCGGAGATGAAACCATGCTGCCGGAAACGCGGGTCACCTTTTCCTGCGGGAATGAAAAGCTCCAGCGGGTCTGGGACGAGGCGGAAAGAAAATGCCTGTCGAATCTGAAGCGCTTCGGGGAGGACCTGGTGCTGGTGGAGGGGGGCGGCTATGAGAAGATCTGGCTGGAAACCCAGCCCATGGGCGGAGAAATGTACGCCCTGCGCAGCCTGGAGGCCGCGAAGAACAACAGCCTGCTCTTCATGCGCCACCAGCGGGCCGACGGCCGCCTGCCCGGCTCCATCCAGGTTGTGAACGGCACGGTGGAGCCCCAGTTCAACAAATATCAGGGCTTCTGCTTCCCCTTCCCCGCCCTGAATCTCTATTATCTTCTCGGCGAGGACCGGGATTTTCTCCTGCAGCTCCGGGATACCCTCCGTCGCTTTGACGCCTGCCTCTGGCGCACCCGGGACAGCAACGGCGACGGCCTCCTGGAGTCCTTCTGCGTCTATGACACCGGCGAGGATCTGGCCCTGCGCTACGGGGACGCCCCCTGCTGGTGGACGGAGGACGAGCCGCCCCGGGACGCCGCCGTGGTGCCCATGGCCAGCATGGACGTCATGAGCTGGAGCTTTGCCGCCCGGGACACCCTGGCCGCCATCAGCCGGATCCTGCAGGACGGCGAGGCGGAAGCCTGGGCCGGCAGGGCCGCCGACGTGGCGAAGGCCCTGAAGGAAGGCCTGTGGGACGAGGCCCGGGGCGCCTTCTTCGACCGGGACAAGCACGGAAAAACCATCGACATCCTCTGCCACAACACCCTGCGCTGCATGTACTGGGGCTCCGTCTCCAGGCCCATGGCGGACCGGTTCGTCCGGGAGCATCTGCTGAATCCCGAAGAGTTCTGGACCCCCTTCCCCCTGCCCAGCGTGTCCGTCAGCGATCCGGCCTTCCGCAACGCCCCGGAGAACAACTGGAGCGGCCAGCCGGAGGGCCTCACCTATCAGCGGGCCATCCTGGCGCTGGAAAAATACGGCTGGCATTCCCTGGTCACCCGCCTGGGCGAAAAGCTGATCCATGCCATCGCCGAAGGCGGATACCGCTTCACCCAGCAGTACGATCCCTTCACCGGCCGGCCCTCCCTGGTCCACGCCGTCACCCATCAGCCCGTGGCCCCGGGCAGCGATGAGCCCGTCCAGGACGCCTACGGCCCCACCATGCTGGCCGCCCTGGAATACATCGCCCATCATTTCGGCCTGCATCCCCATCTGGGTCAGGTCTGGTTCAGCCTGGGCAGCGGGGAGGAATATACCTGCGAGGCCGTCTTCTATGACCATCGCTACGCCATCCGCAGCGACGGCCGCGCCGCGGAGCTCTCCGTGGACGGAAAATTTCTGGGATCCTTCCCCTGCGGGCAGCGGATCATCGCCGACCGGGCGGGCCGGCTGTTGAAAACCGTCCCCATCGAAGGCCCCGCCGATTCCCCCGATGAAGAAAGGAGTCTGTCATGATGCCGACTGAAAGCCTGTCCCGTGGGCCCCTGCCCTCCTGGTGTGAGGATCTCCGCCGCAGCCTCCTGGCCATGGCGGAGCAGCTGACTGCCTCCGCCCGGCCCTGGTCCGGCCCGGACGCGGTGTTTTTCCCGGAGGATTACGGCTTTGTTCCCGGCCGGCCCGCCGGCCCCGCCCTGCAAAGGGCCCTGGACGCGGCCGCGGCCTCCGGCGGCGGCACGGTGCGCCTGCGGGCTGGCGACTACGTCTCCGGCACCCTGGTGATGCGCTCCCATGTCCGGCTGGAGATCTGCGCCCACGCCCGGCTCCTGGCCAGCACGGACCTGGCAGATTATCCCGAGATGCACGCCCGCCGGCTCACCGTCCAGGATACCAGCATGGGCATGCACCAGTCCCTGATCTTCGCCGAGGACTGCGAGGATGTGAGCCTCTGCGGCGCCGGGGTCCTGGACGGCCGGGGCCAGCCCGCAAACTTTCCCGGGGAGGAAACCGCCCAGGGCACTCCCGGCCGGCCCTTCCTGATGCGCTTCATCGACTGCCGCCGGGTGCATGTCGCCGGCCTGACGCTGAAGAACGCCGCCTGCTGGATGCAGAATTACCTGAACTGCGACGGGGTCCTCCTGGAGGAGCTCACCGTCCGCAACCACGCCAACTACAACAACGACGGCATGGATATCGACGGCTGCCGGGACGTGGTGATCCGTCACTGCCGGGTCTCCAGCGGCGACGACGCCCTCTGCTTCAAGGGCGCCGGCCAGCGGCCCCTGGACCGGGTGCTGGTGGAAAACTGCGATTTCTATTCCGCCTGCAACGCCGTCAAGGTGGGCACCGATACCCAGGG